>NZ_JACNME010000001.1:0-369272 GCF_014270065.1 Quadrisphaera sp. RL12-1S | reverse complement strand
CTGACCGCACCGGACGCCGCGATCGTCGAGCTGGCCGAGTCGCTGCGCCGCCCCGAGAACCCCCTCGAGACCGCCGAGCGCGTCTGCTCCGCCGTGCACGCGAGGTTCCGCTACGAGTTCGGCACGACGACGACGCGCACCACGGCCGCGCAGGCCCTCGCCGGAGGCGTCGGCGTCTGCCAGGACTACGCCCACGTCATGATCGCCGTGATGCGCCACCTGGGGATCCCCACCCGCTACGTCTCGGGGCACCTCATCGGGCAGGGCGGCACCCACGCCTGGGTCGATGTCGTCGTCCCCGGCCTGGTCGAGGGGCGCCCGGGTGCGGTGGCCGTGGCCTTCGACCCCTGCAACGACAAGCGCGCCGGCGCCGGGCACCTCACCGTGGCCGTCGGCCGCGACTACGCCGACGTGGCGCCGACCTCGGGCAGCTACAGCGGGGAGGGCGTCCGCGGCGCCCTGGCGTCCACGCGCGACCTCGGCGTCGTCAGCATCCAGCCCTGACCTCCAGCCCTGACCTCCAGCTCTCGCGGTCCGGCCCCGGGGACCCGCCGGTGTGACGTCGCGCGCAGGCCGGCGGCGCGCGGCCCCGGGCACCCAGGTGCGGGTGGGATGCTTCTCGCATGGCCCTGACCGCCGTCCACCTGCTGCGCCACGGGGAGGTCCACAACCCCGAGCGCGTGCTCTACGGCCGGCTCCCGGGCTACCGCCTCTCCGAGCGGGGCCGGGCCATGGCCGCACTCGTGGCGAAGACCCTCGCCGACGAGCGCGCCGACGTGGTGGAGGTCGTCGCCTCCCCGCTGCAGCGCGCCCAGGAGACCGCCGCGCCGATCGGCGAGGCCTTCGGCCTGGCCGTCGGCACCGACGAGCGGCTCATCGAGGCCGCCAACCACTTCGAGGGCCTCACCTTCGGCGTCGGTCCGGGCTCCCTGGCCCGGCCCCGCCACTGGTGGGCGCTCCGCAACCCGCTGCGCCCCTCCTGGGGCGAGCCGTACGCCGAGCAGGCCGAGCGCGTCCTCGCGGTGGCCCGCGAGGCCGCCGCGCGCAACGCCGGCCACGAGACCGTCCTGGTCGCCCACCAGCTGCCCATCTACTCCGCCCGCCGCCGCGCCGAGGGCCGGCGCCTCTGGCACGACCCCCGCAGCCGCGAGTGCACCCTCGCCAGCCTCACCACCCTGCGCTTCGACGGCACGGCCCTCGTGGGGGTGGACTACCGCGAGCCCGCCGCCTCGCTGCTGCCCGGCGCCGTCGACACGGCGGGTGCCGCGTGACCACGATCTCGCGACGCGCCCTGCTGACCGGGGTGCTGGCCGCGCCGGCCGCCGCCGCGCTCGCGGCCTGCGGCGGGCTCGGCCAGACCGCCGGCGACACCGGCAACCAGCAGGGCTACGTCTCCGGGGACGGCACCCGGAAGATCCTCGCCGTCGCCGACCGCGGTCAGCCGGTGGTCCTGTCCGGGAAGACCGCCGACGGGTCGACCGTCGACGTCGCCGCCTGGCGCGGGTCCGTGGTGGTCGTCAACGTCTGGTACGCCGCCTGCGCCCCCTGCCGCGCCGAGGCCCCGCACCTCGCAGCGATCGCCTCGGACTCGCCCGACGTGCGCTTCCTGGGTATCAACACCGAGGACGACGCAGCGGTGGTGCAGACCTTCGAGAAGAAGTTCGGCATCCCGTACCCGAGCATCCTCGACGCCGGCTCCGGCGAGGGCCTGCTGGCCCTGCGCGGACGGATCCCCCCGCAGGCCGTGCCCTCCACCATCGTCCTCGACGCCGAAGGGCGCCCCGCGGCGTCCGTGATCGGCAAGGTCGAGGAGGACGTGCTGCGCGGCATGATCGACGACGTCCGCAGCGGTCGAGCTGACGCCGGTGACACCCGCGCGAGCGCTGGCGCATGAGCACCGCCCAGCTCTTCCAGAGCCTGGCGGGCAGCGGCCCCCTGGTCGTGGCGGCTCTGGTCGCCGCGGCGGCTGGACTGGTCAGCTTCGCGTCCCCCTGCGTGCTGCCGCTGGTGCCCGGCTACCTGGGCTACGTCACCGGCCTGACCGGCGTGGACCTCGAGCGGCAGCGCCGCGGACGGCTGCTGCTGGGGTCGGTGCTCTTCGTGCTCGGCTTCACGGTGGTCTTCGTGCTCGCCGGGGCGGCCTTCGGCGCCCTGGGCGCCTTCCTCGTCGGGCACCGCGCCGAGCTCACGCGGTGGATGGGGGTCGTGGTCCTCGTCATGGGTCTGGCCTTCCTCGGCCTCGTGCCCGGCCTGCGCGGGGAGGCCAAGGTGCGCTGGCGCCCCGCGGCCGGGCTGGTGGGGGCGCCGCTGCTCGGGGCGACCTTCGGCCTGGGGTGGACCCCGTGCCTGGGCCCGACGCTCGCCGTGGTCCTCGCACTCGCCACCGACGCTGGCACCGCCTCGCGCGGAGTGCTGCTGACCCTGGCCTACTGCCTCGGGCTCGGCCTGCCGTTCGTGCTGGTGGCGCTCGGCCTGGGCCGCTCCGCCCGGGCCCTGGACTGGTTGCGGCACCGCAGGCTCGCCATCGCCCGCACCGGCGGCGTGGCGCTCGTGGTGGTCGGCGTGCTGCTGGTCAGCGGGCTGTGGGGCCAGTGGCTCGGCCAGCTGCAGGGCAGCATCGCCGGCTGGGAGACCCCGGTCTGATGCGCGACGACGAGAGGGAGGCGCAGGGCTCGTGACGACCGTCGAGGAGCGGCGCACCTCCGCCGAGCCGCCGTCGGACCCGAAGCCCGTCGGGCTCGGGCTGGTCGGCTGGCTGCGCTGGACGTGGCGGCAGCTGACGAGCATGCGCACGGCGCTGCTGCTGCTCATGCTGCTGGCCGTGCTGGCGGTTCCCGGGTCGCTGTTCCCCCAGCGCAACATCGACCAGGTCAAGGTGGCCCAGTACTTCCAGGCCCACCCCGACCTGGCGCCCTGGCTCGACCGGGTGAGCCTCTTCGACGTCTACTCCTCGCCGTGGTTCTCCGCGGTCTACCTGCTGCTGTTCATCAGCCTGGTCGGCTGCGTGCTCCCGCGCACCAGGGTCCACCTGGCGAACCTGCGCCAGGCGCCCCCGCGCACGCCCGCCCGGCTGTCGCGCCTGCCCGAGCACCGGTCCGTCCCGGTGGACGCGGCCCCCGCTGACGTCCTCAGCGCCGCGCAGGACGTGCTGCGCTCGCGCCGGTACCGCACCGCCGGCTTCACCGACGACCGCCGCGGCCCGTCGCTGGCCGGCCAGCGCGGGGAGCTGCGCGAGACCGGGAACCTGCTCTTCCACCTCGCCCTGGTGGGGGTGCTCATCGCCATCGCCGTCGGCGGCCTGTGGGGCTACCGCGCCCAGGTGATCGTGGTCCAGGGCGACGCGTACGTGAACAACGTGACGCGGTACGACAGCTGGGACCCGGGGGCGCTCGTCGACCCCGATGACCTGCCGCCCTTCGCCTTCACCCTCGACGCGCTGCACGTGGCCTTCGACGACAGCTCCACCGGCAACCAGTTCGGCGCCCCGCGCAGCTTCTCCGCTGACGTGACGGTGAAGGACTCCCCCGACGCCGCGCCGCGCTCAGGGCAGATCAGGGTCAACGAGCCGCTGCGCGCCGGTGGTGCCTCGGTCTACCTCGCGGGCAACGGCTACGCACCGGTGATCACCGTGCGGGACGCGAAGGGCGACGTCCTCTTCTCCCAGGCGACGCCCTTCCTCGTGCAGGACGCCACCTACACCTCCACCGGCGTCGTCAAGGTGCCCGGCCTCGACGGGGACATCGGCCTGCAGGGGCTGTTCCTGCCCACCGCCTCGCCCAGCGCCTCGGGCGTGCCGGTCTCCACGTTCCCTGACCTGAGGAACCCCGAGCTGCTCCTGTTCGCCTACACCGGGGACCTCGGCCTCGACGACGGCGTCCCGCAGAACGTCTACGAGCTGGACACGTCCAGGATGCAGCGGGTCACCAGCCCCGACGGGCAGCCGCTGCGCTTCGCCATGAAGCCGGGGGAGACCTACCAGCTCCCGAACGGTCTCGGGTCGGTGACCTTCGACCGCGTCGACCGGTACGCCGGCTTCACCGTCCGGCACGACCCGGCCCGCGCCGCCGCCCTCGTGTTCTCCCTGCTGGCCATCGCCGGGCTCACCGCGTCGCTGTTCGTGCCGCGCCGCCGCCTGTGGGTGCGCGCCGTGCCCGCCGCCGGTGGCGCGGACGGCCGCACGCTCCTCGAGGTCGGCGCGCTCGCCCGCAGCGAGGACCACGGCCTGGCCGCCGAGGCCGACGCGGTCCTGGCGGCCGTGCTCGCGCGGCTCCCAGCCGCTGCCCCGGCCGGCACGACCAGCGACACTGGCCCGACAGACAGCCCACCGTCCCACCAGCCCCCTCGACAGGAGGAGCCGTGAGCGTCGACGAGTCGCTGGCCTCGGCCAGCAACGCCCTCGTCTACTCGGCCATGGCCGTGTACACCCTGGCCCTCGGCGCCAGCGCCATGGACCTCGCCGCCCTCGGCGAGCGCGCCACCGCGCGGATGCGCAAGAAGCAGCAGGGCAAGGGCCAGCAGCTGAGCGCCACAGGTGCCGGCGGTGCGGGGGGGACGACGACCTTGGTCCGCACGTCGGCCTCGGAGGAGCCGGTCTCGCTCGCCGAGGACGGCACCCGCCGCAAGGCGGCCGGCATCGCCACCTCGCTCACGGTGCTCGCGCTGCTCCTGCACGTCGGCGGCGTGGTCACCCGCGGCCTCTCGGCGCACCGGGCGCCCTGGGGGAACATGTACGAGTTCTCGGTGACGGGCACCTCCGTCGTCGTCCTCGTCTACCTGCTCGTGCTCACCCGGCGCGACGTGCGCTGGCTGTCCACCTTCGTCCTGGCGCCCGTGCTGCTGAGCCTGGGACTGGCCGTCGCCGTCCTCTACACCGCCTCGGCCCCCCTGGTGCCCGCGCTGCAGAGCTACTGGCTGATCATCCACGTGTCGGTGGCGTTCGTGAGCTCGGCGCTGTTCGTGCTGGCCTTCTCCACCACGGTGCTCCAGCTGGTGCAGGAGCGCCGCGAGGCGCAGCGCGCCGCAGGCGCCACGCTCGGCGCCGGCCGCTTCATGGAGGCGCTGCCCAGCGCGGCGGACCTGGAGAAGCTGTCCTACCGGCTCATCGCCATCTCGTTCCCCCTGTGGGCCTTCACGCTGGTCGCCGGGGCGATCTGGGCCGAGGTCGCCTGGGGCCGGTACTGGAACTGGGACCCCAAGGAGGTGTGGACCTTCATCATCTGGGTGGTCTACGCCGCCTACCTGCACGCACGGGCCACCGGCGGCTGGAACGGACGCCGCGCCGCCTACCTCTCGATGGCCGGCTTCGCCTGCCTGATGATCAACTACGGTGTCGTCAACGTCCTCTTCCCGGGCAACCACTCCTACGCCGGGATCGGCTGACCCCCTCGCCGGGTGCGCGAGAGCCCCGGGACCCTGCAGGGTCCCGGGGCTCTCGCGCGTCCCGGGGAGGAGCCGCTCGCGCAGGCGGGGTCAGACGTCGCCGCGGTGCTTGCGGTCGAGGGAGCGCAGGAAGTCCTCGTCGTCGTCGGGGCCCTTCGGGGCGCCGCCCCGGGAGGTGCTCACCGGCGGCGCGGGACGCGACCCGTGGGTGCGCCCGGCCAGCAGCCAGGCCAGCGGCCCCACGACGGGCAGCAGGACGATGACCGCCACCCACACCGCCACGGGCAGGCCCCGGGCCTGCGTCCCCGTGGTGCGCAGGCAGTCGACCAGCGCGTAGATCCCCAGCACGAGAGCCACGAGGGCGACCAGCATCGGCACGGGACGATGGTAAGCACGTCGTCCACCTACGCTCCTGCTGTGTCTCCCTTCTTCCGCTACGGGCTCCTGAGGATCCTGCTGTTCTTCCTCGTGGCCCTCCTCGGGTACGCCGTGGGCATGCGCGCGCTGCTCCTCGTGGTCTTCGCGCTGGTGGTCTCGGCCCTGCTCTCCTACCTCCTGCTGGGCGGTCCCCGCCGCGCCCTCGTGGAGCGGCTGGAGCAGCGCACGGCCGCGCGGCACCAGAAGGCCGCCGCGAAGGAGGCCGAGCGGCAGCGCTCGGGGCGGATGTCCGCTGCTGAGCGCGACGCCGCGGCCGAGGACGCCGACGACGACGCCCAGCGCCGTCCCCGCTGACCCGCCGCGTCAGAGCAGCGGTGCGAGCGCCAGGCCCAGACCCAGCAGCAGCGCGTAGACCAGCTCCAGGCGTCCGGTGGCCCCCAGGACCGGCACGAGGTCCCTCCCGGCGGCGCCGCGCAGCACGGTCCGGGCCGCCCCGACGGCCAGCGGCACTGTGACGAGCGCCACCAGCGCGAGAGGGGCCCGCGGGGCGGCGAGCGCCGGCACCGCCAGCAGCGCGTAGGGCACCACGAGCAGGGCGGCGTACAGGGTGCGCGTGCGCGGCTCGCCCAGGCGCACCGCGAGGGTGCGCTTGCCGGCCACCGCGTCGGTGGGCACGTCGCGCAGGTTGTTGGCCACGAGGATCGCGCACGCCAGCGAGCCCACCGCCACGGCACCGGCCCAGCTGGCGGCGTTCAGCGACCCCGTCTGCGTGTACGTGGTGCCGAGCGTGGCGACCAGCCCGAAGAACAGGAAGACGAACACCTCGCCCAGGCCCGCGTAGCCGTACGGCCGCGGCCCGCCGGTGTAGGTCCACGCGGCGACCACCGCGAGCGCGCCCACCACCAGCAGCCACCACGCGCCCGACAGGGCCACGAGCACCACGCCGGCCGCTGCGGCCACGCCGAAGGAGACGAGCGCCGCGCGCAGCACCCGCCCGGGCCTGGCGACGCCGGAGGCCGTCAGGCGCAGCGGCCCCACGCGGTCCGCGTCGGTGCCCCGCACGCCGTCGGAGTAGTCGTTGGAGTAGTTGACGCCCACCTGCAGCGCCAGGGCGACCAGGGCGGCCAGCAGGGCGCGGCCCGCGTGGGCGGACTGCGCCAGCGCGGCCGCGCCGGTGCCCACGAGCACGGGCGCCAGGGCCGCGGGGAGGGTCCTCGGACGCGCACCGGCCACCCACTGACCCGCGCTCGCCACCCGAGGACTGTAGGTGGCCGGGGCCGCGCGCCGGCGTCAGGGGCGGCGGGCGCGCCAGCAGGTGGTCGTGTACGGGACCGGGATGCTGTCGCGTCCCGCGGTGTCGGGGTGGGTGGCCAGCAGCTCGCGGACGGCGTCCAGCACCCGCCGCTGCTCCTGCGGCGCCGCGGTGAGGACGGCGCTGCGGCTCGCGGCCAGCCCCACCACCTCCTCCGGAGACAGGTCGTGCGTCCAGCGGGAGGTGGTGCGCCGCTCGGCGCCCACCAGCGGCGCACCGATCCGCGGGTCCTCCACGCGCGCCGCCATGTGCGGGGCCGAGTCGAGCATGCCGCCCAGGGCGGCCACCCACGGCTCCTGGGTGTCGCGCTGGTTCCACAGCAGCCCGAGGCGGCCTCCCGGTGCGAGCACCCGTCCGACCTCGGCGCTGCCCCGCACCGGGTCCACCCAGTGCCAGGCCTGCCCGAGCACCAGCAGGTCCACCGAGGCGTCGGGCAGGGGCAGCTGCTCGGCGCTGCCCACGAAGGTCGGCACGCCGGGGACGTCGACGTGCAGCTGCGCGAGCATCTTCGGGTCGAGGTCCACGGCCACCACCTCCAGGCCGCGCTCCACCAGGCGAGCGGTCAGCGCCCCGGCGCCCGCGCCGACGTCGGCGGCTCGCAGCCGGCGCTCTCCGAAGCCGCCGGTGAGGCCCTCCAGGACCCAGTCGAGGGCCTCGGCGGGGTAGGTGGGGCGCACGGCCGCGTAGCCGGCGGCAGCGGCTCCGAACGACAGCGCGTGGTTCCGGTCGGTCGGGTCGGTGGGGGCCACACCCCCACCCTGCCCCGTCCGGCGTGCGGATCAGGAGGGCGGGGCGAGGAGGTGGGCGGCCAGGGCCGCCGCGGCCCGGCGGTCGGGCTTGCCGATGCCCCGCACCGGGACCGCCTCCACCACCAGCACGTCCCGCGGCGCCGAGGGGGCACCCAGGCGCTCGCGCACGGCGGCGCGCACCACCTCCAGGGGCGGCGCCGCGCCGCCCGCGGCGGGCACCACGAGCGCCACCACGCGCTGCCCCCACTCGGGGTCGGGCACTCCCACCACGAGCGCGTCCGCCACTCCGGGCAGGTCGGCGAGCACCCGCTCGACCGCCAGCGGAGCGACCTTGCGCCCGCCGGTCACGACGACGTCGTCCAGCCGCCCCAGCACCGACAGCCGGCCCTGCGCGTCGGTGCGCCCGAGGTCGCTGGTGGCGTACCAGCGCCGTCCTGCGCGCTGCACGAACGCCTCGGCGGTGAGGTCCGGCCGGCCGCGGTACCCGGTGGCGAGCACCGGACCGCTCAGCAGGACCCGACCCGCGTCGTCGTCGTCCGGACCACCGCCCACGGGCTCCAGGGCCACCTCGACGCCGTCCAGGGCCCACCCGTCGTAGACGCAGCCGCCGGAGGTCTCCGTGGAGCCGTACGTGCGCACCACGCGCACCCCGGCCGCCGCGGCCCGCTCGAGCAGCGGCAGCGGCGCAGCGGCACCGCCGAGCAGCACCGCGTCGAGCAGGGCGAGCGCCCGCGCCGCCTCCCGGTGCTCCAGGGCGCGCGCCAGCTGGGTCGGCACCAGGGAGGCGTACCGCGCGCCGCCCCCGCCCGCGCCCCCACTCAGCGCGGCGACGGCCGCCGGCAGCGCCGCCGGGTCACCGGCGGGGGCCACCACGGGCTCGGTGCCCGCCACGGCGCTGCGGACCAGGACCTGCCAGGCGGCCACGTGCTCCAGCGGCAGGGCCAGCAGCCAGCGGCCGTGCCCGCCCAGCCGCGCTGCCGTGGCGCCCGCCGAGGCGGTCAGGGCCGCACCGCCCAGCTCCACGGCCTTCGCCTCACCGGTGGACCCCGAGGTCGCCAGCACCAGCGCGGTGCCCGTGCCCACCGGCAGGCCGGGGTGGGCGGCGCCGCGCAGGCGCTCCGCCGCGGCGGAGTCGGCGGGCAGCGGCAGCAGCGCCGGTCCCGACCCGTCGAGCGCCCCGCGCAGCTGGGCCAGCAGCTGGGGCACGTGGCGGTCCTGGTCCGCCCCCGGGACGACCACCTCGCGCAGCTCCCGTCCCTCCACGCGGCCACCGTAGGCGCCCGTCAGGATGGAGGCGTGGCCGCCGCACCCGTCGACGACGCGGCCACCCGCGGCGAGCGTGCCGGGACCGCGCACCCCAGCGACCGCCGCGACCGCCGCACCACGGGCACCGCCCTGGCCCTCGGCGCCAGCGCCTCCGGCCAGACCGGCGCGGCGGTGGGGGCGCTGGCCTTCACCGACCTCGGTGTGCCCGGTGTCGTGGCCGTCCGGCAGGTGGTGGCGGCGGTCGCGCTGAACGCCGTGGTGCGCTGGTCGCCGCAGTCCCTCGACCGCCGCTCGTGGCTGCTCGTCGTGGCGCTCGCCGCGGTCATGGGCCTCATGAACCTGACCGTCTACGAGGCCGTGAGCAGGACCGGCCTCGGGCTGGCGGTCACCGTGGAGTTCCTGGGCCCGCTGGCCGTGGCCGTGGGCACCTCCCGGCGCGCGCTCGACGCGATCGCTGCGGTCGTGGCCGCCGTCGGCGTGCTGGTGCTCGTCGCGCCCGGCCCGACCAGCGACGTCGCCGGCATCGCGCTGGCGCTCGCGGCCGCTGCCGCCTGGGCGTCCTACATCCTGCTCAGCCGCGCCCTCGGGGCCCGGCTGCCGGGCCTGCGGGGTGCCGCCGCCGCCGCGACGGTGCTGGCGGTCGCGTGGGCGCTGCCCGTGCTGCTGGTGGTGCTGCTCGCCCGGCCGCCGTGGCAGGCCGTCGCGCTCGCCGCCGTCTGCGGGGTGCTGTCGTCAGCGCTGCCCTACCCGGCCGACATGGCGGCGCTGCGGCGCCTGCCCGCCTCGACGTACTCCACCCTGCTCAGCGCCAACCCGGTGTGGGCCTTCCTCGCCGGGGTGGTGCTGCTGGGGGAGCGCGTGGCCGTGCACGAGCTGGTCGGCGGCGCGCTCGTCGTCGTCGCGAACGCCGCGGTCGCCGCGCTGCCGGCGCACCGGCGGGGCGCGGGCCCCACCGGTGCGGACCCGGCCGCCTCAGGCGGGGACGACGACGGCGGCGCGCGAGCCTGACAGCGAGGCCACCACCTCGGCGAGCACCCGCTCGGAGTCGGCGTGGGGCACCTGGCAGGTGCCGGCGGCCTCGTGGCCGCCGCCGCCGTGGCGCAGCGCCACGGCGCCGATGTCGGCGGTGGAGGTCCGGTCCAGGATCGAGCGGCCCATCGCGAGCACGGTGTTCTGCTTCCCCCGGCCCCAGAGGACGTGCACCGAGACCCGCGCCTGCGGGAAGAGGGCGTACACGAGGAAGCGGTTGCCCGCGTGGATGACGCCCTCCTCGCGCAGGTCCACCACCACGACGTCGTCGTGGACGGTGCTCACCCGCAGCAGCTGCGCCGCGAACTGCTCGGCCTGCGCCCGGTACAGCGCCACCCGCTCGGCGACGTCGGGCAGGGCGAGGATCTCCTCGGCGTCGGCGTGCTGGATGCAGTGGTCGATCATCTGCATCATGAGGTCGTAGTTGGAGATCCGGAACTCCCGGAAGCGGCCCAGGCCGGTGCGGGAGTCCATGAGGAAGTTCAGCAGCGCCCAGCCGGTGGGTCGCAGCACCTCCTCCAGGGAGTACTGGGCAGAGTCGGCCTGGTCCACGGCCGCCATGAGCGAGGCCGGCACCAGCGGGAACGCCGCGGCGCCCCCGAAGTGGTCGTAGACCACGCGGGCGGCCGACGGCGCGTGCTCGACGATGACGTGCGCCGCCGTGCCGGGCGCCGGGGCGGCGTTGCGCAGCGCCTCGCTGTGGTGGTGGTCGAAGACCGTGTGCGCCCGCGGGTCGTACGGGAGGTTGGTCAGCAGGTCCCGGCCGGTGATCTCCACAGCGCCGTCCTGCACGTCCTTGGGGTGCACGAACGTGATCTCGTCGATGAGGTCGAGGTGCTTCAGCAGGACGGCGCAGACGAGGCCGTCGAAGTCGGAGCGGGTGACGAGGCGGTGGCGGGCGGTCGGAGCCATGTCCTCTGGGTCGGCAGGACGGCTCCCCTCCTGGAGACCTCCGACGGGGAGACGCCCGTACGGGCCGCAGCCGTCTGGGGCGGTGCCCGTCCGGGGGGTCCGTCCGAGGTTCCGTGCGGGTGCCCGTCCGGGGTGCAGCCGGCCCGTCGCGGCGGGCCGGCTGCGGGGAGACCATGGGACGGTGAGCCAGCGCAAGCCACCCGGTGTCAGCCGGGAGACCTGGGTGGACCGGCAGGTCCGCGAGGCCGTCGAGCGCGGGGCGTTCGACGGCCTGTCGGCCTCCGGCAAGCCCCTCGACGAGGCCGTGCTCGGCCAGAGCGCGGGGGAGTGGGCCGTGGAGTGGGCCCGTCGCGAGGGAGCGGACATGACCGCCGCCCTGCCACCGGCGCTGGCCCTGCGCCGCGAGCGCGAGGAGCTGGTCGAGTCCGTGCCCGGCAGGCCCACCGAGGAGGCCGTGCGCGCGGCCGTGGAGCTGTTCAACGAGCGCCTCGACGCCGCCTACCGCCGTCCGCAGGAGGTGCCGCCGGTGGCGCTGCCGTTCGTGGACCTGGACCGGCAGCTCGCGCGCTGGCGGGAGGCCCACCCGCTGGGCGTCGAGGAGCCGGCGGCCCCCGCTGCCGAGGACGCGGGACGTCGGGTGGCGGAGCGGCCCTGGTGGGCGCGCGCACGGCCGCGCCGTCGTCGTCGCGAGGCTCGCTGACCAGTCCCTCGGGGTCGCGCAGGGCATCATCGGGCGGGTGAGCGCCCGGGTGACCCTCAGCGACGTCGCCGCGCGCGCCGGCGTCTCGCGGGCCACCGCGTCCCTGGTGCTGCGGGGGGAGGGACGCGTCTCCGCCGCCACGCGCGAGCGCGTGAGCGCAGCCATGGCCGAGCTGGGCTACGTCTACGACCGCGTGGCCGCCGCCATGCGCTCCGAGCACGCCCCCGTGGTCGGGGTGCTGGTCAGCGACATCACCAACCCGTTCTTCGCGCAGGCCCTGGTGGGGGTGCAGGCCGCGCTGCGCGACGAGGGGTACCTGCCGCTGCTCGCCAACGCCGCGCACGACCTGGCGCAGCAGTCCGAGCTGCTGGGCCTGCTGCGCGAGCACCGGGTGGCGGGCCTGGTGCTGGCGCCGGTGGCGGGCACCCCGGCGGCGCTGGTGGACGAGCTGCGCGCCTGGGGGCTCGAGCACGTGCTGCTCACCCAGCCCGTCGACGGCGCCACCACCTGGACCGTGGCCCCTGACGACCGGCTCGGTGGCCGCCTGGCCGCTGAGCACCTGCTCGACGTCCACGGCTGCCGGCGCCTGCTGCTGGTGGGGACCTCGCGCGACGTCGCGAGCGCCCGCCTGCGCGAGGCCGGCGTGCGCGACGCGGTCGCCGCCGTGCCCGGCGCCCAGGTGGCCGGGGCGCTGGGCTGGCTGCCGGAGGACCCGACGGGCCTCCTGCTCGGCAGGCGCGCGGTGGCCGGCGCCCTGGTGGGCCCGCCGCCCGGGACCCCGTCCGGTGGCGCGGGCGCCGCACCGGACGGGGCCGTCTGCTTCAGCGACGTGCACGCCACGGGCCTGCTGCGGGCGCTGCGCGAGGCGGGGCGCACCGGTGCGCTGCCCGTCACCGGTTACGACGACATCCCCGCCGCCGCCCTCTACGAGCCCCCGCTGACCACCGTGTCCACTCATGGGGAGCAGCTGGGCCGGACGGCGGCGCAGGGGCTCGTGCGCCGGCTGCGGGAGCCGGGGGAGCCGGGTGGTCCGGTGGAGCTCGAGGTGGCGCCGCAGCTCGTCGTCCGCCAGTCGTGCGGATGCGCGTGACACGCGGTGCTGGATCGATCTAGCATCGTCCTCGCACCACCGGTCGCACCCCAGGTCCCGCACACCCACGTCACCCCGGAGCACACCCGTGACCCTCACGGCCACCGCCACCGGCGCGCAGCGCGCCGCCTCCCGCCTCGTCACGCCCTGGTGGCGCGAGGCCGTCGTCTACCAGGTCTACATCCGCTCCTTCGCCGATGGCGACGGTGACGGCACGGGCGACGTCGCCGGCCTGCGCGCGCGCCTGCCGCACCTGGCCTCCCTCGGCGTGGACGCGATCTGGATCAACCCCTGGTACCCCTCGCCGATGGCCGACTCCGGCTACGACGTGGCGGACTACCGCGCCGTCGAGCCGCTCTTCGGAGACCTCGAGCAGGCCTCGGCGATGATCGCCGAGGCGCACGGCCTCGGGCTGCGCGTCATCCTCGACGTCGTCCCCAACCACCTCTCCGACGAGCACGCGTGGTTCCAGGCGGCGCTCGCCAGCGCCCCCGGCTCCCCGGAGCGGGCGCGCTTCATCTTCCGCGACGGCCGCGGCGAGACCGGCGAGCTGCCTCCCAACGACTGGACCAGCCACTTCGGCGGCCCGGCCTGGACCCGCGTGGTCGAGGCCGTCGGTGACGACGCCCACCCGGCGGGGCGGCCCGGCCAGTGGTACCTGCACCTGTTCAACACCAAGCAGCCCGACGTCGACTGGACCAGCGAGGACGTCCGCGACGAGTACGACGACGTCCTGCGGTTCTGGTTCGACCGCGGTGTCGACGGGTTCCGCATCGACGTGGCCCACGGCCTCACCAAGCACGCCGACCTGCCCGACACCGGCGCGCTGGACCACCCCCACCGCCCCTTCGGCGCCGGGGACCACCCCTTCCTCGACCGCGACGACGTGCACGAGGTGTACCGCCGCTGGCGCGCGATCGCCGACTCCTACGAGGACCCGAAGGTCTTCGTGGCGGAGGCGTGGACCGGTGACCCCGTGCGCCTGGGGATGTACCTGCGCCCCGACGAGCTGCACACCGCGTTCAACTTCGACTTCCTCGTCTCGGCGTGGCGCGAGCCCGAGCTGCGCGCCGTCATCGACGGCACGCTCGCCGCGCACGACGCCGTCGGCGCCCCGCCCACCTGGGTGCTGAGCAACCACGACGTCTACCGCGAGGTGTCCCGCTACGCCCGGGAGCAGGACCGCCCGGAGCTCGGCGGTGAGGAGGACTTCGCCGGCCGCCCCGCCGACCTCGAGGTGGGCCTGCGCCGCGCCCGGGCCGCCGCGCTGCTCATGCTCGCGCTGCCCGGTGGCGCGTACGTCTACCAGGGCGCCGAGCTCGGCCTGCCCGAGGTGGAGGACCTGCCCGAGGAGTCCCTTCAGGACCCGGTGTGGTTCCAGAGCGGCGGGAAGCACCGCGGGCGTGACGGCTGCCGCGTGCCGCTGCCCTGGTCGGGCTCGCAGGCGCCGTTCGGGTTCAGCGACCGCGCCGACGGCGCTGCGCCGACGGGGCAGCCGTGGCTGCCTCAGCCTGCGTCCTTCGCGGGGCTGACCGTCGCCGACCAGGACGGCGACCCCACGTCCACGCTCGAGCTCTACCGGTCGGCGCTGTCGCTGCGCCGCTCCCTGGAGGCCCTGGGTGACGGCTCCCTGGACTGGGTGCAGGCCGCGGACGGCTCCCTCGACGGCGTCATCGCGTTCACCCGCGAGCCCGGGTTCGCCTGCTGGGTGAACCTGTCCGAGCGCCCGGTGGCGCTCCCGGCCGGCGTGGAGGTGCTGCTGGCCAGCGCGGACCTGGAGGACACCGCCGACGGCGGGCTGCTGCTGCCGGTCGACACCGCCGTCTGGCTGCGCCGCTGACCCACCGCCCCTCCCGCGGCCGCTCCCCTGGCCGTGATCATGGACTTCCCGAGCGCCTTCCCGCTGTGATCATGGGCCTCCGGAGCGGTGCCCGAGGCACTGCTCCGGAAGCCCATGATCACGGTCGGGGAGCAGAGGTCAGACGGGGTCGGTGACGCCGTCGGCGTTGACCATCCACGGGGTGCCCCAGCGGTCCTTGCACTGCCCGAACCAGGAGCCCCACGGTGCCTTCGCCAGCGGCACGTCCTCGTGGCCCGTGGCGGCCAGCGCCCGGTACCAGCCCAGGAGCGTGTCGCCCTCGTCCCCGGTGAGGGCCACCGCGAAGCCCTTGACCTCCTCGAACGGCATCGAGGTGGGGGTGTCGGACCCCATGAGCACCATGCCGTTGGGCAGGTCCAGCTGGCCGTGCATGACCCAGCCGTCCTCCTCGCCGCCCATCGGCATGCCGCCCTCGGTGAACGTCATCAGCGACAGCTCCCCGCCGAGCACGGACCTGTAGAACTCCATCGCCTCCCGGGCGGTGCCGCGGAAGTTGAGGTACGGGTTCAGCGTGTAGGACACGACGGCCTCCTGTGCACTCCTCGTGGGCGGCGGGCGCCGCCGGACGCACCCCAGACCGGGGGCCGCGCCGGAACTCATCGCCAGCACCCGGCACCCGGCCCCGTGTCGCTGCCACCAGGGTGTCACCGCCGCTGTCTACCCTGGTGGGGGTGTGCAGGCTCCTCGGTTTCGCCGCTCCCTCCCCGCGCTCCCTGCTGGAGGCGCTCGGCAGCGCGCAGGTCGCGGCCTTCCGGGCGATGGCCCGCCTCCACGACGACGGCTGGGGGGCGGCCTGGCTCGACGGCGCCGTCGGGGGCCCGCTGCGCGCTGAGCGGAGCGCCCGCAGCGGCTACCGCGACCCGGCCCTGGAGGAGCTCACCGAGTGCCTGCAGGCGCGTGCGGGCCTCCTGCACCTGCGCCTGGCCAGCTCGGGGATGCCCGTGCAGCCGGAGAACACCCACCCCTTCACCGGCCGCGTGACGGGGCTGGGTGAGGTCGCCCTGGCCCACAACGGCGCCGTCAAGCCGGCCGTCCGCCTGGAGGAGCTGCTCGCGCCGGCCTCACGCGCAGCGCTGGTCGGCACCACGGACAGCGAGCGCTACGCGGCGCTCGTGCGCGAGCGGGCCGCGGCGGCGGGGGACCTCGCCCAGGGCGCCGCCGACGCGGCCGCCCAGCTGGTGCCGCTGTTCCCCGCCGCCAGCCTCAACGCCGTCCTCCTCTCCCCCCGTGAGCTGGTGGTGGTGCACGTCAGCGCCGGCGCCCGCATCCCCCACGAGGACTTCGACGCCAGCGGCCTCGCCGAGGAGGAGCTGCCCATCGGCCACCGCACCGGCTACTACCAGCTGTGGCGGCGCCGCGCGGACGACGGTGCCGTGGTGGTCTCCTCCTCCGGGCTGCGGGTGGACGGGTGGGAGCCGCTGCCCGCCGACGTCGTCCTCCGGGTGGACCTGCGGACCCTGGAGGAGCGGGTGATCCCGGTGCCGGTGACCCGGGCGGCGGTCGCCTCCGCCGCGGTGCCGGGGGGCCGCGTGCTGCCCGGGGCCCGCCACGAGTCGCAGGGAGCCGCTGACCGCGCCATGGTCTGAGGCGTGAGCACGCACGACGACGACGAGGGCGGCACCCGCACGGTGCAGCCCGCGGACAACCCCGAGACCCAGTCGGCCATTGCCGACCGCAGCAACGGCACGGCGCGCGCCACCGGCGCGTCGGTGCCGCCTCCGGTGATGGACCAGCGCGGCGAGGGCAGCGCCGAGGGCACCGCCGCCGGTGACCCGCTGGCCGGCGTCACCATCAGCGAGGAGGACGCCGAGCAGGCGGTGCCCGGCGACACCGGCCCCGAGAACCCCGGCGCCCGTCCCCACTCGTCCTACGACACGCCCGGAGGTCCCCGGTGAGCGAGCCCGCGAGCGACCTGCCCGGAGCGCCCGACCACGAGCTCGAGGTGCTCGAGGACGACGAGACCGTGCCGCCCCGCCCTGAGGAGGACGTCGCCGACGCGCTCCGCGCCGAGCCGTCGGACCCGCTCGACCCGCGCTGACCGCCCCGGAGCGCGCAGGACGACAGCAGGAGGCCCGCACCCCTCGGGGGTGCGGGCCTCTCGCTGTCGTGGGGTCCTCAGCGCTGGGCGTCCAGCGGCACCCGGCGGTCCGTGTGCCTGCCGAGGTGGTCGGCGTCACCGGTGGCGGGCTCGACGGGCGCGGCGTGCTTGCCGCGGTGCGCCGCGTCGGCGTCGGCGGGGGCCCGACGAGCGTCGTCGTCCTGAGTCGGCCGATCGCTGCCAGCGCTGCCCAGGGGGGCGGTGCCGAGCTGGGCCGTCGCCGCCTCACCCTGCGCGGGCGCCGCGGAGGCAGCGGCCGGGCCGTTGGCGGTGCGCAGCGCGGTCTCCTTGAAGAAGACCACGAAGAGCAGCGCCAGCAGGGCGAACGGGGCCGCCACCAGGAAGATGTCGGCGATGCCGTCACCGAAGGCGGTCTGCACCACGGTGCGCACCGGCTGCGGGATCTCCGCGAGCACCGGCACGCCGCCGCTGCCGGCCACCGACCCCGCCGCCGCCGGGTCCACGCCGGCGGCCTGCAGGTCGGAGACGAGGTAGCCGGAGACGCGGTGGCTGAGGAAGGCGCCCATGGCCGAGACGCCGATGGCGCCGCCCAGGGACCGGGTGAAGGCCACGAACGAGCTCGCGGTGCCCATGTCCTTGGGCTCGGTGACGTTCTGCACGGCCAGGACGAGGTTCTGCATCATCATGCCGACGCCCGCTCCGACCAGGGCCATGGGGACGGCCACCAGCCAGTAGTCGGTGTTCCAGGAGACGAAGCCCATGAGGGTCAGCCCTGCGGTGAGCAGCACACCGCCGGTGACGATCCAGCGCTTCCAGTGGCCGGTGCGGGTGACCAGCTGGCCGACCACCGTCGAGGACAGGAACAGGCCGAGGATCATCGGCATGGTGCTCAGGCCGGCCTGGGTGGGGGAGTCGCCGCGGGCCAGCTGGAAGTACTGCGACAGGAAGATCGTCGCGCCGAACATCGCGACGCCCACGAAGAGGCTGGCGGCCGAGGCGAGCACCGTGGTGGGGGAGCGGAACAGGTGCAGCGGGATGATCGGCTCCCGCGAGCGCCGCTCGACGAGGACGGTCGCGACCAGCAGCAGGACACCGCCGCCGACGAGCGCCGCGGTCTGCCACGACGCCCAGTCAAAGTTCTTCCCGGCCAGGGACACCCAGATGAGCAGCGCGGAGACGCCGGCGGCCAGGAGCGTGGCGCCCCAGTAGTCGATGTGCACCTTCCGCTGGGCGACGGCGGGCAGGTCGAGCGTCTTCTGGATGACGAAGAAGGCGATGACGGCGAAGGGCACGCCCACGTAGAAGGTGTAGTGCCACGACAGGTGCTGGGTGAGCACGCCGCCTATGAGCGGGCCACCGACGGTGGCCAGGGCGAAGGTGGCGCCGAGGTAGCCGGAGTACCGGCCGCGCTCGCGCGGCGAGATGATCGTGGCCAGCACGATCTGCGCCAGGGCGGTGAGGCCACCGGCACCCAGGCCCTGGCCCACGCGGCAGGCGATGAGCATGGGCACGTTGACCGACAGGCCGGCGATGACCGAGGAGAGCGCGAAGATCACCAGGGCGCTCTGGACCAGGACCTTCTTGGAGAAGATGTCGGCCAGCTTGCCCCAGATGGGCGTGGAGATGGTGGTGGCCAGCAGGGAGGCCGTGACCACCCAGGTGTAGCCCGACTCGCCGCCGCCGAGCGCGGGCAGGATCACCGGCAGGGCGTTGGAGACGACGGTCGAGCTGAGGATCGCCACGAACATGCCCAGCAGCAGCCCCGAGAGCGCCTCGAGGATCTGCCGGTGGGTCATGTGGACCTGGCCGTCCACGCCAGCCGGTGGCGTCGGCGGGGCGGCTGCTGCGGTGGTGGGGCGTGCTGCGGTGGTGGTCATGCGGTCCTCGCGGTGGTGGCGGTGGGGCGTGCGGTCTGGAGGTCGGCCTGCGGGGGAGTCGTGAGGTCCACGGTGAGCCGGTCGAGCAGGACGATGAGCTGGTCGAGCTCGGCGTCGTCCCAGTCGGTGAGCCGCTCGTTGAGCCGGTCGACCATCCGGTGCCGCTCGGCGCGCAGCACGTCCAGCCCCGCCTCGGTGGCGGTGAGGCGCTGGGAGCGGCCGTCGGCGGCGTCGGGTGCGGACTCGACGAGGCCCTGCTGGCGCAGGTGACCGACCTGCCGGCTCACGGTGGACAGGTCGAGACCGAGCGCCTCGGCGACCTCGGAGACCCGCACGGGGCCCAGGGTGGCGACGGCGCCGAGCGCGGACACCGGCGCGATGCGCATGTGCCCGAGCAGCGAGCGCTTCGAGCGGGCCAGGCGCGGGAAGGTGTCGAGCAGCTCGGAGCAGGCGTGGGGACTGGCCACGAGACCTCCTCAAGAAGTTTGCTGAAGCAACTGTATGTGTAGTGCTTGCAGCAGGCAACTTCATTCCCGCTGTCGGCAGATCCATGCACCGTTCGCCGGGATTCGTGGGAGCCCGTCGCCTGCAGCCGCACGTGCGGCTCACAGATGCGTCGGCGATCCGCACCTGCGGATAGGATCACCAGGTGAGCCCCACGCCTTCGTACTCCGTCCGCGAGGCCGCCGAGCTGCTCGGCGTCAGCGACGACACCGTCCGCCGCTGGACCGACTCCGGCGCGCTCACCGCGCACCGCGGCGCCTCGGGCCGCACCACCGTCGACGGGGCGGAGCTGGCCGCCTTCGCCCGCGACCACGCCGCGCGCACCCCGGCCGACCCCTCGGGGGTCGCGAGGTCCGCGCGCAACCGGTTCGTCGGCCTGGTCACCGCCGTCGTCGCCGACGGCGTCATGGCCCAGGTGGAGCTGCAGTGCGGCCCGCACCGCGTGGTCTCCCTCATGAGCGCCGAGGCTGCGCGCGAGCTCGAGCTGGCGCCGGGGCGCACCGCCGTCGCCGTGGTCAAGGCGACCACCGTCATCGTCGAGACCCCCGGCGGCTCCTCGTGAGGCACCCCCTGGAAAGTGCGGCCGCGCTGCTGGGCGGAGCCGCCCTCCTGCTCACCGGCTGCGCCTCCCCCGCCCCCACGAGCGCCCCGACGACCTCGACGACCTCGACGACCACGGCGACAGGCGGCTCGTCGTCGTCCGCGCCCACGGGGACGCTCACCGTGTTCGCCGCGGCGTCGCTCAAGACCACCTTCACCCAGATCGGGAAGCAGTTCGAGCAGGCCCACCCCGGCGTCACCGTGACCTTCAGCTTCGCCGGGTCGTCCGACCTCGTCACGCAGATCACGAACGGCGCCCCGGCCGACGTCCTCGCCTCCGCCGACCAGGCGACCATGACCACGGTGGTCGACGCGGGGCTCGCGGCGCAGCCGCCGGTGGCCTTCGCCACCAACGTGCTCACCATCGTGACGCCGCCGGGCAACCCGAAGGGCGTCGCCTCCTTCGCGGACCTCGCGAGGAGCGGCACCGCCGTCGTCGTCTGCGCCCCGCAGGTCCCGTGCGGCGCGGCCACCGAGCGGGTCGAGGAGGCTGCCGGGGTGACCCTCGCGCCCGTGAGCGAGGAGGGGTCGGTGACGGACGTCCTCACCAAGGTCGAGTCCGGTGAGGCCGACGCCGGGCTCGTGTACACCACCGACGCCCGCGGCGCGGCGGGGAAGGTCGCCGACGTGCCCTTCCCCGAGAGCAGCGGCGCGGTCAACACCTACCCGGTGGCCCCGCTGACGGGCGCCGCGCAGCCGGAGCTGGCCCGGGAGTTCGCCGCGTACGTGGCCGGGTCCCCGGGGCAGGCCGTGCTGCGGGCAGCAGGGTTCGGGGCCCCCTGAGCCGGCCGCAGCCCGTGGTCCGGCTCGTGGTCCGGCTCGTGGTCCGGCCCGTGCGGCGGTCCCGGGCGGGGCTGCCGGGGTGGGCCTTCGCGCCGGCAGCGCTCGGGGCGGTCTTCGTGGTGCTGCCGCTGGTCGCCGTCGTCGCCGAGGTCGACTGGGCGGCGTTCCCGTCGCTGGTGACCTCCGAGGCGTCGCTCGCTGCCCTGCGGCTGTCGCTGGTGACCGCGGCCTGCAGCACCGCCGTGTGCCTGCTGCTCGGGGTGCCGCTGGCCCTGGTGCTGGCGCGCTGCTCCTTCCCGGGCCTGCGCGTGCTGCGGTCGCTCGTGCTGGTGCCCCTCGTGCTGCCCCCCGTGGTCGGAGGCATCGCGCTGCTGTACACCTTCGGGCGGCAGGGGCTGCTCGGCTCCTCCCTGGAGGTCCTCGGGCTGCGCGTCGCCTTCTCCACCGCGGCCGTCGTGATCGCCCAGTCGTTCGTGGCCATGCCGTTCCTCGTCCTGTCGCTCGAGGGAGCGCTGCGGGGTGGCGGCACCCGGTACGAGCGGGTCGCGGCCACGCTCGGGGCCTCGCCCACCGCGGTCCTGGGCCGGGTCACGCTGCCGCTGGTGATGCCGGGCCTGGTGTCGGGCGCGGTGCTCTCGTTCGCGCGCTCGCTGGGGGAGTTCGGCGCCACGCTCACCTTCGCGGGCAGCCTGCAGGGGGTCACCCGCACGCTGCCGCTGGAGGTCTACCTGCAGCGCGAGACCGACGCCCGCGCCGCCGTCGCGCTCTCCCTGGTGCTCGTGGTGGTGGCCGTCGTCGTCATCGTGGTGGCGCGAGGCCGCAGGACGGAGGGGCTGTGAGCGGGCTGGCCGTCGCCGCGGAGCTGGCGGACCGCGGCCTGAGCGCGGCCGTGCACGTGGCCCCCGGCGAGGTGGTCGCCCTCCTGGGCGCCAACGGCGCGGGCAAGTCCACGCTGCTCTCCGTCGCCGCGGGCCTGCTGCGACCCGACCGGGGCCGCGTCGAGCTGGACGGCGAGGTCCTGCTCTCCACCGGCGGTCCAGGCGGTCCAGGCGGTCCAGGCGGTCCAGGCGGCCCGGGTGGATCCGGCGGCTCTGGACCGGGCCTTGCTGGAGCCCGAGCCCGCGCGGTGGACGTGCCACCCCACCGGCGCGGGGTCGCGCTGCTCGCCCAGGAGCCGCTGCTCTTCCCCCACCTGTCTGTCCTGGACAACGTCGCCTTCGGGCCGCGGGCCGCCGGAGCGGGCCGGCGCGCCTCCCGGCGGGCCGCGGCGCGCTGGCTCGAGAGCGTCGACGTCGCCCACCTCGCCGACCGGCGCCCCGCGCAGCTCAGCGGCGGGCAGGCCCAGCGGGTGGCGGTGGCCCGGGCCCTCGCCGCGCGGCCGCGTGCGCTGCTGCTCGACGAGCCGATGGCGGCCCTCGACGTCACCGCGGCGCCGGAGGTGCGCCAGCTGCTGCGCCGCGTGCTGTCGGCCCCGCCGGCGGGGACCGACGGAGCACCACCACCGGTGCTCCTGGTCACCCACGACCCGCTCGACGCGCTCGCGCTGGCCGACCGCGCCGTGGTGCTCGACGCCGGCCGCGTGGTCGAGGAGGGACCGGTCCGCGAGGTGCTCGCCCAGCCGCGCAGCGCCTTCGCCGCCCGGCTGGCGGGCCTGGACCTCCTCGCGGGCGCGGCCGCGCCCGGCGGCCTGCTCACCGCGGGCGGTGCGTCGGTCGCGGGAGTGCTCGACCCCGGGTGCCGCCCCGGCGAGCCCGCGGTGGCCGTGTTCTCGCCCGCCGCCGTGGCCGTGCACCGGGACCACCCCGCGCCCGGGGCGTCGAGCCCCCGCAACGCGCTGGCCGGCACGGTGACGGCCGTGGAGCCCCGCGGCGCGCTGGTGCGGGTGCGCGCCCGGCTGGAGGCGGGCCCTGTCCTCGCCGCCGACGTCACCGCCGCGTCCGCGGCCGACCTCGACCTCGTGCCCGGCGCCCGGGTGTGGTTCGCGGTGAAGGCCGCCGAGGTGGCCGTGCACGCGGCCCGTCGCTGACCCCCTGACCGGTCAGGGGAGCGGCTCGTCGGCCCAGGCGTCGTCGAGGGGCCGGTAGCCGAGGACCCGCTGCGTGGTGGACACGTCGGCCTTGCGGTAGCGCCCCGCCGACGTGCCGTTGACCACCGCGAAGCCCGCCCCGTGTCCCACGGGCCCACCGTCGACCTCGCGCAGGTCCGCCTCCACCGAGGCGCGCAGCAGCTCGGCGGCGTCGCGCACCGACAGCCACGCCGCCAGCTCGCGCGGGGTGGTCCCCGGCCACGGCGGGCGCAGCTCGTTGAAGTACCCGATCCGCAGCGCCACCACCGAGGTGCTGCTCGTGGCCGCCACCCACGAGCCCACCAGCTCGGCCCACCCCTTGGTGGCGCCGTAGAGGTTCGCCGGTCGCGGCGGGTCCTCGCTGCGCACCTGGTGCTCCGCGGGCGGCGCCGAGACCGCCTGCAGGCTGCTGCACACCACGAGCCGCCGCACCCCGGCTGCCACGGCCGCAGCGGCGACGGCGTGCGTCCCGACGACGTTGGCGGGCAGCAGCTGCTCCCACGTCGCTGCGGGGTCGGGCACGCCGGCCAGGTGGATGACGGCGTCAGCGCCCTCGAAGGCCGCGGCGCACGCGGCCTCGTCGGTGACGTCCAGCGCCTCCACGGCCAGCCCGCTGCCGGGCAGCTGGCCGGCGCGCAGGTCCGTCAGCCGCAGCCGCCAGCCGGCGGGCAGCAGGGGAGCCGTCGATCTCCCGATGCGACCGGCGGCACCGGTGACGACGACGAGGGGAGCACCGCTGGCGGAAGGCACGTGCCGACGCTACCGACGGCCGCACACTGGGCGGCGTGGTGAGCACCTCCGCCCAGAGCCGCCAGCCCGGCGCGCGCCGGAGGCGCAGCGGGCGCGTCCACCCCGCGTGGGGCGTGGCTGCCGTCGCCTTCGTGGCGCTGGTCGGGGCCGCGGGCTTCCGCGCCGCACCCGGCGTGCTCATGGTCCCGCTGCACGACGAGCTGGGCTGGTCCACCTCGCTGATGTCGCTGGCCGTCAGCGTCAACCTCGTGCTCTTCGGGCTCACCGCGCCCTTCGCGGCGGCGCTCATGGAGCGCTTCGGCATGCGCCGGGTCGTCGCGTGCGCGCTGCTGCTCATCGCCGCCGGCGCCGCCCTGTCCTCGCGAGCGCAGGCCGCCTGGCAGCTGCTGCCCACGTGGGGCCTGCTCATCGGGCTGGGCACCGGGTCGATGGCGCTGGTGTTCGCCGCCACCGTGGCCGACCGGTGGTTCGTGCGACGCCGGGGGCTGGTCATCGGCGTGCTCACCGCCGGCAGCGCCACCGGCCAGCTCTCCCTGCTGCCCGTCGTCGCCGTGACCTCCGACGCGCTGGGCTGGCGCACCGCCCTGCTCGTGGTGGCAGGCGCTGCGCTCGCCGTCGTCCCCCTGGTCCTGGCGCTCCTGCGCGACAGGCCGCTGGACCTCGGTGTGCTGCCCTACGGCGCCGAGCCGACCGTCGCGCAGGTGGCCCAGGCGCCCGCGGCCCGGGGAGGGGCGGCCGGACGCGCTCTCGCGGCCCTGCGCACGGCGAGCCGGCGCCCGGCCTTCTGGGGCCTGGCGGGGGCCTTCGCCATCTGCGGCGCCACCACCAACGGGCTGGTGGGCGTGCACTTCGTGCCGTCAGCGCACGACCACGGCATGGCGACCACCACCGCCGCCGGGCTCCTCGCCGTCGTCGGGATCTTCGACATCGCCGGGACCATCGCGTCGGGCTACCTCACCGACCGGGTGGACCCGCGGCTGCTCCTGCTCGCCTACTACGCCTTCCGCGGCATGGGGCTGCTCGTGCTGCCGTCCCTGCTCGGGCCGTCGGTGCACCCCAGCATGCTGCTGTTCGTCGTGGTGTACGGGCTCGACTGGGTGGCCACCGTGCCGCCGACGGCCGTCCTGTGCCGGGAGCTGTTCGGCTCCGCCGGCACGGTGGTCTTCGGGTGGGTGTTCGCGTCCCACCAGCTGGGTGCTGCCGTCGCCGCGGGCGCGGCAGGGGTGCTGCGCGAGCAGACCGGCACCTACACCGCGGCGTGGCTGGGCGGCGCGGCCCTGTGCGCGGTCGCCGCCGTCCTGTCCGTGTCCCTGCGGCGCGTCCCGCGCCAGGAGGTGCCGCCTCCGGCGTCGCCGTGACCCGGGCCTCAGCAGCAGCGGGCGCCGGGGCTCGCCGCCTTCGCGTCGGTGCGCGCCCGTTCGAACTTGCGGCGGGTCGAGAGGTCGGGCGAGGACGCGTCAGCGGTAGGCCAGCAGGCTGATGGCCACGTAGTGCGCTGGCCAGGCCAGCAGCGTCAGGGCGTGGAAGACCTCGTGGAAGCCGAAGGTCCGCGGCCACGGGTTCGGGCGCTTGAGCCCGTACACCACCCCGCCGACGGTGTAGAGGGCGCCGCCCACCAGGACCAGCGTGAACACCGCCACCCCGCCGTGGGAGAGCAGCACCGGCAGCGCGGGCAGCAGCGCCCAGCCCAGCACCAGGGAGATGCTCGTGTGCAGCGCTCGCGGGCACCTCGGCCACAGCCACCGGAACGCCACCGCCAGCAGCGCCGCGGTCCACACCGTGGCCAGCACCCCGACGCGCCAGCCGCCGGTGAGGCCCAGCAGCGCCACCGGCGTCATGGACCCGGCGATGACCAGCGGGATGTTGCCGTGGTCGGCGCGCATCAGCCACAGCCGCGCCCGGTCCGACCACCGGAAGCGGTGGTAGACGGCGCTGGTGGCGAACAGCAGGGTGCTGGCTCCCGCGTAGACGGCCACGGCGGTGGTGGTGGCCGCGCCGCTGCGCTGGGCTGCCACGCACACCAGCACGATGCCGGCGGCGAGCACCAGGGGCGCCGCGCCGGCGTGGAGCCAGCCCCGCAGGAGCGGCTTGAGCACCGGGGCGATCGCGGCGGGGGAAGGGGCGGAGACCCGCGAGGGCACCGGCTGGGACGCGCTCATGCGGGGCACCTCCGGGGTGTCGGGGGTCGGGACGCCGTCATCCCGGTCCGGTCTACCACGTCCACCTGGCAGCGGACAGGGCTCCAGCGCCGCCGGAGGTCAACCGCACAGCAGCCAGACCGCTGCGGCGTGCACCGGCCACGCCACCACCGTGAGGGCGTGGAAGACCTCGTGGTGGCCGAACCACCGCGGCGACGGCTCCGGCCACCGCGTCGCGTACACGGCGCCACCTGCCGTGAACAGCACCCCGCCGACGACGACGAGCGCGGCCGCGCCCGGCTGCCCGTGGGCCACCACCGCCGGCAGCGAGGGCACCACCGCCCACCCGAGGGCCACCGTGCCCGCCGTGTGCAGCGAGCGCGGGCAGCTCGGCCAGAGCCAGCGGGCGGCTGCCGCCAGCACCGCGGCCGTCCACAGCGCGATCAGCAGCGGGGCGCCCTCGCGCCCGGGCAGCCCCACCACGAGCAGCGGGGTGGCGCAGGCGGCCACCGCGAGCGGGATGTTGCCGTGGTCGAGGCGCTGCACGCGCAGCAGCGCCCGGGGCGACCAGCGGAGGCGGTGGTACAGCGCGCTCGTGGCGAACAGCACCGCGCTGACGGTGAGGTAGACCAGCACCGCTCCGGTCTGCGCGGGGGTCCCGGCTCGCGGGAGGAGCACCACCGCGGCAGCCAGCACCACCGGCACGAACCCGGCGTGCAGCCACCCGCGCAGGAGGGGCTTGACCGGGCGGAGGGTCGCGGCGCCCCCCGCGCAGGCCCCTCCGCCGTGCCGCAGGCGCTGGCTCGGCAGCCCCGCGAGCGAGTCGGGGACCGGGAGGGCGGAGGTGGTCGCGCTCACAGACCGCCTGTGTAACGGCCCCGGAGCGCCCGGCGGCGTCGTCCGGGTGGACGGCCGGTGACGGGCGCGCGAGAGGTCGGTGCGCTCAGCCCGGGCGACCGCCCAGCGCAACGGGCGGCGAGCCGGGCAGCAGCCCGTCCAGCAGCGCCTCCCGGATCGCGGGGCGCGAGCCGAAGACCAGCAGGAACAGCGCCTCGCGCACCGTCCGCTCGGCCAGCGAGGGGGCGATGACCGCGCTGCTGCCGGTCACCAGCGCCAGCGCTGCCGCAGCCCGCCACGCCAGGTCGACGGCGGCTGCCCGCGCGGCCGGCAGGTCCTCGGGCCCGGCGGCGTCCAGCCGCGCCCGCACGGCCTCCACCTCCTCCGCGAGCGCTGCGCCCCGCTCGGCGTGGCGCTCGTCGGCGGCCATCGCCCGCACGCAGCGCTGCACGAGTCCCAGGGCGAGGGAGCCGTTGGGCCGCAGCCCGGCGGCGTCGCCGGCGAGGAGGGCGGCGTGCTGACCGCGCGCCACCAGCCGGTCCGCGCCCACGCGGAAGCCGTCGAGGTGCAGCTCCACGGTGCGGCTGGCCCGCACGGCGGCCAGCGGGAGCAGCTCGCCCCGCAGCCCCGGCACCTCGCCGCCACGGCGCACCTCGCCCAGGTCCAGCAGCAGGAAGAGCACCTCCTCCCCGTCCCGCGCGGTGAGGAGCACCGCGTCGAGCAGGCCCCAGCCGGTCACCCAGGGCACCGCGCCGTCCAGCACCCAGCCGTCGCCGCGCTCGTCGTCGTCGCCGACCGGGCGGGCCACCACGGCCGCCGGGCCCGGGCGGAGCGCGGCCTGCAGGGCGATGCCCGCGTGCGCCCGTCCGGCGCGCAGGTCCGCCAGCTGCGCCGCCCACCGCTCGTCCTGAGCGCTTGCAGCACCCAGCCAGCGCGCCACGCCCACCTGCTGGATCCAGACGAACGCCGTGGCCAGGTCTCCGGCGGCCAGCTCCTCGACCACGGCGAGCGCGTCCTCGCCCTCGGCCGCGCGCAGGCCCGCCGCGGCGAGCGCGTCGAGGTGGGAGCGCGGCACCGCGCCGGCGGCCTCGACGGCGCCCGCCCTGGGGGCCAGCAGCTCCGCGGCGAGGACGCGCGCCTGCTCCCGGGGTGTCAGGTCAGCCACGGCCGTGCTCCTCAGCAGGGGTCAGAAGTAGTAGGGGAACGGGGACCAGTCGGGCTCGCGGCGCTGCAAGAACGAGTCCCGCCCCTCCACGGCCTCGTCGGTCATGTACGCCAGCCGCGTCGCCTCCCCGGCGAACACCTGCTGGCCCATGAGCCCGTCGTCCACGAGGTTGAACGCGAACTTCAGCATCCGCTGCGCCGTGGGGCTCTTGCCGCACACCTCGGCGGCCACGCGCAGCGCCTCGCGCTCGAGGTCGGCGTGGTCGGCCACGACGTTCACCGCACCCATCTCGGCCATGTCCTGCGCCGAGTACTCCCGGCCCAGGAAGAAGATCTCCCGCGCCCGCTTCTGACCGACCATGCGCGCCAGGTAGGCGGAGCCGTACCCGGCGTCGAAGCTGCCGACGTCGGCGTCGGTCTGCTTGAACCGGGCGTGCTCGCGGCTGGCGACGGTGAGGTCGCACACCACGTGCAGGCTGTGCCCCCCGCCGGCGGCCCATCCCGGCACGACGGCGACGACGACCTTCGGCATCGTCCGGATGAGGCGCTGCACCTCGAGGACGTGCAGCCGCCCGCCCTCGGCCGCGGTGCGGCGGGCGTCGACGCCCGCCGAGGTCTCGTCGGGCGCGTCGCCGGCCGCGTACTGGTAGCCGGAGCGGCCGCGGATGCGCTGGTCGCCGCCGGAGCAGAAGGAGTGCCCGCCGTCCTTGGGGGACGGTCCGTTGCCGGTGAGCAGCACGCAGCCGACGTCGGGGGAGCGGCGGGCGTGGTCGAGGGCGCGGTACAGCTCGTCGACCGTGTGCGGGCGGAACGCGTTGCGGACGTGGGGCCTGTCGAAGGCGATCCGCACCGTGCCGCCGGCGGCGCCCGGCAGCACGCACCGGTGGTAGGTGGTGTCCGTCAGCCCCTCGAAGCCGGGCACGACCGCCCAGGCCTCGGCGTCGAAGGTGTCCGAGACCTCGGGCAGCGCGCTCACCAGGTCACCCTAGGCAGCCTCGCCCGCCGGGGGTCCCCGCCCGCGGCGGCCGTCACCGGCCGCCGCCGACGCTCAGCCACACGAGCCCCGCTCCCGCGAACCACAGCGCGGGCACGGCGAGCAGGGCCGCCAGCGCGGTCCACCAGGCGAGGCGCCGGCGCACCACCCGCACCACCGCCCAGACCCCGAAGCCGAGCACCCCGACCCAGGGACCGAGGGCGGAGACCCCCACTCCGGCGGTGAGCCCGAGCGTGGAGCACTCGGCCTGGATGCCGCAGCTGTCGCTGGCCATGACGAGGAAGAGGCCGGCGAACGTCCCCGCGGCGGCGGCCGCCACCGCGAGGACGAGCAGCGCGGTGGTGACGACGAGGTCGAGGGTCGAGCGGGGGCGTCGCGCCGCGGGGGCGGTCGCGTCCGGGGGGGCCGCGCTGCTGCTCATGGCCGGTGAGCGTAGGGCGCGGGCCGCCGCTGGCCAGGGTCCCGCGCCGGCCCGCGGAGAAGGGGCGAGCCCTCAGCGCAGGTGGCGTCGCACGATCTCGCTCAGCGCAGCGGCGTCCAGCTCGCCGGCGGCTGCCGCGAGGACCACCCGCTCGGCGTCATCGACCGGCATCACGAGGTCCGCGTCGTTCAGCAGGCACAGGACGCGTGCCGCCGACCACGCGAGCCTCGTGTTGCCGTCGACGAGCGGGTGGTTGCGCGCTAGCGAGTGCAGGAGAGCGGCGGCCTTGTCGGCGAGGTCGGGGTAGGCGTCCCGCCCGAACACCGTCGTCTGGGGCCGCGCGGCGGCCGATGCCAGCAGGCCGAGATCGCGGACCTGCACGCCCTCGACGACGCCGGCGGCGATCTCGAGGAGGTCCTCTGTGGTGAGGGGCTCCACGGATCGCCCCCTCACCTGGCCAGGCGCGCGAGGAGCTCCGCGTCCTCCGAGCGCACCTTCTCGATGGCAGCGCGCAGCCGCGCAGGGCGGTCGGACACGTAGGCGTTGATGGCCGCCCGAGCCACCTCCTGCATGGAGCGTCCTTCCTGTTCGGCTCGAGCGCGCAGCGCGTCGGACTCGGCCTCGGTCAGGCGGAGGTTCATGGCCACCACGCCATGGTACCGATGTGGTACCACTCTCGCACGTCCACCGCTCGCGCGGTGTGGCAGCGTCTGCCCATGGCGCAGTTCAAGGTCTACGGCCGCGACACCTTCCTGCCCGCCGTGCGGCAGGCCCTGTCCGACGTGATCCACGCCGCCGCCGTCGACGTCCTCCAGCTGCCGCCCACCAAGCGCTTCCACCGGTTCTTCCCCCTGACCGCGGAGGACTTCCCCACCCCCGAGGGCCGCACCGAGCGCTACGTCGTCATCGAGGTGCTCATGTTCGAAGGGCGGGCGGTGGAGACCAAGAAGGCCTTCTACGCCCGCCTCTACCGCGACGTCGCCGCCCTCGGCGTCGAGCCCGCGGACCTCGAGGTCACCGTCATCGAGACCCCCCGCCACGACTGGGCCATCCGCGGCCTGCCCGGCGACGAGCTGGCGCTGCCCTACCGCGTCGACGTCTGAGCCTCCTCTCCGACGACGACGACGGGCGCGGCTCACCGTCGCGCGTGCGACCGCCGTCGTCGTCCTCCTCGGCCCAGGGCGGCACCGATGAGCGGCGCCAGCAGCAGCATCACGAGCAGCCGCAGCACCTGGACCGCCAGCACCAGCGTGGTGTCGCCGCCGCTGTCCGCCGAGGTCGCCACCACCGCGTAGAGACCACCGGGAGTGGTGGCGAGGTAGGCGTCCAGCGTGGACGCCCCGGCCAGGTGCAGCAGGGGGACACCGACCGCAGCCGTCGCGGCGATGACGCCGACGGTGAGCAGCAGCGCCGTCGGGAGCACCCTCCCCACGGTCCGCAGGTTCGAGCGCGTGAACGACAGGCCCACCTGCAGCCCGATGAGCGCGAACGCCACCTGCAGCACCGGCCCGGGCACCGTCGCGCCCTGCGCCAGGCCGGTCGCCGAGACCGCGGCGGCCAGCACCATGGGCCCGAGCAGCGGACCGGCCGGCAGCTTCGCCAGGCGCGCCAGCCAGGTCCCCGCCACCGCGACGACCGCCGTGAACAGCAGGTCCAGCCACCACGGCGCCGCGCTCGCCGTGAGCCCCCCGCTCGAGCCGCCGCCCGAGGCCGCCGGCGCCGCCGCGCCGGAGCCGCCGCCCAGCAGCACCGCCACCACCGGCATCGCCAGCAGGATGAGGAGCACCCGCAGGTACTGCACCACGGCCACCACGCGCTGGTCAGCGCCCAGCTCACCGGCGATGGCGGTCAGCCCGGACGCGCCGCCGGCGACCATGGCGAAGGAGCCGGTGGCGGCGTCGACGTCGCGCCGCAGCCCCAGCAGCAGTCCAGCCAGCACGCTCACCAGCAGCGTCGCGAGGACCGCGGCCAGGACCGGGGCCCACGAGGCGCCCAGCTGCGCCAGGGTGTCGGGCTGCAGCAGCGCCCCCGACAGCACGCCCAGCACCGCCTGCGCGCCCTGGGCGACGCGCGGCGGCAGCTCCAGCCGCTCCCCGCGCCGCCACCGGGTGCGCGGCCACCCGGACAGCGCCACCCCCAGGCCCGCGAGGAGAGCGGCGAAGAGCGTCGCGGAGGGGACGCCGAGGCGCGCCATCCCCGCCGCGAGCGCGGCGGTCGCCGCCGCGACCACCAGCCACGCCACGGAGCCAGGCTAGGCGGGCGGGTGCCGGATGGCCGACCGCACGGCCAGCGCCGATCCTGTGGGGGTGTCCAGCGCTCCCAGCACCACCCCCGGCGGGGCCCTGCCCCGCCTCGAGGGCCGCACCGTCGTCGTCTCCGGCGCCAGCTCCGGCATCGGCGCGGCCGCCGCCCGCAGGTTCGCCGCCGCCGGCGCCACCGTCGTGCCGCTGGGCCGCGACCCGCAGCGCACCCGTGCGCTGGCCGCCGAGCTGGGCGTGGACCCGGTCCTGGCCGACTTCACCCGCCTCGACGACGTGCGCCGCGCCGCCGCCGAGGTGCTCGAGCGCTGCGAGCGCATCGACGTCCTCGCCAACAACGCCGGCGGCACCTTCCCCCAGCGCGTGACCACGGTGGACGGCCACGAGAAGACCTTCCAGGTCAACCACCTGGCCACGTTCCTGCTCACCGCGCTGCTGCGCGAGCGCGTCGAGGCGACGCCGGGGGCGCGGGTCATCACCACGTCCAGCCGCGCCAACAGCTTCGGGCGGGTCGACCTCGACGACCTCGACAGCACTGCCGGCCGCTACCGCAGCTTCAAGGTCTACGGCACCACCAAGCTGGAGAACGTCCTCTTCACGCGCGAGCTGTCGCGGCGCCTGGGCGGCACCGCGACCGCCTCGTGCTTCCACCCCGGCGTGGTCGGCACCGCCTTCGGAGCGGACACCCCCGTGGTGCGGGTGCTCTACAGCCCCCCGCTGAGCCGCGTCTTCACCATCACCTCCGAGGAGGGGGCGGCGCCGCTGCTCGCCCTGGCCACCCGGCCCGACCCCGAGACCGTCGACGGCGCCTACCTCGACCGGTTCGCCCCCGGCCGACCGAACCGCCAGGCCGACGACGTGGCGCTGGCCCGCGGGCTGTGGGAGCGCTCCGCGGCCATGGTCGGCGTGCCCGCCTGACGGTGACCACCGATCGGGCCGTGCGTGCGGTGGTGTTCGACCTGGACGCCACCCTCGTCGACCACGTCGGCGCAGCCACCGCCGCCCTGCGCTCCTGGCTGGGTGCGCGCGGGGTGGGGTCGAGCACCGAGCTCGAGTCCCGCTGGTTCGCCCTCGAGGAGGAGCACTTCACCCGCTGGCGCGACGGCGAGATCAGCCACGACGAGCAGCGCCGCGAGCGCCTGCGGGCGTTCCTGCCGCTGGTCGGTGCTCGCGCGGGCACCCCCGCGGGCACCCCCGCGGAGCTGGACGCCGTCTTCGCCGGCTTCCTCGCGGAGCACCGCCGCCACTGGCGCGCCTTCGACGACGCGGCGGAGGTGCTGGCCGCGCTGCACGCGTGCGGCCTGCTCACCGCGGTCCTCACCAACGGCGTCGAGGAGCTGCAGCGGGAGAAGCTGGTGAGCGTCGGTCTCGTCGAGGCCGCGGGGCCGCTGTTCGCCGCGGACGCGCTCGGCGTGGCCAAGCCCCGCCCCGGGGCCTTCACCGCGGTGTGCGAGCACCTGGGCAGGTGCCGCAGCAGGTGCTCTACGTCGGGGACGACCACGCGGTGGACGTGCTCGGTGCCCGCGCGGCGGGGCTGCAGGCCGTGCTGGTCGACAGGGTGGGGTCGGCGCCGCCGGGCGAGCGCAGCGCGGTGGCCTCGCTCACCCAGGTGCTGGACCTGCCCGCGGTGCGGTCAGCGCTGACCGGCCGGCGCTGAGCGGCGGTCAGGCGCTGGCGATCCGCACGGCCGCGTCGAGCAGCGCGAACCCGGCGGCCCCGGCCGCGACCGCCGCGGCCGCCGTCAACCACCCCGCCGCCCGCTCACCGCGGCGCAGCCCGACCAGCAGGACGACGACGGCGACGGCGGCGAACGCCCACCCCGCGCTGGCCTGCCACGGGAAGAGCACGACCGTCCGGCCGCCGTCGGCCAGGGGGACCGCGGCCAGCAGACCGGTGGCCGCGCCGCGCAGGGCCCCGGTCTCCGAGGCGCGGACCAGCGCCACCACCCCCACCAGCGTCCCGCTGACCAGGCCCGCCGCCGACCACAGCACCACCGACGACCACGCGTGGGGCGTGCCGCTGACCAGCGCCGCCCACCCGTAGTAGCCGGCCACGAGGCCCTGCGTGGTCACCAGCCCGGTAACGAGCGCGGTCACCGGCGGCGGGGCCGGCGACCGCCGCCCCGCGCCGCCCCGGGGCGGCAGCGCGGCGAGCACCGCGGTGGTCAGGGCAGCCGGCAGCAGCACCCAGGCCGTCACCGAGTTGGCCAGCGGGCCCCACGCCGTCGGCAGCGCTCCCTGGGCGGCCTCGGTGGCCGCCCCCAGCATCACCGCCGCCGCGGTGGCGGCCGTCACCGCGGCCAGGCCCGCCGCGCCGCCGGCAGCACCGGAGGCGCCGTGGGGGCGCTGGGGGCGCTGGTGGCCGGGCCGGTCCGGGGACGGGGGACGTCCGGCTCGTGACGGGCGCCGGAACGGGGCGGCGGGGACTGCGGCGCTCATGCGCCGAGCCTCGCGCCGGCCGCCGGTCGCCGTCGTCAGCCCCGAGCAGCGGCGACGGGGCCCGGTGTCAGCCCGCGGGATGATCTGAGAGCGTGGCGAGGTGGCCCACCAGACCGCTGAGGAGACCGTTGCGGCCGCGGCGGTGCCGCCGCTGGAGGAGCTGCTGGCGGGCGCGGCGGTGGTGGCGCTGCCGCTGCGGGTGCGGTTCCGCGGCATCGAGGTGCGCGAGGCCCTCCTGCTGCGCGGTCCCGCGGGGTGGGGGGAGTTCGCGCCCTTCACCGAGTACGACGACGCCACCTCCGCGGCCTGGCTGGCCGCCGGTGTCGAGGCTGCCTGGACCGGCTGGCCCGCGCCCCTGAGGCAGCGGGTGGCCGTCAACGCCACCGTCCCCGCCGTCCCCGCCGAGCGGGTGCGGCAGGTGCTGGACCGCTTCCCCGGGTGCACCACGGCCAAGGTGAAGGTCGCCGAGCGCGGGCAGCGCCTCGACGACGACATCGCGCGCGTCGCGGCCGTGCGCGAGGTGCTCGCCGAGCGGGCCCCGGACGGCGGCAGGGTGAGGGTCGACGCGAACGGCGGGTGGTCGCCCGCGCAGGCCGCGCAGGCGCTGGCGGCGCTCACCGCCGGACCCGGGCAGGGGCCGCTGGAGTACGCCGAGCAGCCGTGCGCCACCGTCGCCGAGCTGGTGCTGCTGCGCGAGCAGCTGGCGCGCGGCGGTGTGGACGTGCGGATCGCCGCGGACGAGAGCATCCGCCGGGCCAGCGACCCCCTCGCCGTCGTGCGCGCCGGAGCTGCCGACGTCGCGGTCCTCAAGGTCCCGCCGATGGGCGGCGTGCGCGCCGTGCTGCGGCTCGCCGAGCAGCTCCGCGCCGAGGGCGTGCAGCGCAGCGGGCGGGCGGTGCCGGTGGTGCTGTCGAGCGCCCTCGACACCGCCGTCGGGCTCGCCGCCGGGCTCGCCGCGGCGGGTGCGCTCCCGCTCGCGGCCGGGGAGGAGCAGCTGGCCAGCGGGCTGGGCACGGGGGCCCTGTTCGCCGCCGACGTCGCCGAGCCGCGGCAGCCGGTCGGTGGGGCGCTGCCCGTCGGCCCGGTCCAGCCCGACCCCGAGCTGCTGCTGCGGCACGCCGCGCCGCCGGACCGGCGCGCGTGGTGGCTCGACCGCCTGCGCCGCTGCCACGCCCTCCTGTGAGACCCGCTCTCTGAGCGGGCGGATCTCCTTCCCCCTCCGGCACGATCATGCGCGTCCGCGTCACCTCCCCCGCACCATCGAGCAGGCGAGCAGGCGAGCAGGCGAGCAGGCCAGCAGGCGAGCAGGCGGTGCCACGCGCTGCTGCGGGACCCGCCCCTGGCGATGATGGGCGGGTGCAGACCTCTGTGCAGACCTCCGTGCAGACCTCCGTGCAGCCGTCGACGCTGCTGGCGCGCGTCGTCGTCGTCGCCCTGGCGCAGGCGGGGGTGCGTGAGGTGGTGCTGTGCCCCGGGTCGCGCTCGGCGCCGCTGGCCTACGCCCTCCACGACGCCGACGCCGCCGGGCTGCTGAGGCTCCACGTCCGGCACGACGAGCGCGTCGCCGCGTTCACCGCGCTCGGGATGGGCCGCGCCACCGGTGTGCCCGCCGCGGTGGTGACCACGTCGGGCACGGCCGTCGCCAACCTCCACCCCGCCGTGCTGGAGGCCGCTGAGTCCGGGGTGCCGCTGGTGGTGCTCTCCGCCGACCGCCCGCACGCCGTGCGCGGCACGTGGGCCAACCAGACCACGGCGCTGCAGGCCGGGATCTTCGGCGCCGCCGTCCGGCACGCGCTGGACCTCCCGGTGCCCGGCCCCCAGGAGCCGCTGGCCAGGGCTCGCGCCACGTGGGCCGCGGGCGTCGCCGACCTCGTCGCGGTGGCCCTCGGGCGGCGCGGCCGGCGACCCGGGCCGGTCCACGGCGACCTCGCCTTCGCCGACCCCCTCGTGCCCGACGTCCCCTGGACCCCGCCCTCCCCTGCCGCACCCGCCGCGGACGGTGCGGACGCTGCGGACGCTGCGGGAGGGGCCCCCTCCGGTCCCGCACCCGTCGCGGAGAGTGCGGGAAGGGGGCTCGCGGCGGGGCCCGAGCGCACGGTGGTCGTGGCGGGGGACGGGCCGCCGGCCCTGGGCGCGCTGGCGCGCAGGACCGCCGAGCGCCACGGCTGGCCGTTGCTGGCCGAGCCCAGCTCCGGCGCCCGCAGCGGCCCCCACGCCGTCGCTGCCTACCGGCTCCTGCTCGACCAGCCCGCCCTCGGCGGGGCCGTGGAGCGCGTCGTGGCGCTCGGCAGGCCGACCCTCAGCCGCCCGGTCAGCGCCCTGCTGGCCCGTCCCGACGTCGAGCTGGTCCACCTGGTCACCCACGCGGACGACCCCGGCCCCGGGGCGGCCCGCCCGCACCACCGCCTGCTGACCGACCCGGCTCAGGACGACGACGGCGCCACCGCCCGCGACGGCGGGGACTGGCTGCGCCGCTGGCAGCGCGCGGGCGCCGCGGCCCAGGCCGTCACCGACGCCGTCCTCGACGACGAGGTCCGTGCCGGCCACCTCACCGGACCCCTGCTGGCGCGGGAGGTCGCCGCGGCCGTCCGTCCCGGCGAGCTGCTGGTGGCGGCGGCGTCCAACGCCGTCCGCGACCTGGACCTGGCCGGTCTCCCGTGGGCCGACCCGGACGCGGCGCCCCTGGTGCTCGCCGGGCGCGGGCTGTCCGGCATCGACGGCACCCTCTCCGCCGCCACCGGCGCCGCCCTCGCCGCCGGGGCGCCCACCACAGCGCTCGTCGGGGACCTGGCGGCCCTCCACGACGCGGGCGGTCTCCTGCTGCCGCCCGGCGAGCCCGAGCCGGACCTGCGCGTCGTCGTCCTCGACGACGACGGCGGCGGCATCTTCACGGGCCTCGAGCACGGGGACCCCTTCGAGCCCGACCGGGTCCGCGTCTTCGAGCGCCTCTTCGGCACGCCCCACGGACGCGACCTCGTCGCCGTGTCGGCCGCGCTGGGCGTCCCCGCGCGCCACATCGGCGACCCCGGCGATCTCACGGCCCTGCGCAGCGCTCTGTCCGCACCCGTGCGCGGCCGCGAGGTGCTGGTGGTCCGCGCGGACCGGAGCCGCCTGCGCGCGCTGCACGCCAGGGTCCGCGGACGCGTCCGCGGCGCCGTCAGCGGGCTGACCGGCTGACGGCCGGGGACCGGTCAGGCGCCGCCGAGCGCGTCGCGCACGGGCACGAGCTTGGCGTCGGACTCCGCCAGCTCGGCCATCGGGTCCGACCCCGCCACCACGCCGCAGCCCGCGAAGAGCCTCACGCGGCGCGGGTCAGCGCCGTCGATGCGGGCGCAGCGCAGCGCCAGCCCGATCTCGCCGTCACCGCTGCCGTCCACCCAGCCGACCGGCCCGGCGTACCGGTCCCGGTCCATGCCCTCCAGCTCGGTGATGAGCGCGGCTGCGGCCGCCGTGGGGGTGCCGCAGACGGCGGCGGTGGGGTGCAGGGCCGCTGCCAGCTCCAGCACGCCCGGGGCGCCACCGGGCCGCGCGTCGTCCAGGACGCCGGTGACGTCGGAGGCCAGGTGCATGACGTTGGGCAGGTGCAGCACGAAGGGCGCGTCGGGCGCGGTGGTCGTGCGGCAGTGCGGCGCCAGCGCCGAGACCACGGAGCGCACCGCGTACTCGTGCTCCTCCAGGTCCTTGCCGGAGCGGGCCAGCGACCCGGCGAGCGCGGCGTCGCGCTCCTCGTCCCCGGTGCGCCGGATGGTGCCCGCCAGCACGCGGGAGTGCACGAGGCCCCGCTCGCGGCGGACCAGCAGCTCGGGGGTGGCGCCCACCAGGCCGTCCACGGAGAAGGACCAGCACGAGGGGTACGCGTCGGCCAGCCGGGCGAGCAGCCAGCGCGCGTCCACCGCGTGCTCCGCCTCGGCGACCAGGTCGCGGGCCAGCACCACCTTCTCCAGCTCACCGGCCTGGATCCGCGCCACGGCGCGGGCGACCGCGGTGGCCCAGCGCGGACCGCACAGGGCGCCGTCGGCGTAGCGGACGGCGCCGGGACCGCGGACCGGCTCGACGGGGTCACCGGAGGCCACCGCCGCGGCCGCGGCCGCGCCCGACGCGGCGACGGGGGAGTCGACCGGCTCGGCCGTGGTCACCCACACCACGTCGCCGCGACGGCCCACCAGGACCTCGGGCACCACGAGGACGCCCGCGGCAGCGGAGGCCGCGTCGAAGGAGAGCGAGGTGAAGGCCACCGGGCCCGTTCCGGGCAGCCGCACGTCGTCGACCACCGGGGCGCCCAGGACCAGGTCGCGCCAGGCCGCGGCGGCGGTGGCGAAGCGGTGCTCGCCGCCGGACTGCACCCGCGCCGCCTCGCCCCAGCCGACGAGGCCCTCCCCGCGCCGCACCCACGCCAGCGGGCTGGCCGCGGTCGCGCGGCGGGCCAGGAGGTCGAGCAGCGGGCCCGGGTCGGCGACCCTCGTGGTGCGCCAGCGGAGCCCGCCGCCGGAGGACGACGCGACGTCCGCGCCGCCCGGCTCGAGGGCGCGGGGGCGGGGCGGACGGCCGGGGCGGCCGACGGTGGTGGTCATCACCGACAAGGCTAGGCGCCTCCCGCGAGTGCGCAGCCCGCACTAGCCTCCGCTGGCGATGACGTCCACCACACCAGCCCAGCCCAGCGGGCCCACCGCCGCGGCCCCCGCGGCGCTGCGGGCCGACGTCCTCGTGGTCGGGGGCGGCATCGCCGGCGCCTCGCTGGCCGCCGAGCTCGCCGAGCTGTCGGAGGGCTCCGCATCGGTGGTGCTCGTGGAGGCGGAGGGGGCGCTCGCCACCCACACCACCGCCCGCTCGGCGCGCCAGATGCAGCCCAGCTACGGCCCGCCGCCGGTGCAGGCGCTGACCGCGGCGAGCCTGGACCTGGTGGCCCGGGCGGAGGAGGCCGCGGGCCGGCGGGTCCTGCGGCCGCGGCCGCTGCTGTGGGTCGACGCCGTGGGCGGTCCTGCCGGCGCCGCGGCCCTCGCGGCCCTCCTGGAGGAGGTGCCCTCCCTGCGCGCCACCAGCGCGGACGAGGCGCTCGAGCGCTTCCCCCTGCTGCGCCCGGAGGCCGTCCACGCGGTCGCCGTCGACGACGACGCGCGCGAGGTCGCGGTTCCCGCGCTCGTGGAGCACCACGTCGAGCGCGCCCGCCGCGGCGGGGTGACCGTGCTGGTGGGCGCCCGGGTGACGTCGGCGGTGCGCCGCGCCGGCGGGTGGGACGTCACCGCCGGCGCAGGCCGCATCAGCGCCGGGACCCTCGTGGACGCCGCGGGCCCGTGGGCCGACGGCGTCGCGCACCTGGCGGGCGCGCGCCGGCGCGGGCTGGTGCCCCGGCGGCGGACGGTGGTGGTGGCCGACGCGGCGCACCGGGTCGGTGAGGACTGGCCGATGGTGGGCGACGTCGCCGAGACGTTCTACGCGCGGCCCGGGCGGGACGTCGCCGGCGACCTGCTCGCCTCTCCCGCGGAGGCCGTGCCGAGCGAGCCGTGCGACGCCCAGCCCCGTCCGGCGGACGTCGCGGGCCTGCTCGCCGCCCTGGACGCGGTGCTCGACCTCGGCGGGGTGCGGGTGCGGCGCTCGTGGACGGGTCTGCGGACGGGACCGGCGGACGGCCTGCCCGTGGTGGGGTGGGACGACGTGCAGCAGGGCTTCTTCTGGCTGGCCGGCCAGGGCGGGTACGGGATCCAGACGTCCTCGGCGTTGGGGCGCGCCGCGGCGGCCGCCGTGCTGGGACTGCCGCACGGGCTCGGGGCAGCCGTCGACGGCGCCGTGGCGGCCCTGTCCCCGTCGCGGCCCTCCCTGCGCGGCTGAGCGGCCCGCCGGGGCGTCAGCCCCGCAGGTCCTCCTGCACGGCGCCGGCGCCGCTGGTCCCGGCGGGCAGCACGACGAACTGCCGCAGCACCAGGTCACCACCGGTCACCGGGCCGCGCGGGCCGGGCACCGAGTCCACGCTGATGCCGGTCTCGGGCACGCCCAGCAGCTTGTAACCGTCGAGCAGGCGCGTGGTGGTGTTCCAGAAGCCGCCCGTGCCGCCCCAGGCGCCGAGGAACTCCGCCGCGGCCCCGGCGTCCTCGGTGACCACGGTGGCGGCGATCCCGCTGGTCTCGGCGGCCGCGAGCGCCGTCGCCTCGACGGGCCCGGCCACGGGAGCGACCGTCACCCGGGCCTCGTTGCCGGAGTCGAGGGCCCACTCGTGCCCCAGCTCGTGCGCGTGCGGCGGCAGCAGGGCCTGCACACCGGCCTCGCCCAGCACCTCGACGGCCACCTGGCTGAGCTCCTCCCACCGCGCGCTGTGCACGAGCAGCAGGTTGAGGCGGTTGCACACCCCGAGCCGGTCGACCCCGGCGCGCAGCAGGGAGCGGAACCTGTCGAGGTCCGCGGCGACGTCGGCGTACATGACCCCGCCGCCGTCGGCGTGGGCGAGCACCCGCGTGCCCGCCGCGGCGCCGAGCCGCGACAGGTGCCGGGTGGTCTCGCCCGACCCGCGGACGATGACGAGCGGCACGAGGTCGGGCTGGGCCACGAGCGCCTCCGCGGCGTCGTGCCCGGGCTGGCGGACCAGCTCGACGCCCCCGTCCGGCAGGCCCGCCTCGGCCAGCGCCGGGACGAGCACCTCGTCGACGAGCACCGCGGAGGTGCGCAGGGCCGCGGACCCGGTGCGCAGCACCGCGGCGCTGCGGGCCCGCAGCACCTGGCCGGCCACGTCGAGGGTGACCGCGGGCCGCGCCTCGTAGGTCGCGCCGATGACGCCCACCGGCACGCGCCGCTCCCAGACCTGCCCGCCGTGCACCCCGTCGCCGGGGAGGTCGCGGACGAACACCAGCCGCGGCTGGGCGGGCAGCGCCGCGATCTCGCGCAGCTGCTGAGCCGCGGACTCCAGGCGGGCCGGGTCCAGGCGGAGCCTGTCGAGCAGGCCCTCGCTCGTGCCGGCCGCCCGCGCGGCGGCGACGTCGTCGGCGTTGGCGGACAGCACCACCTGGGCGGCGCCCGCCACGCGCTCGGCGGCCGCGGACAGGGCCTCGCTGACCTGCGCGTCGGGTGCGGTCCGCAGGGCGGCGGCCGCGGCGGCCGCGCGCTCGGCGGCCTCCCGGACCGCCGCGGTGGCGCTGGTGCGGGTGCTGGTGTCGCCGGACGCGCTGCTCACGGCCGCAGATCCTACGGGGGCGACCGCCCGCGACCGCTGTCCGTGATCATGGGCGGGGTGGCGGGGGTCACGCGGCGGTCGGGGGATCACGGCGAGAGCTCCGCGCGCAGGTGGGGGAGCATGGGGTCGTGACCCGCGCCGACCTCGCCAAGGCCCCCCACGAGGTGGCCGCCATGTTCGACGGCGTGGCCAGCCGCTACGACCTCACCAACACCGTGCTGAGCCTGCGGCAGGACCGGTCCTGGCGGCGCGCCGTGGTGAAGGCCCTCGACCTGCGCCCCGGCGAGCGGGTCCTCGACCTCGCCGCCGGCACCGGCACCTCCACCGAGCCGTTCGCCGCGCTCGGCGCGCGGCCGGTGGCCTGCGACTTCTCCCGCGGCATGCTCGCCGTCGGCGCCCGCCGCCGCCCCGACCTGTCGTTCGTGGCCGGTGACGCCACCCGGCTGCCCTTCGCCGACGCCTCCTTCGACGCGGTGACCATCAGCTTCGGGCTGCGCAACGTCGTGGAGCCGCAGGCGGCGCTCGCGGAGATGCTGCGGGTCACCCGCCCGGGCGGTCGCCTCGTGGTCTGCGAGTTCTCCCACCCCACGTGGGCGCCGTTCCGCACGGTCTACACCGAGTACCTCATGCGCGCGCTGCCCTCGATCGCGCGCCGGACGGCCAGCAACCCCGAGGCGTACGTCTACCTGGCCGAGTCGATCCGCGCCTGGCCCGACCAGGCCGGCCTGTCCCGCTGGGTGCAGGACGCCGGCTGGACCGGTGTGGCGTGGAAGGACCTCACCGGCGGGATCGTCGCGCTGCACCGCGCCACCCGCCCGTGACCACCACCGCGGAGATGACGACGGCGGACGTCGTCGTCGTCGGCGCCGGGCCGGCGGGCGCGTCCGCGGCGGCCCACCTGGCCGGCGCGGGCCTGGACGTCGTCGTCCTGGAGAAGGCCGCGTTCCCGCGCGACAAGGTCTGCGGCGACGGTCTCACCCCGCGCGCCGTGCGCGAGCTGGCGCACCTCGGCATCGGCGACGACGAGCAGGGCGGCTGGGCGCGCACCCGCGGCCTGCGGCTCGTCGGCGGCGGCCGCAGCTACGACATCCCCTGGCCGGACCTGGCCTCCTTCCCCGACCACGGCCTCGTGCGCACCCGCGGTGACTTCGACGAGGTGCTGGCCCGCCACGCGCAGCGCCGCGGCGCGCGGCTGCTGGAGCGGACCGCCGCGACCGCCCCCGTGCTCGACGAGCGCACCGGCCTGGTCACCGGGGTCCGCGCGAAGCCGGTCGACGAGCGCGGCCGCGCCGCCGGCCCCGAGGTGCTGCACCGGGCCAGGGTGGTGCTCGCCGCGGACGGGGTCTCCAGCCGCACCGCGGTGGCCCTCGGCCTGGAGCGGCGCCCCGACAGGCCCCTGGGCGTCGCGGCCCGCGCCTACTACCGCACCCCGCGCAGCCACGAGCCGTGGATGGAGAGCTGGCTGGAGCTGTGGTCCGGTGAGCCGCGCCGCTCCCCGCTGCTGCCCGGCTACGGCTGGATCTTCGGCCTCGGCGACGGGCGCGCCAACGTGGGCCTGGGCGTCATCGACGCCTCGCAGCCGGTCGACCTCAAGGCCGTGCTGAAGCAGTGGCTGGCCACCACCCCGGCGGAGTGGACCCTCGACGAGGACCACCTCGAAGGCCCCGTGCGCAGCGCGGCGCTGCCCATGGGGTTCAACCGCACGCCCCACGCGAAGGACGGCGTGCTGCTCCTGGGGGACGCGGGAGGCATGGTCAACCCCTTCAACGGCGAGGGCATCGAGTACGCCCTGCACTCGGGGCGGCTGGCTGCCGAGGTGGTCGCGGACGCCCTCGACGCCGAGCGCGTCCTCGGCGCGCGGGGCAGGGACCGCGCTCTGCAGGCCTACCCCGCCGCGCTGCGGGAGGAGCTGGGCGGCTACTTCGCCCTCGGCAGGGCGTTCGCGAAGCTCATCGCCCACCCGCCGGTGCTGTCGGCCGCCGTCCGGCTGGGCCTGCCGCGCCGTGCGGTCATGCACCTCGTGGTCAAGCTGCTCGCCAACCTGGCCGAGCCGACGGGCGGTGATGCGGCCGACCGCGTGGTGACCGCGCTGTCGCGCCTGGCCCCCGCGGGGAGGTGACCTAGGCTGTGACCGTGGTCAGGGGAGCGGTCTTTCCTGCGCCCCCGGAGCCTCCGCTCGCCCGGGCGCGCGGCGCTGCCGCCGTCCCCGACGTCGACGAGGCGCTCACCGCGCACGTCCTCGCCGGCCTGGACGTGGTGGAGGGCCGCCTGCGCGACGCCGTCCGCCACACCGACCGCCTGGCCGACGCGACCTCCCGCCACCTCGTCGAGGCCGGCGGCAAGCGGGTCCGGCCGATGCTCACGCTGCTCGCCTCCCACCTGGGAGACCCCGACGCCCCCGGCGTCGTGCCGGCCGCCGTCGTCGTCGAGCTGGTGCACCTCGCGAGCCTCTACCACGACGACGTCATGGACGACGCCCCGCTGCGCCGCGGCGCGCCCGCCGCGCAGGCCAAGTGGGGCAACGACGTCGCCATCCTCACCGGGGACCTGCTCTTCGCCCGCGCCTCCCGGCTCGTCGCCGACCTCGGCCCGGACGCCGTGCGCCAGCAGGCGGAGACCTTCGAGCGGCTCTGCCTGGGGCAGATGCACGAGACGGTGGGCCCGCGCCCCGACGAGGACCCGGTGGCCCACCACCTGCAGGTCCTGTCGGACAAGACCGGCTCGCTCATCGCGCTCGCGGGCCGCTTCGGCGCGCAGCTGTCCGGCGCCGGGCCCGAGGTGGTCGAGGTGATGCGCCTGTACGGCGAGCGCGTGGGCGTGGCCTTCCAGCTCGCTGACGACGTGCTCGACCTGTCGCGGTCCCTGGAGGACGCGGTCGCCGCCACCGGCAAGGCCGCGGGCACGGACCTGCGCGAGGGCGTCCCCACGCTGCCGGTGCTGCTGGCCCGCCGGGCCTCGGCCGCGGGCAGCGACGAGGCCGCCGCCCTGGTGGAGCTGCTCGACGCCGACCTGTCCAGCGACGAGGCGCTCGCGCGCGCTGTGGACGCCCTGGCGGCGTCCCCGTACGCCGCCGCCGCGCAGGAGACCGCACGAGACTGGTCGGCCTCGGCGGTCGAGGCCCTCGAGGTGCTCCCGGAGGGACCGGTGCGCGAGGCGCTCGAGTCCTTCGCGCGCAGCACCACCGAGCGCGACCGCTGACCCGGTAGGACGGGGCCGGGCGGGCTGGTCCCCCGTCCCGGCTGCCTGACAGGGTGGAGGCGTGAGCACGCCCACGTCCACGCCGCCGTCGGACCAGGCGCCCTGGTTCGCCTCGACCGTCGTCTACCAGGTCTACCCGCGCAGCTTCGCCGACTCGGACGGCGACGGCACGGGCGACCTGCCGGGCATCACGTCCAAGCTCGACCACCTCGCCGACCTCGGCGTCGGCGTCGTCTGGCTGAGCCCGGTGTACGCGTCCCCGCAGGACGACAACGGCTACGACATCAGCGACTACCAGGCCGTCGACCCCTCCTTCGGCACCCTCGCCGACATGGACGCGCTCATCGCCGCCGCGCACGAGCGCGGCATCAAGGTGGTCATGGACCTCGTGGTCAACCACACCAGCGACGAGCACGCCTGGTTCACCGAGAGCCGCTCCTCGACGGACTCCCCGAAGCGGGACTGGTACGTCTGGCGCCCGCCGCGCGAGGGGTTCGCCGCGGGTGACCCCGGCGCGGAGCCCACCAACTGGCGCTCGGCGTTCTCCGGGTCCACCTGGGAGCTCGACGAGACCACCGGCGAGTACTACCTGCACCTGTTCAGCCGCAAGCAGCCCGACCTCAACTGGGAGAACCCCGAGGTGCGCGCCGCGGTCGCCGAGATGATGCGCTGGTGGCTGGACCGCGGGGTCGACGGCTTCCGCATGGACGTCATCAACTTCATCTCCAAGCGGTACGCCGCCGACGGGTCGCTGCCCGACGGCCCGGCCTGGCCCGACGGCGGGCTGTGGGGTGACGGCGGCCCGTTCTTCATGACCGGTCCGCGCCTGCACGAGTTCCTCGCCGAGCTGCGCCGCGAGGTGTTCGGGGGCCGCGAGGGCGACTTCCTCACGGTGGGGGAGATGCCGGGCATCACCGTCGAGGACGCCGTCGAGCTCACGGACGGCGCGTCCCGCGGGGGCACCGGCGTGGTCGACATGGTCTTCCAGTTCGAGCACGTCAACCTCGACCACGGCACCGGCGGCAAGTGGGACCCGCAGCCGTTCTCCCTGCTCGACCTCAAGGCGAGCTTCGGCCGCTGGCAGGCCGGCATGGCCGAGCGCGGCTGGAACAGCCTCTACTGGGACAACCACGACCAGCCCCGCATCGTCTCGCGCTGGGGCGACGACGGCCGCTGGTGGCGCGAGAGCGCCACCGCCCTGGGCACCCTGCTGCACCTCCACCGCGGGACGCCGTACGTCTACCAGGGCGAGGAGATCGGCATGACCAACCTGCCGTTCACCTCCCCGGAGGACTACTCCGACATCGAGGCCGTCAACCACCTGCGCGAGGCCGTCGAGGGCGGCGCCGACCAGGCCGAGGTCTCACGGCTGGTGACGTCGATGGCGAGGCTCACCCGCGACAACGCGCGCTCGGGCATGCAGTGGGACGGCTCACCGCACGGCGGCTTCACCACCGGCACGCCCTGGTACCGGGTGCACGAGAACGCCTCCTGGCTGAACGTCGAGGCGCAGCGGGACGACCCCACCTCGGTGCTGTCGCACTACCGCGCGCTCATCGCGCTGCGCGCGGCCGAGCCCTGCGTCGGCTCGGGGGACTTCACGATGCTCGCCGCGACCCACCCGCACGTGTACGCCTTCACGCGCGCCACGCCGTCCACCGAGCTGCTCGTGGTGGTGGCGGTCAGCGGGCAGGAGCAGCCGCTCGACGCCGTGGCCGCCGACCTGGGCGAGGACGTCGCCGCGTGGGACGCCGCTGAGCTGGTGCTCGGCAACTGGCACGACGACGAGGGCGGTGCCCGGGCCGGCCTGGCCCCGCTGCGCCCCTGGGAGGCGCGCGTCCTGCGCCGCCGCCTCACCCCCTGACCACCCCGCCCCCCCGTGGGGGGGTGGGTCAGGAGCGGCCGGCGCGGCCGCGGGCGCGCACCAGCAGCAGGCCCAGCAGCCCACCCGCGGCACCAGCGGCGATGGTCCAGGCCCACGTGGCCCCGGACACGCCCGACCCGGCGCCGCCCTGCGCCGAGGCCGGTGCGGTGCTGGGGCTGGCCGACGCCGTGCCGGCGGGGGAGTCGGCGGCCGAGGAGGAGGTCGAGGAGGACGACGCTGAGGGCGCGCCCGAGCTGGCGGACGCGCTCGCCCCGACCCCGCCCTCGGCGACGAACACCACCCGACCCTGGATGGGGTGGCCGTCGCTGGACGTCACGCGCCAGTCCACCGTGTAGCTGCCGGCGGGCCGGTCGGGGGCGAGGCCCTGCACCACGTCGTTCCCCACCACGGTGGGCGAGCCCTGGGTGACCACGCGGCCGTCGGGAGCCGTGACCACCACCTGGGCGCCCAGCTGGAGCGGCGCCTCGCTGAAGCCGAGGGACACGGCCTCGGGGGCGTTCGTCACGGTGGTGCCGTCTCCGGGCGTGCTGCTGGTGAGGGAGTCGTGCGCCCAGGCGGCCGGGGCGCCCACGAGGGCTGAGCAGCACAGCGCCGCACCGGCGCCGAGCACGGCGAGGCCCCGGGCGGGGGAGGGGAAGGACACGGGTGCTCCAGACGGTGCGGCGGGTGTCGTCCCCCAGGCTAAGCGGCCGCCGACCGCTCCCCGTGCGTGATCACGGGCAGCCGGCCACCGGGGTGGCCGACCGCCCATGATCACGGACCGGAGGGCGGGCTACTTCCCGGTGCGGCGCACCTGCACGGTGCTCGGGCGCGGCGTGCGCTTCGAAGCGGCCGTGTACGGGAACGCCGACGCGGGCGCGTCCACCCGCGCGGTGTCGGTCTCGCCGGGGTGCTGCACGTTGACGAACACCGACCCGTCCGCGGCGTCGATCCACGGACCGCACGTCTCCGCGCCCGTGGGCACCGCGAGGAACTGCGAGACGCGTCCGCGGTCAGCGCCGGTCAGCGGCACGAAGTGCAGCGCGTCGTTGAGCTTCAGCGTGCTCGGCGCGCCGTCCGTGGAGATCCACAGTCCGGGCTGGTCCTTGTCGAACGCCACGTTGTCCGGGCACGAGATCGGCGACACCTTGTCGGCGGGGAAGCCCGAGAAGAACGTCGAGGGGTCCGCCGGGTCGCCGCAGACCAGCAGCAGCGACCAGTCGAAGCGCGTGCCCGTCGCGTCGTCGCCGGCCTCCCGCAGCTCGATGACGTGCCCGTCCTTGTTCTTCGCGCGCGGGTTGGCCGGCGCCGGGGCCGTGCGGTCGGTGTTGTTGGTGCACGCGACGTAGACGTACCCGGTGCGGGGGTCCGGCTCGACGTCCTCGGGGCGGTCCATCGGCGTGGCCCCGACCTTCGCGGCGGCGTCGCGGGTGAACACGAGCACCTCCTCGTGGCTCATCCCCGGGACGGCGGACCTCCCGTCCTTCGTCAGCGGGATCCACGTGCCGGTGCCGTCGCGGTCGGTCGCGGGGTCGCCGTCGGCCTCGAACTTCGCCACGTAGAGGTCCCCGGCGTCGAGCAGCTCGCTGCGGCCGCCCTTGCCGCCCCGGCCGACGCGCTCGCGGCTGACGAACTTGTACAGGTGCTGGCCGCGGCTGTCGTCGCCCATGTACGCGACGACGTTGCCCTTCCTCGACACGAGCGTCGTGGCGCCCTCGTGCTTGAAGCGGCCCAGGGCGGTGTGCTTGACGGGGGTGGAGCGGGGGTCGTGCGGGTCCACCTCGACGATCCAGCCGAACCTGTTGACCTCGTTCGGCTCGCGCGCGGTGTCGAAGCGGGCGTCAGCCCTGTGCCAGTAGCGGCCCTCGCTGGGCTTGCCGTCCTTGACCAGCGAGTACGTCTTCTGGTTGCGCGGGTCGCCCTGCGGGTCCCCGCGGAAGTACTGGTCGAAGTTCTCCTCGCCGGACAGCACCGTCCCCCACGGCGTCGTGCCGCCGGAGCAGTTGTTGAGCGTGCCGATGACCGCGCGGCCACCCGGGTCCGCCGCGGTCTTCACGAGGTCGGTGCCGGCGACGGGGCCGCGCAGCTCGAAGCGGGTGGACAGGCCGGTGAAGCGGCGGCCGTACCTCGAGGGCTCCACCTCCCAGAAGCCGTCCTTGCCGCGCCGCAGCTGCACCACGGACAGGCCGTGGGCGGCGATGGAGGTGCGCAGCTGCTCCGGCGTCAGGGCGGCCTCGGTGGTGAACCCCGGGACCATGAGGTTCTCGTTGGTGTACTCGTGGTTGGCCACGAGCAGGGCCTTGCCGGCGCCTCGCGGGAGGATCGCCAGGTAGTCGCAGTTGTAGCCGAACTGCTGCTCCTGGGCCTGCGCGCTCTGGCGGTCCAGGTCGAAGGCGGGGGCGCCCTGCACCACCGGGTCGCCCCAGCTGATGAGCGGCTTCCAGGCGTACCCGGCGGGCACGGTGAGCTGGTCGGTGGTGCTGGGGACGGGCGCGATGGGCGCGAACGCGAGCCCCTTCGGGCCGACCGTCGCCGCCCCCTGGCCCGGCGCTGCGGGCTTCCCCGGCGCTCCCGGCTTCCCCGGCTCACCTGCTGCGCCGGGCGCCGCCTGGGCGGGCTGCGCCGTCAGGGCACCGGTGCCCGCGGCGGCAGCCGCGACGCCGAGACCGAGCAGGAGGGCGCGCCGCGACAGCGACGCCTCCACCACGGAGGCGAACGAGGGGGACGCCGACGCGCTGCGCTCGTCCGTGAGGCAGGCGTCACCGCACTTGAAGTGGCACGTGGCGGCGGAGCGGGTGCCCCGCGTGTGGCCGGTCATCGGCAGCGGCCGCCGGTGCGACGGGGTCAGGGTCATGTCGGGCTCTCCTCGTCCAGGGGTGCTGGCTGCAGGAGACGCTCGACGCACCGACCGGACCCCCGGTGGCTCACGGGTGGCCCGGAGGTGAACGACCGACGGCCATCGGTTTTTACCCGCTCTTGACCTTCCTTGACCTCTGCGCCACCCGGGGCCGGCCCGCGCCCAGCAGGTCGGCGGTGAGGAGCACCAGCGCCACCCAGACCAGGGCGAACCCGGCCCACCGGGACGCGGGCATCGCCTCGTGGAACACCGCCACCCCGAGCACCAGCTGCATGACCGGGGTGACGTACTGCAGCAGCCCCGTGGTGGTCAGCGGCACGCGCGCGGCGCCGGCCGCGAAGAGTAGCAGCGGCACGGCCGTCACGACCCCCGTCGAGGCGAGCAGCAGCGCGTGCCACGGGGCGTCCGCGGTGAACGTCCCGGTGCCGCGCGCCTCGAGGACGACGAGCGCCACGAGGGCGACCGGCGCGAGGAGCAGGGTCTCCGCGGACAGGCTGGTGAGCGCGGACAGCCCGCGCCCGCCCGGGCCGGAGCTGCCGACCTGCTTCTTGACCAGCCCGTAGGTGCCGAAGCTCAGCGCCAGGACCAGCGAGATCCACGGCGGGCGCCCGTAGTCGACGGTGATGACGACCACGGCCAGCACGCCCACGCCGATCGCCGCCCACTGCAGCGGCCGCAGCCGCTCCCGCAGCACGAGCACCGCCAGCGCGACGGTGATGATCGGGTTGATGAAGTAGCCCAGCGACGCCTCGACCACGTGCGCGGTCTGCGTCGCGTAGATGTAGACGCCCCAGTTGACGGCGATGACGACCGCGGCGACGGCCAGCAGCGCCACCGTTCGGCCCGACCGGGCCAGCGCCAGCAGCGGCCGCCAGCGCCGCAGCGCGGTGAGCAGCAGCACGCACAGCACCGCCGTCCACAGCACCCGGTGGACCAGCACCTCCACCGAGCCGGCCGGTGCCAGCAGCGGGAAGTACAGCGGGAACAGGCCCCACAGGAGGTAGGCGGACAGCCCGAGCAGGGTGCCGCGCCCCTGGGAGGGAGCGGCACCCCGCGGTGCCTCCTGCTGCGCGGGCGGAGCCTCGCGGCTCACTCCACCGACCAGGTGTCGCTGCCGCGCAGCAGCGCTTCCAGGTCCGCGTCGCTCGCGCGCCACTGCGGCGAGCCGCCGCTGGCCTCACGGGCGGCGTCGAGCTGGGCGCGCACCTCGTCGTCGTAGGTGGGCCGGTGGTGGGCGCGGAACACGCCCACCGGCACGTGGGCCATGGTCGGCTCGTCGAGGCGGGACAGCGCGAACGCCAGGGACGGGTCCGCGGTCTCGGCGTCGTGGACGACCACCTCGCGCCCGCTCGCGCGGGCCTCGTCCAGCCCCACCACCTCCACCCCGAAGCCCGACGCCGACCGGACGACCGCCTTCTGCGCACCCTCGGCGCCGAAGACGACCTCCTGGCCGTGCTCCAGCCGCACCAGCCGGGCGACCGACTCGTCGCGGTCCTTGAGGACGTCGAAGGCGCCGTCGTTGAAGATCGGGCAGTTCTGGTAGATCTCCACCAGCGACGTGCCCCGGTGCTCGGCGGCCGCGCGCAGCACCTGCGTGAGGTGCTTGCGGTCGGAGTCGAGGGTGCGCGCCACGAAGCTCGCCTCGGCGCCGAGCGCCAGCGACACCGGGTTGAACGGCGCGTCCAGCGAGCCCGACGGGGTCGACTTGGTGACCTTCCCGACCTCGGAGGTGGGGGAGTACTGCCCCTTGGTGAGGCCGTAGATGCGGTTGTTGAACAGCAGGATCGTCATGTTGACGTTGCGCCGCATCGCGTGGATGAGGTGGTTGCCGCCGATGCTCAGCGCGTCGCCGTCGCCGGTGATGACGAACACCGACAGGTCGGGCCGGGTGGCCACCAGCCCGGTGGCGATGGCCGGGGCGCGCCCGTGGATGGAGTGCATCCCGTAGGTGTCGAGGTAGTACGGGAACCGGGAGGAGCACCCGATGCCCGAGACGAAGACGACGTTCTCCTTGCGCAGCCCCAGCTCCGGCAGGAAGCCCTGGACGGCGGCCAGCACGGCGTAGTCGCCGCAGCCGGGGCACCAGCGCACCTCGGAGCTGGAGGTGAAGTCCTTCTTGCCCAGCCGGACGCCCTCGGGGAGGGCGGGCACGCCCTCCGTCCCCGACCGCACGGAGGGCAGGCCCAGGGGGATGGACAGGGGGGTGGTCATCGGGCGTCCCTCCGGGGGGTCTCGCGCACGCGGCCGGCCACGACGTCCTCGATGGCCTCGACGATCTCGGTGGACGTGAACGGCAGTCCGCGCACCTGGTTGCAGCTGATGACGTCGACGAGGTAGCGGCCGCGCAGCAGCAGCGCCAGCTGCCCGAGGTTCATCTCGGGCACCAGCACGTGCTCGTGGGCCAGGAGCACCTCGCCGAGGTTGGCGGGCAGGGGGTTGAGGTGGCGCAGGTGCGCCTGGGCCACGCGCAGCCCGCGGCGGCGGGCCTCGCGGACGGCGGCGGTGATGGGACCCCGGGTGGAGCCCCAGCCGAGCACCAGCAGGTCGGCGTCCTCGTGGCCGTCGCCGCCAGGTCCCCCGTGGTCCACGACGACGTCGGGCACGTCGATGCCCTTCACCTTCGCCCGCCGCAGCCTGACCATCCGGTCGTGGTTGGCGGGGTCGTAGGAGATCTCACCCGTGACGTCGGCCTTCTCCAGGCCGCCGACGCGGTGCTCGAGCCCGGCGGTGCCGGGCACGGCCCACGGCCGGGCGAGCGTGTCCGGGTCGCGCAGGAACGGCCGGAACTGCGGCGTCACGCCGTCGGCGGCGGTGGAGTTGGGGTCGGTGGAGAAGTCCGGGTCCACCGCGTGCACGTCGTGCGCCGTGGGGATCTTCCACGGCTCGGAGCCGTTCGCGAGGTAGCCGTCGGACAGCAGCAGCACCGGGGTGCGGTAGCGCACGGCGATCCGCACCGCGTCCACGGCCGCGTCGAAGCAGTCCGCGGGGGTGGACGGCGCCACGACGGGCACCGGCGACTCGCCGTTGCGCCCGTACATCGCCTGCAGCAGGTCGGACTGCTCGGTCTTGGTGGGCAGGCCCGTGGAGGGCCCGCCGCGCTGGACGTCGACGATGACGAGCGGCAGCTCGAGGGCCACCGCCAGGCCGATCGTCTCGCTCTTGAGCGCCAGTCCCGGCCCGCTCGTCGTCGTCACCCCGAGCGAGCCGCCGAAGGAGGCGCCGAGCGCCATCCCCACCGCGGCGATCTCGTCCTCGGCCTGCAGCGTGGTGACGCCCAGCCGCTTGAGGCCGGACAGCACGTGGAGGATGTCGGAGGCCGGGGTGATCGGGTAGGAGCCCAGCGCCAGCGGCAGCCCGGCGCGGTGCGCCGCGGCCACGAGGCCGTACGCGAGCGCGGTGTTGCCGGTGATGTTGCGGTAGGTGCCCTTCTCGGCCGGCGCCGGCGGCACGGTGAACCGCACCGGGAACGCCTCGGTGGTCTCCCCGTACGCCCAGCCGGCGCGGAAGGCCCGCAGGTTCGCCTCGAGCACCGCGGCCCGCTTGGCGAACTTGCTGGTGAGGAACCTCTCGGTCTGCTCCGTCGGCCGCTCGTAGAGCCAGCTCAGCAGGCCGAGGGCGAACATGTTCTTGCTGCGCTCGGCGTCCTTGCGGCTCAGGCCGAGGTCCTTGAGGGCCTCCACGGTCATGGACTGCATGGGCAGCGCGTGCACGCGGTAGCCCTCGAGGCTGCCGTCCTCCAGCGGTGACGTCCCGTACCCGACCTTGGCCAGGTTGCGGGCGGTGAAGTCGTCGGTGTCGATGATGAGCGTGCCGCCGGCCCGGACGTCGTGGACGTTGGCGCGCAGGGCCGCCGGGTTCATCGCCACCAGCACGTCCGGGGCGTCTCCGGGGGTGGTGACGTCGTGGTCGGCGAAGTGCAGCTGGAAGCTCGAGACGCCCGGCAGGGTGCCGGCGGGAGCCCGGATCTCGGCGGGGAAGTTGGGCAGCGTGGCCAGGTCGTTCCCCAGGGAGGCGGTCTCCGCCGTGAACCGGTCCCCGGTGAGCTGCATGCCGTCGCCGGAGTCCCCGGCGAAGCGGATGACCACCCGGTCGAGCACCTCCACCCGCTTGCCCTGGCGCTCACCCGGCGCGGGCGTGGGAGGAGTCGACGGGGAGGGCGTCTCCCCTGCGGTGTCGGATCCGGTGCTCACGTGCATCGATGCTACGGCTGCCCGCCGCGCGCGCCCTGTGCTGGGAAGGTCCTGTGAGGCGTCGCACGGGTGGCGGTGCGCGGGAACGCGGTGGCAGCACCGGGCGTTGCAGGTAAAGAACGAGTCAAGGACGAGGTGCGAGAGAGGACCCCATGCCCCACGGGCACTTCAACGGCGTCAAGACGGCGGTGCTGTTCGGCCTGCTCGGCGGCGTCGTCCTGCTGGCCAGCTGGCTGCTGTTCGGCCAGAGCACCGGAGCGCTGACCGTCGGCCTGCTCATCGCGCTGGTCGTCAACGGCATCGCCTACTGGACCTCCGGCTCCGTGGCCGTGCGCGCCATGCGCGCGCGCCCGGTCACCGAGGCGGAGCAGCCGGCCATGCACCGGATCGTCCGCGAGCTCTCCGCCCGCGCCGGCCAGCCCATGCCGCAGCTGTACGTCTCCCCGACGTCCGCCCCCAACGCGTTCGCCACCGGCCGCAACCCCAAGAACGCCAAGGTGTGCGCCACGCAGGGCATCCTCGACATCCTCGACGAGCGCGAGCTGCGCGGCGTGCTCGGCCACGAGCTCATGCACGTCTACAACCGCGACATCCTCACCAGCTCCATCGCCGCCGCCATGGCCTCGGTCATCACCTACCTGGCCTACGCCGCGATGTTCTTCGGCGGCAGCCGCGACGAGCGCTCCAACCCGGTGGCCGGGATGCTCATCCTCTTCCTCGGCCCGCTCGCGGCCGGCGTGGTGCAGATGGCCATCAGCCGCACCCGCGAGTACGACGCCGACGAGGACGGCGCCCAGCTCACGGGCGACCCGCTCGCGCTGGCCTCGGCGCTGCGCAAGCTGGAGCAGGGCACGCAGGTCCGGCCCCTGGCCCCCGAGCGCCAGGTGCAGAACAGCGCCCACCTGTTCATCGCCAACCCGTTCCGCGCGCAGGACGTCTCCAAGCTGTTCAGCACCCACCCCCCGATGGCCGAGCGCATCGCCCGCCTCGAGGAGATGGCCTACGGCTACCGGGCCCGCTGACCCCGGCTCGGCCCCCGGCTGACCGCGCGTCAGGCCGGCAGCACGCGCTCGAGGAAGGCCAGCGCCCGCCCCCACACGGCGCTCGCGGGGTCGAGGTGCTCGCCGTGGCCCTCCCCGGGCACGACGACGAGCTCGGCGTCCTCGTCCCCGCTGCCGCGGGCCGCCTCGACCAGCGACGCCGACAGCGACGGCGGGACGACGTCGTCGGCGTCCCCGACCACCGCGAGCAGCGGCACCCCCAGCGGCACGCGGCGGACCGGGTCCGCGTCGGCCCAGAGGGCGGGGAGCTCCGCCGAGGAGCCGCCCAGGAGGGCCGCCGCGGCGCCGCCACCCAGGTGCAGGTGCTCGGCCAGCTGGAGGTCCACCACGCCCGCCTGCGCCACCACCGCCGCCGGCCGCAGCGGCGCGGGCCCGGAGCCGGCGCGGCGGGTCGCGGCCCAGGTGACCAGGTGGCCGCCGGCGGAGTGGCCGACCAGCGCCACCGGGGCACCGGCGAGGCCGTGGCGCGCCAGCGCAGCGGGCAGCGCGTCGAGCGCCTCGCCCACGTCGTCGGCCGTGCGCGGCCAGCCGCCGCCGTCGCCCACCGCGCGGTAGTCGACGTTCCACACCGCCCAGCCGCGCGCGAGGAGGTCGGCGGCCACGGCCCTCTCCAGCGACCGGTCGTAGCCGGCCTTCCAGAAGCCGCCGTGCACGAGCGCGGCGACCCGGCTCGCCGGGGGGCCCGGGGGCAGGTGCAGGTCGCAGACCTGGGCGGGGTGGGTGCCGTAGCGGACCACCTCGACCGGCGGCGGGAGCGCCTCGCCGGGTGAGCCTCCCGCCCCCTGCGACGGCGACGCGCCGGAGCGCTGCTGTGCTGGTGAATCGGCCACGTGGGACCCCCTCCTGTGCGACTCTCGAGCGGTGATCGAGGCCCTCGCGCTGAGCAAGCGCCACGGCAGCCGCCTCGCCGTCGACGACCTGTCCTTCACCGTGCCCGACGGAGCCGTCACCGGCCTCCTGGGACCCGCCGGGGCGGGCAAGACGACGGTCCTGCGGCTCGCCGTCGGGCTGGACCGCGGCAGCGGCCTCGTCCTCTTCGACGGCGTCCCGTTCGCGGCGCTGCCCCGCCCGGCGCACGCCGTCGGGGTGGCGCTGGACGCGCGCGCCGTGCACCCCGGCCGCACCGCCGGCGGCCACCTGAGGGCGCTGGCCGCCGGGGCCGGCGTGCCCCGCCGCCGCGTCGGCGAGGTCCTCGAGCGCGTGGGCCTCGTGGGGGCGCAGGGGCTGCGCCCCGCGGCCTTCCGCCGCGGCGCCGCGCAGCGCCTGGCCGTGGCGGGCGCCCTCCTGGGGCGCCCTCGTGCGCTCCTCCTGGACGACCCCTTCGCCGGGCTCGACGACGACGACCGCGGGTGGCTGCAGCAGCTGGTCCGGCGCCACGCCGAGGCCGGCGGCAGCGTGCTGCTCGCCGCGACGCGCGCCGCTGACGTCCTCGGCTGCGCGGACGCGCTCGTGGTGCTGCGCCGCGGCCGCCTCGCCGCCCGCGGACCGGCCGCCGAGCTGCTGGCCGGTGCCGGTAGCTCCGTCCTCGTGCGGGCCAGCGACCCCGGGCTGCTCGCGGCCGCCGTGCTGCGCTGGGGCGGCTCGGTCGACCCGCTGCCCGACGGCGCCCTGGTGGTCAGCGGGCTGGACATGGCGGCCGTCGGCGAGGTGGCGCGCGCGGAGGGGGTGGCGCTCCACGAGCTCTCCCTGCGCGGAGCCGACCTCGACGCCGCCCTGCAGTCCCTCGAGCTGCCCGAGACCGCGCTGGTCGGCACCCGGCGCGGTCCCGGCAGGACCGCTCAGCCCTCCCAGCCCGCGCTCGACGCGCAGCCCGTCCCCGACGCCGCGCCGCCCGCAGCCCCCGGGGCACCGGCGGTGACCGCATGAGCCCGTTCGCCGCCCTCGCGGCCGCCCTGCGGCTCGAGGCGGTGCGCCTGCGCACCGTCCGCTCCACCGCCGTCCTGCTCGTCGCCGCCGTGGCGGCGGGCGCCGCGGGCGCCGCCGCGCTCTGCGCGCTCGACCAGCGCACCGACCTCGGGCGCGGGGGACTGCTGGACGCCCTCACCGGGGGGAGCGCCTCGGGGCTGTCGGTCGTGGGGGCCCTCGCCGCCCTCGCCGGCGCCCTCGTGGTGGCCGCAGACGCGCGTCACGGCGCCGAGAGGTCCGCGCTGGTGGTCGTGCCGCGTCGCGGCGCGCTCCTGGCGGCCCGGGTGCTGGTGGTGACGGCCTGGTCCGCCGTCCTCGCCGTCACCGCGCTCGTGGCGGCAGCGGTCCTGGTGCTCCTCTGGCCGGGTCAGGAGCTGGTGGCGCAGGCGCCGCGACCTGTCGTCCTGGCCCTCCCGCTGCTCGGCTACGCCGCGGTCGTGGTGCTGCAGGGACTGGCCGGCATGGCGCTGGCGTCGCTGCTGCGCAGCGCGGTCGTCGCGGTGGCCGCCGTGGTGGCCTGGCCGCTCGTGGCCGAGCCGGTCCTCGGCCTGGTGGTGCCGCGGTCGGGCTGGGGCGCGGTCGTGGACCAGCTCCTCCCCGCCGCGGCGGCCTCCCGACTGGTGGCCGTCCCCCCGGTGGCGGCTGGTCCCGCCTGGGCCGTCGGCACCGTGGTGGCCGGCGCGGCGCTCGCCGCCGCCGTCGGTGCGCTCGTGCTGGCGGTCGCCGCGCGCGGGGCGCGCGGCGACGCCTGAGCCGCACCGGCAGCGGGCCGGGTCGTCAGCCGGGCCGCCAGCCGGGTCGTCAGCGGTAGTTGACGAACTGCAGGGCGACGTCGAGGTCGGCGCCCTTGAGGAGTGCGATGACCGCCTGGAGGTCGTCACGGCTCTTCGCCGAGACGCGCAGCTCGTCCCCGGTCACCTGCGTCTTGACGCCCTTGGGGCCCTCGTCCCGGACGATCTTGCCGATCTTCTTGGCGTCCTCCTGGCTCAGCCCCTCCTTGAGGGTGGCGTCGAGCCGGTACTCCTTGCCGGAGACGCGGGGCTCTCCGGCGTCGAGCGCCTTGAGGGACACGCCGCGCTTGATGAGCTTGGTCTGCAGCACGTCCAGGACGGCCTTGACGCGCTCCTCGCTGTTGGCGCTCATGGCGATCACCTCGGTGCCGCTCCAGTCCACCGAGGCGCCGGTGCCCTTGAAGTCGTAGCGCTGGGCGATCTCCTTGGCCGCCTGGTTCAGCGCGTTGTCGACCTCCTGGCGGTCGATCTTGCTGACGACGTCGAACGACGACTCGCTGGCCACGGGGGTGCCTCCTGCGGGCTTGCTCGTGCTGGTCGGTGGGGTCCACGCGCGCGGGGGCGCGCCCCGCGGAGGGGACTGCACCGCACCCGGCGGAGGGCTTGCTATCGTAGGCAGCCGCGGCAGGTTGCCCGAGCGGCCAATGGGAGCTGACTGTAAATCAGCCGGCAATGCCTTCGCAGGTTCGAATCCTGCACCTGCCACGCGAGTCCGCGGGTCTGCGCGGTCCTCCCCCGGAGGCCGTGTAGGCTCGCGGTCGCCGGCCCCGATAGCTCAGTCGGCAGAGCGTCTCCATGGTAAGGAGAAGGTCTAGGGTTCGATTCCCTATCGGGGCTCCACGGCTGGTCAGCGGCGAGAGCAGCGGGCCAGCCCCCCTGGCGGGGTAGCTCAGTCGGCGAGAGCGCACGACTCATAATCGTGAGGTCGAGGGTTCGAGTCCCTCTCCCGCTACGCGCAGCACGTCGCCCCCGGGGGCCGACTGGTCCAGACCAGTCCTGGCGCCGCGTAGACTGCTGCGCCGAACCCGTGCCGCCGCACCCGATGCGGACGGCTGTCGAAGATGTGAGAGGACGGCCTGCCGTGGCCAGCAAGTCGACCGACGTCCGGCCGAAGATCACGCTCGCGTGCACCGAGTGCAAGGAGCGGAACTACATCACCAAGAAGAACCGGCGCAACGACCCGGACCGCCTGGAGATGAAGAAGTTCTGCCCGCGCGACGGCCGCCACACCACCCACCGCGAGACCCGCTGACGCTGACCGGCCGCACCCCGGTGCTGCCCGGCTGACGCGATCGCCGTGCCGAACCCCGCCGACCAGGTCGGCCGCACGTGGCCGCCCGGAGACACCTACGAGGTGACCCGGGCGGCCATCGCTGCGTTCGCCGAGGCCACGGGGGCCACGCACCCCGCCCACGTCGACGTCGACGCCGCCAGGGCCCTCGGCCACGCGGACGTGGTCGCCCCGCCGACCTTCCTGGTCGGCCTCGCCCAGTCCAGCGACGCCCGCTTCGTGGAGGACCCGGCCTCCGGCGTCGACTTCTCCCGCGTCGTGCACGGCGAGCAGCGGTTCACGCACCACCGCCCGGCCGTCGCCGGAGACCGCCTGGTGGCGGCGCTGACCGTGGAGTCCGTCCGCCGCATGGCCGGCAACGACCTGGTGACCACGCGCAACGAGATCACCACCGTCGACGGAGAGCCGGTCTGCACGTCCACGTCCATGCTCGTCGTGCGGGGGGAGTGAGGGGCCGGTGAGCGCACCGAAGCTCTCCGAGGTGTCCGTGGGGGACGTCGTCGGCTCCACGACCGTCCACCTGACGCGCGCGGACCTGCTCCGCTACGCGGACGCCAGCGGCGACCACAACCCCATCCACGCCTCCGACGAGGTGGCGCGCTCCGTGGGCCTGCCGGGCGTGATCGCCCACGGGATGCTGACCATGGGTGCCGCCGTCCGCGTCGTCGTCGACTGGGCGGGAGACCCGGGGGCCGTCGTCGACTACGGCACGCGCTTCACCGGGCAGGTCCCCGTGGACGCCGAGGCCGGAGCCGACCTCGAGGTGACCGCGTCGGTGGGCGCCGTGGACGCCGAGGCCGGCACCGCCAGGGTCGACATCGCCGCGACCTGCGGCGGTACCCGCGTGCTCGGTCGCGCCCGCGCCGTGGTCCGCCTGCCCGCCTGAGCGCGGACGAGGTCAGCGCGGGGCGGGGCCCGTCGTCGTCCCCACCACCAGCTCCACCGGCAGCTGCACCGGGTCCGGCGTGCCGCCGGACAGGAGATCGGCCACCATCTGCCCGGCCCGCCGGCCCCGCTCCGCCGCGGGCTGCCTGACGGTGGTCAGCCGGTCCTCGCCCAGCCACGGCGTCTCCACGCCGTCGTACCCCGTCACGGACAGGTCCCCCGGGACCCCCAGGCCCAGGGCCCGAGCGGCCTGGACCACGCCGACGGCCAGCAGGTCCGACTGCGCGACGACGGCGGTCGGGCGGCGGTGGGCCGGCAGCAGCGCGCCGCCGTCGTCGCAGAGGAGGGCCCGCGCCGCGGCCTCACCCTCCTCCCGGGAGTTCGTGGCCGCCTCCCAGGCGGGCAGCGCGGGTGCGCCGGCGCCGCGCAGGACGTCCTCGGTGCCCGCCAGGCGCTCCCAGGCGTCGTTGTAGCCGCGCGAGCCCCGGCGGGAGCCCTCCAGCCAGCCCCGCCGGCGGTGGGGGCCCCACGGCAGCGCCACCACGGCCGCAGCCGCGTGCCCGAGGCCGTCCAGGTGCTGCGCCACCTGCCGGGCCGCTCCGCGGTTGTCGAGGTCGACCAGGTGCACGCCGTCCCGGTAGGGGCCCTCGACGCCCACCACCGGCACCCGCCGGCGCAGCAGGAGGTCCAGCGCGGGGTCGTCGTCGCCGCCGCAGGTCGCGAAGACGACGGCGTCCAGCGGGGTCTGCTCGACCACGGCGAGGCGCGCCGGGTCGTCCTCGACGCCGCCGATGAGCAGCAGGCCCGCGCCGAGGGCCCCGACCTCGTCGGCCAGGGCGTCCAGCTGCACGACGGCCAGCGGGTCGGCGAAGGCGTAGCCCAGGCGGTCTCCCACGACGACGCCGACCACGCGCGAGCGCCCGCGCCTCAGCGAGCGCGCCAGCGGGTCCGGCCCGGCGTAGCCGAGCTCGGTGGCGGCGGCGGCCACGCGCTGGCGCGTCGCGGGCGCCACACGGGCGTCTCCTGAGAAGGCCAGCGACGCCGTCGAGGTGGACACGCCGGCGCGCGCCGCCACCTGCTTGAGGGTGGGGCGCGCCCGGCGACCGCTGGTGCGGTCCGCCGCGACCGCCTCGTCGGGCGCGCCCGCGCCGCCTTGACCTGCCTCCCGCACGGTGCGAGCCTAGTCATCGAATCGATTCGATCCTGGGCGGGACGCGACGTCGCCGGCCCCCTGCGCTGGAGCCCCCCGTGTCCACCACCCCCTCGGCCGCCGGCGTCGGCGCCGGGCCCACCCGCCGCGGCGCGCCGCCCGCTCCCGTCCGTGCCGCGCGCACCGCCGTCTTCGTCGTCTTCGCCCTCAACGGCATCGCCTTCGCCACCTGGGCCTCCCGGCTGCCGACCACCCGTGACGACCTCGGGCTGTCCCAGGCCCAGCTCGGCCTGCTCCTGCTCTGCATCGCCGTCGGCTCGGTCACCGCGCTGCCCACCGCGGGACCCCTGGCCGCCCGCATCGGCACCACGCGCCTGGTGCGGCTCGCCACGGTCCTCGGGCTGGGCGGGCTGGCGTGGGCCTCGTTCGCCGCGTCCGCCCTGCACTCGGTGCCGCTCACGGTGGTGGGCATGGTCTTCATGGGCGTCGGGATCGGCGCCTGGGACGTGGGCATGAACCTCGAGGGCGCCCTGGTCGAGCAGCACCTCGGGCGCGCGATCATGCCGGCCTTCCACGCCGGCTTCAGCGGGGGCACGGTGCTGTCGGCGGGGGTCGGCGCGCTCATGGCCTGGGGCGGCGTGCCGGTCTGGGTGCACGCGGCAGGCGTCGTCGTGGTCTCGCTGGCCCTCCTGTGGTGGTCCAGCGGCCGGTTCCTGCCCGAGGACGGGCCGGCTCCGGGAGCCGCCGGAGCGGAGCACGCCGCCTCCGCGGCCCAGGGCACCACCGCCGATCCCGCGGTGACCGCCGGCGAGCCGGGGCGGCTGAGCGCGCTGGGCGCCTGGCGCGAGCCGCGCACGCTGCTCATCGGCGTCCTCGTGCTCTCCGCCGCCTTCACCGAGGGCACCGCCAACGACTGGATGGCCATCGCCCTCGTCGACGGCTACGGCGCGTCCGCCGCCGTCGGCGCCGTCGGCTTCGCGGTCTTCCTCGCCGCCATGACCGCGGCCCGCCTGGCCGGCCAGTGGGCCCTGGACCGCTGGGGCCGTGTGCCCGTCCTGCGCGCGACCACCGGCCTCGGAGCCACCGGGGCGCTGCTGGTGGTGTTCGGCGAGTGGCTGCCGCTCGCCCTGGTCGGCGCGGTCCTGTGGGGCGCCGGGGCCGCGCTCGGGTTCCCGGTAGGCATCAGCGCCGCCGCTGACGACCCGCGCAGCGCCGCCGTCCGGGTCAGCGTGGTCACCACCATCGGCTACACCGCCTTCCTGGCGGGCCCGCCCCTGCTCGGGTTCCTCGGCCAGCACGTGGGCGTCCTCGACGCGCTGCTCGTCGTGGCCCTCGTGGCGGTGCCCTCGCTCCTGGTCAGCCGCGTGGCGCGCCCGGCGGCCGGCCCCCAGCCCGCCGGGCACGAGCGCCGCGACGCCGCAGCGGGCACCGCCTAGCCTGCTGCGGTGACCTCCACCGCCGGGGAGCAGGGCTCCGCGCCCGGTCCCGTCCGCCTCGCCGACCTCACCACCCTGCGCGTCGGGGGGCCGGCGGCCCGCACGGTCGTCGCGACCACCCGCCGGCAGGTCGTGGACGCCGTCAGCGCCGCCGACGCCGCGGGGGAGCCCGTGCTCGTCGTCGGGGGCGGCTCCAACCTCGTCGTCGGGGACGACGGCTTCGACGGCACCGTCGTCGTCGTCCGCACCACGGGCGTGGAGCTCGAGTCGGGGGACTGGTGCGGGGGGGCCTTCCTCCACGTCGACGCCGGGGAGGACTGGGACGCCCTCGTGGCCCGCGCCGTGGCCAGCGGCTGGTCCGGCGTGGAGTGCCTGTCCGGCATCCCCGGCACTGTCGGCGCGACTCCGGTGCAGAACGTCGGGGCCTACGGCCAGCAGCTGTCGGACGTGCTCGCCAGCGTGCAGACGTGGGACCGCAAGGACGGACGGCTGCGCACCATCCCCGCCTCGAACTGCCGCCTGCGCTACCGCGACTCGCTCTTCAAGGACGAGCCCGGTCGGTACGTCATCCTCGACGTCGTCCTGCAGCTGCCCGTCAACGACCTCGCCGCCCCGGTGCGGTACGCCGAGCTCGCCGAGCGGCTGGGGACCGGCCCGGGGGAGCGGCGTCCGCTCGCCGAGGTCCGGGAGGCGGTGCTCGCGCTGCGGCGGCGCAAGGGCATGGTGCTCGACGAGGCCGACCACGACACCTGGTCCACGGGCTCCTTCTTCACCAACCCGCTGCTCTCCGCCGAGCGGGCGGACGCCCTCCCGCCGGACGCACCGCGCCACCCCGACCCGGCCAGCGGCCTGGTGAAGACCTCGGCCGCCTGGCTCGTGGAGCGGGCGGGCTTCGGGCGCGGGTACGGGCTGGACCCGGTCGCTCCCCGGGCCTCGCTGTCCACCAAGCACACCCTGGCGGTCACCAACCGCGGGGGCGCCAGCGCCGCGGACGTGCTCGCGGTGGCGCGCGCCGTCCGCGACGGCGTCCGGGAGCGCTTCGGCGTGGAGCTCGCGCCGGAGCCCGAGCTCGTCGGCTGCTCCCTCTGAGCTCCCAGGGGCCCCGGACCGGGGCGGACGGCGTCGCGGCGGCTTCCGGGGGGCGTCCCTGGCGACTCGTCGCGCCCGCGCTGCTGGCGTGCGCCTGGGGCGGCAACCACTTCACGCCGCTGCTGCTGCTCTACCGACAGGTGGAGGGCTACTCCGCCGTGGTGGTGGACCTGTTCTTCGGCTTCTACGTGGTGGGGCTCGTTCCCGGCTTCCTCCTGGCCGGGCCGCTGTCGGACCTCGTCGGGCGCAAGCGGCCCACGGTGGTGGCGGTGGTGCTCGGCATGGCTGCCAGCGCGGTGCTGGCCGTGGGCTCCGGCGGGGTGGTCCTCATGTGCGCCGGGCGGTTCCTGGCCGGCCTGAGCGTGGCGGCGGCCATGGTGGTGGGCACGTCGTGGGTCAAGGAGCTGTCGGCCGAGCCCTTCGAGGACGGCGCGGACCCCGCCCGCCGGGCCCGGCGGGCGGCACTGGTGCTCACCGCGGGCTTCGGGCTCGGCGCCGGGGTCTCCGGGGCGCTCGCGCAGTGGGGGCCCGTCCCGACCGTGCTCCCCTACGCGGTGCAGTCGACGCTGGCGCTGCTGTCCCTGGTGCCCCTCCTGCGGGCGCCGGAGACGCGTCCGGCACGCGCGCGCGCGGCGGGGGGCCGCCCGTCGCCGTCCGGGCTGCTGGCGGACCTGCGCGTGCCCCCGCGGGCCCGGGCCCGCTTCCTGGGGGTGGTCCTGCCGGCGGCCCCCTGGGTGTTCGGCGCGGCCGCCCTCGCCTACGCCGTGACGCCGGCGCTCGTCGCCGGACGGACGGGTGGGCTGGCCATCGCGACCGCGGCGCTGCTGTGCGTGGTGGGCCTGGCGCTCGGCGCGCTCGTGCAGCCCTGGGTGCCGCGGCTCGGCACCCTCACCGGCGGCAGGCAGCTGCTCGTGGGGCTCGCGGCCGCGCTGGTCGGCGCGCTGCTGACCGCCCTCGTCGCTGCGTCGCCGTCGGTGCCGCTCGCGCTGCTGGCCGCGGCGGTGCTGGGCCTCGCGTACGGCGTGGTGCTGGTGGCCGGGCTCGTGGAGGTGCAGGCGATGGCGACCTCCCGCGACCTCGGCGCCCTCACCGGCTGGTACTACAGCGCCACCTACCTGGGGTTCCTGCTGCCCGAGGCGCTCTCGCTGGCGGCGGGAGCGGCGCCCGCCGCGGTGCTCCTGCTCGGCGTCGCGGGTCTGGTGGTCCTCAGCGCGGTGGCGGTGGCGGCGGGCCTGCGCAGGCCCGCCGCCGGGTGAGCGCGGTCAGCGGGCCTCGCCCAGCACCCTCTGGATGCGGCTGACGCCCTCCACCAGGTCCTCGTCGCCGAGCGCGTACGACAGCCGCAGGTACCCGCTCGGGCCGAAGGCCTCGCCCGGGACGACCGCCACCTCGGCCTCCTCCAGCAGCAGGGTGGCCAGCTCGGCGCTGGTGGTGGGCACGCGACCGCGGATGGAGCGCCCGAGCAGGCCCTTCACCGACGGGTAGGCGTAGAAGGCCCCGCGCGGGGTGGGGCAGTCGACGCCGTCGATCGCCGACAGCATCTCCACCATCGTGCGGCGCCGCCGGTCGAAGGCCTCGCGCATCGTCGCGACGGCGTCCAGGGACCCCGTCAGCGCCGCGACCGCCGCGCGCTGGGACACGTCGGCGACGTTGCTGGTCAGGTGGCTCTGCAGGTTGGTCCCGGCCTTCACCACGTCGCGCGGGCCGATGAGCCACCCCACGCGCCAGCCGGTCATGGCGTAGGTCTTGGCCACGCCGTTGAGGACCAGCGTGGTGTCGGCGAGCTCGGGGACCACGACGGGCAGCGACGGCGCCGTGGCGCCGTCGTAGAGGAGGTGCTCGTAGATCTCGTCGGTGACCACCCACACGCCGTGCTCCAGCGCCCACTCGCCGATGGCGCGGACCTGCGCCTCGTCGTAGACCGCGCCGGTCGGGTTGGACGGCGAGCAGAACAGCAGGACCTTGGTGCGGGGCGTGCGCGCGGCCTCGAGCTGCTCCACGGTGACGAGGTAGCCCTGGTCCTCCCCGGCGAAGACCTCCACCGGCACCCCGCCCGCCAGGCGGACGGCCTCGGGGTAGGTGGTCCAGTAGGGCGCCGGGAGGATCACCTCGTCGCCGGGGTCGCACAGCGCGGCGAACGCGGTGTACACGGCCTGCTTGCCGCCGTTCGTCACGAGCACCTGCTCCGGGGCCACCTCGTAGCCGGAGTCGCGCCGGGTCTTCGCGACCACGGCGGCCTTCATCTCCGGCAGGCCGCCGGCCGGCGTGTAGCGGTGGTTCCGCGGGTCGCGGCACGCCGCGGCGGCCACCTCGACGACGTCGGCCGGGGTGGGGAAGTCGGGCTCACCCGCGCCGAAGCCGATGACGGGTCGCCCCTGCGCCTTGAGCGCCTTGGCCTTGGCGTCCACGGCGAGCGTGGCCGACTCCGCGATGGCGGAGAGGCGGGCGGAGACGCGGCGCTGCGGGCCGGTCGGCTGGGCTGGCTGGGTGGCGGAGGCGGCGCTCACAGCAGCGATCCTCTCGCAGGAGTCCGTGCTCGGTCACACCCACCCTTGACGAAAGGTATGCTTGCGGGCCGGTGGTCGTGTGCTGCCCGCGTCCGGACGCTCCGACAGGTCCGGGTCCAGCGCGGCGGAGCGGGCCACCGAAGGGTAGTGGCGCAATTGGTAGCGCACCGGTCTCCAAAACCGGCGGTTGCGGGTTCGAGTCCCGCCTGCCCTGCGACGAGGGACGACCTGGTGGGCACCGGCTCGACCAGCAGCATCACGACCACAGCGGAGCGCCGGCGCACGCCGGCCGAGGAGGTGCGACCGACGTGACGGACACCCAGCCGGGCAGCGCCTCGGGTGCTGCCGCGGCGACCCGTCGCCGCGGGGGCCCCCTCGCCCGCCTGCTCGTGTTCCTGCGCGAGGTGGTCGGCGAGCTCAAGAAGGTGGTCTACCCCACCCGCGACGAGCTCGTGACCTACACCTCCGTCGTGCTGGTGTTCGTCGCGGTCGTCATGACGTACGTGTCCCTGCTGGACCTCGGCTTCGGGCGCCTCGTGCTCTGGGTGCTCGGCGGCAGCTGAGCCGCCCACCACACCGCGTCCCGGCACCAGCAGCACCCGCAGACAGGAAGCAGGCCCCCCCATCGTGTCCCAGCAGTCCTACGACTCCACCGAGACCTTCGACGCCGACGCCGACGAGGCCCTCGAGGTGGACGGCGCGGCAGCCGCCGAGCAGGAGCAGGACGCCGTCGAGGAGCCCTCGTCCGAGTCCGCCGACGACGCCGCCGCGGAGGCCGGTGCGGAGGCCGGTGCCGCAGCGCAGGAGCAGGGCGAGGACGACGAGGACGAGGTCGACCCCGTCGAGGAGTTCAAGACGCAGCTGCGCCGCGCTCCCGGCGACTGGTTCGTGATCCACTCCTACGCGGGCTACGAGAACCGCGTGAAGAGCAACCTCGAGAACCGCATCGGCAGCCTCAACATGGAGGACTACATCTTCCAGGTCGAGGTCCCGATGGAGGAGGTCCGGGAGATCAAGAACGGGCAGCCGAAGCTCGTGCGCCGCGTGCGCATCCCGGGCTACGTGCTGGTCCGGATGGACCTCACCAACGAGTCCTGGGGCGCGGTCCGCCACACCCCGGGCGTCACCGGCTTCGTCGGCAACACCCACCAGCCGGTGCCGCTGAGCACCGACGAGGTGTTCTCGATGCTCGCCCCGGCGCTGCAGCCGAAGGAGGGCGCCAAGTCCTCGGCCAAGGCGGCTCCCGCCACCGAGGTCGACTTCGAGGTGGGCGAGTCGGTCACCGTCATGGAGGGCCCCTTCGAGACGATGCCCGCCACGATCTCCGAGATCAACACCGATCGGCGCACGCTGCAGGTGCTGGTCTCCATCTTCGGCCGGGAGACGCCGGTCGAGCTGTCCTTCGGCCAGGTCGCCAAGATCTGACCGGCCGCCACCAGGCCTGCCCGGCCTGAGGCGACCAGCCACCACGACGCCATGACCACGAGGTAGAGAAGAGCCATGCCCCCCAAGAAGCGGGTCTCCGGACTCATCAAGCTCCAGATCAACGCCGGCGCCGCCACCCCGGCCCCGCCGATCGGCCCCGCGCTGGGCCAGCACGGCGTGAACATCATGGAGTTCTGCAAGGCGTACAACGCCGCGACCGAGTCGCAGCGCGGCAACGTCGTGCCGGTCGAGATCACCGTGTACGAGGACCGCTCGTTCACGTTCATCCTCAAGACCCCGCCGGCTGCCGAGCTCATCAAGAAGGCCGCCGGTGTGGCCAAGGGCTCCCCGACGCCGCACACCACCAAGGTCGCCTCCCTGACCGAGGCCCAGGTGCGCGCCATCGCCGAGCAGAAGATGCAGGACCTCAACGCCAACGACGTCGAGGCCGCCTCGAAGATCATCGCCGGCACCGCCCGGTCCATGGGCATCACCGTCCAGGGCTGAGCAGCCCCCAGCACCACCGCCGCGCACCCCGTGAGGGCGTCCGCGCGGCGCACCGCAGTCGTGGGAGGGCCGGGATCGCCCCGGTCCGCCTGACCACAGAGGAGAGAGCACCGTGAAGCACAGCAAGGCCTACCGCGCCGCCGCCGAGAAGATCGACCGCGACGTCCTCCACAGCCCCCTCGAGGCCGTGAAGCTGGCCAAGGAGACCTCGGTCACCAAGTACGACGCGACCGTCGAGGTGGCGTTCCGCCTGGGCGTGGACCCGCGCAAGGCCGACCAGATGGTCCGCGGCACCGTCAACCTGCCGCACGGCACCGGCAAGACCGCCCGCGTGCTGGTCTTCGCCGTGGGCCCGCGCGCTGCGGCCGCCGAGGCGGCCGGCGCCGACATCGTCGGCGGTGACGAGCTCATCGAGCGAGTGGCCGGGGGCTTCCTCGACTTCGACGCCGCCGTGGCGACGCCGGACCTCATGGGCAAGGTCGGTCGCCTGGGCCGCGTGCTCGGTCCGCGCGGCCTCATGCCCAACCCGAAGACCGGCACGGTGACGATGGACGTCGCCAAGGCCGTGACGGACATCAAGGGCGGCAAGATCGAGTTCCGCGTCGACAAGCACTCCAACCTCCACTTCATCATCGGCAAGGCCTCCTTCCCCGAGGCCTCGCTCGTGGAGAACTACGCGGCTGCCCTCGACGAGGTCCTGCGCCTCAAGCCCGCCGCCTCGAAGGGCCGCTACATCTCCAAGGCGACCATCGCGACGACGATGGGCCCCGGCATCCCCGTGGACCCGGCGCGCACCCGCAACCTCCTCGAGGACGCCGCTGCCGCCACGGCCTGACGCACCGCAGGTCGAAGGCCCCCGTCCCGGCGCTGCCGGGGCGGGGGCCTTCGCCGTCGCCGGGGTCGTCGTCAGGCGCAGCGCTGGTCAGGGCCGCGCCTCGGGTCGTGTAGACTGGAGCCACCGAAGACCGCCGGTCGCTGCGCCCTGTTGACCAGGAGCAGCCGAAGGTCCCGCAGAGCGGGAGTCCAGCGCAGGTGAGCGAGAACCGAGGACAGTCCGTCCGTGCGCGAGCACGGTGCGAGGGTCCTGCGAGCCCCGTGCGCCTGGCGCCGGGGCTCTCGTCGTCTGCGGGCCGGGACCAGCCGGCGGCCGGGTCGGACCTCCGGGACACCGGGGGAGCGGCCCGCCGCACCACTGACACGCACCCCCGGAAGGAGGATCGTGCCCACCGCTGAGAAGGAAGCAGCCGTCGCCGAGCTCACCGAGCTCTTCCGCGAGGCCAACGCCGGCGTGCTCACCGAGTACCGCGGCCTGACCGTCGCGCAGCTCAAGGAGCTGCGCCGCGCGATCGGCGACCACGGCAGCTACAACGTGGTCAAGAACACCCTGACCGCGATCGCCGCCAAGAACGCCGGCGTCGACGCGTTCGAGGGCCAGCTGGCCGGACCGACGGCCATCGCGTTCATCACCGGTGACCCGGTGGAGGCCGCCAAGGGCCTGCGCGCGTTCGCCAAGGGCAACCCGCAGCTGGTCATCAAGTCCGGCTTCCTCGAGGGCAAGCCGCTGACCGCGGCCGAGGTCACGGCGCTGGCCGACCTCGAGCCCCGCGAGGTCCTGCTGGCCAAGATGGCCGGCGCGCTCAAGGGCTCCCTCAACCGCGCCGCGTACGTCTTCAACGCGCCGCTGTCGAAGGCCGCCCGCACCGTCGACGCCCTGCGCGCCAAGGTCGAGGCCGGCTCCCCGGCCGAGGCCGCTGCGCCGGCCGCCGACGAGGCCGCTCCTGCGGCCGACGAGGCCTGAGGGCACCGCCCCTCGCCCCTGCACCACCCCGGCTGCGCGACCGCGCGCCGCTGCTGACACCGATCTGCTGATGGAAGAGGAGAGCCACCATGGCCAAGCTTTCTGCTGACGAGCTGCTCGACGCCTTCAAGGAGATGACCCTCATCGAGCTCTCGGACTTCGTGAAGAAGTTCGAGGAGGTCTTCGAGGTCACCGCCGCCGCCCCCGTCGCCGTCGCCGCCGCTGGTGGCGCCGCTGGTGGCGCGGCCGCCGAGGAGGTCGAGGAGCAGTCCGAGTTCGACGTCATCCTCGAGGCTGCCGGCGACAAGAAGATCCAGGTCATCAAGGAGGTGCGCGCCCTCACGAGCCTCGGCCTGAAGGAGGCCAAGGACCTCGTGGACGGCGCCCCCAAGCCCGTCCTGGAGAAGGTCGCCAAGGACGCCGCCGAGAAGGCCAAGGCCCAGCTCGAGGGCGCTGGCGCCACCGTCTCCGTCAAGTGAGACCGGTCCGGGCGCCCCAGCGGTGACCCGGGCCCCAGCACCACCCGCGCAGCGGCGCCGGCCCCGAGGGGCCGGCGCCGCTGCCGCGTCCTGGCGGGTGCCCGACGGCTCAGCGCCGGGAGTCCAGCGGGGTGCGCCGGCGGTCGCGGGGGGTGCGGCCCTCGGTCCCGCCGCCTCGCCGTGGGCGAGCCTGCTTGACGCGCGGCATGAGCGGGGGCACCATCGTCGTCGCCGGGGTCGGTGCGCAGCGCCTGCCGCGAGGAGACCGACGACGGAGTCGGGTCGGGGCTGGAGCGCCCTGGGAGCACTGGTGACGGCGGCTGGACTTGTGCGGGGTGGAAGAGTACGCTAGCCCCTTGCGCACACTCCTGCATGCCCTGACGCCGGTCACCACCGGATAGGGGTTCGCTGGCATGCGCCCGCACCGTCCGCAGGCCCGTGGAAGGACTCCTCTTGGTCGCCTCGCGCACCTCGCTCCGCCCCAGCTCCAACGGTTCCACCTCGACAGCCCGCCGTGTGTCGTTCGCGAAGATCCGCGAGCCGCTCGACGTCCCCGACCTCCTGGCCCTGCAGACCGAGAGCTTCGACTGGCTCCTCGGCAACGAGCGCTGGCGCGAGCGCGTCGCCGCCGCCTCCAAGGAGGGCGAGGTGCCCAGCACCTCCGGCCTTGAGGACATCTTCGAGGAGATCTCCCCGATCGAGGACTTCTCGGGGTCCATGTCGCTGAGCTTCCGCGACCACCGCTTCGAGCCGCCCAAGTACTCCCTGGAGGAGTGCAAGGAGCGGGACATGACCTACGCCGCGCCGCTGTTCGTGACGGCCGAGTTCATGAACGCCACCACCGGTGAGATCAAGAGCCAGACGGTCTTCATGGGTGACTTCCCGCTCATGACCCCCCGCGGCACCTTCGTCATCAACGGCACCGAGCGCGTCGTCGTGTCGCAGCTCGTGCGCTCCCCGGGCGTCTACTTCGAGCACACCATCGACAAGACCTCCGACAAGGACGTCTACTCGGCGAAGGTCATCCCCAGCCGCGGCGCGTGGCTCGAGTTCGAGGTCGACAAGCGCGACATGGTCGGCGTCCGCGTCGACCGCAAGCGCAAGCAGTCCGTCACCGTCCTCCTCAAGGCCCTCGGCTGGACCGACGCGCAGATCCTCGAGGAGTTCGGCCAGTTCGAGTCCATGCGGGCGACGCTCGAGAAGGACTCCACCACCGGCCAGGACGACGCGCTGCTCGACATCTACCGCAAGCTGCGCCCGGGCGAGCCGCCGACGAAGGAGGCCGCCCAGACCCTCCTGGACAACCTCTACTTCAACCCGAAGCGCTACGACCTGGCCAAGGTCGGTCGCTACAAGCTGAACCGCAAGCTCGGGCTCGAGGAGCCCCTGACCGCGGGGACGCTGCGCGTCGAGGACGTCGTCGCCACCATCCGCTTCCTGGTCACGCTGCACGCCGGCCAGAGCACGATGAAGGGCACCCGTGCGGGGGCCGAGGCCGACATCCGCGTCGAGGTCGACGACATCGACCACTTCGGCAACCGCCGCCTGCGCGCCGTCGGCGAGCTCATCCAGAACCAGGTCCGCACGGGCCTGAGCCGGATGGAGCGCGTCGTGCGCGAGCGCATGACCACCCAGGACGTCGAGGCGATCACGCCCCAGACGCTCATCAACATCCGTCCCGTCGTGGCCTCCATCAAGGAGTTCTTCGGGACGAGCCAGCTGAGCCAGTTCATGGACCAGACCAACCCGCTGGCGGGTCTGACGCACAAGCGCCGCCTGAGCGCCCTGGGCCCGGGTGGTCTGAGCCGCGACCGCGCCGGCATGGACGTCCGCGACGTCCACCCGTCGCACTACGGCCGCATGTGCCCGATCGAGACCCCCGAGGGCCCGAACATCGGCCTGATCGGGTCGCTGTCGAGCTACGGGCGCATCAACCCGTTCGGCTTCGTCGAGACGCCCTACCGGCGCGTCGTCGACGGCGTGGTCAGCGACGAGGTGCACTACCTCACCGCTGACGAGGAGGACGAGCACGTCATCGCCCAGGCGAACGCCCCGCTGGGGGAGCGCCAGGAGTTCACCGAGGCCCGCGTCCTGGTGCGCGCCAAGGGCGGCGAGGCCGAGTTCGTGCCGGCCGCCGAGGTCGACTACATGGACGTCTCGCCGCGCCAGATGGTGTCCGTCGCCACCGCGATGATCCCGTTCCTCGAGCACGACGACGCCAACCGCGCGCTCATGGGCTCGAACATGCAGCGCCAGGCCGTGCCGCTGGTCCGCGCCGAGGCGCCGCTGGTGGGCACCGGCATGGAGCTGCACGCGGCGGTGGACGCCGGTGACGTGATCGTCGCCGAGAAGCCCGGCGCCGTGACCTCCGTGAGCGCCGACCTGGTCACCGTCGCCAACGACGACGGCACCACGTCGACCTACCGGCTCGCGAAGTTCCGCCGCTCGAACCAGGGCACCTCCTACAACCAGCGCGTGCTGGCCGTCGAGGGCACCCACGTCGAGGCCGGCACCGTGCTGGCGGACGGTCCCTCGACGGACCAGGGCGAGCTGGCCCTGGGCCGCAACCTCCTCGTGGCGTTCATGCCGTGGGAGGGCCACAACTACGAGGACGCGATCATCCTCTCCCAGCGGATCGTCCAGGACGACGTCCTGAGCTCGATCCACATCGAGGAGCACGAGGTCGACGCCCGCGACACCAAGCTGGGCCCGGAGGAGATCACCCGGGACATCCCGAACGTCGCGGAGGACGTCCTCGCCGACCTGGACGAGCGCGGCATCATCCGCATCGGCGCCGAGGTCGTCCCGGGCGACATCCTCGTCGGCAAGGTCACGCCCAAGGGCGAGACCGAGCTCACCCCCGAGGAGCGCCTGCTGCGCGCCATCTTCGGCGAGAAGGCCCGCGAGGTCCGCGACACCTCCCTCAAGGTGCCCCACGGCGAGTCCGGCACGGTCATCGGCGTCAAGGTCTTCGACCGGGAGGACGGCGACGAGCTGCCCCCGGGCGTGAACCAGCTGGTGCGCGTGTACGTGGCGCAGAAGCGCAAGATCACCGACGGTGACAAGCTCGCGGGCCGTCACGGCAACAAGGGCGTCATCTCGAAGATCCTCCCCGTCGAGGACATGCCGTTCCTCGAGGACGGCACCCCCGTCGACATCGTGCTGAACCCGCTGGGCGTGCCCGGCCGCATGAACGTCGGCCAGGTCCTCGAGCTGCACCTCGGCTGGATCGCGAAGCAGGGCTGGAAGATCGAGGGCGACCCCGAGTGGGCCGCTCGCATCCCGGAGGTGGCCCGCGAGGTCGCCCCGAACACGCCGGTGGCCTCCCCGGTCTTCGACGGCGTCTCGGAGAACGAGATCACCGGGCTGCTCGGCTGCACGACGCTCACCCGCGACGGTGAGCGGCTGGTGGACGAGTCGGGCAAGGCGCGGATGTTCGACGGGCGCTCCGGCGAGCCGTTCCCGTACCCGGTCTCGGTCGGCTACATGTACATCCTCAAGCTCCACCACCTGGTCGACGACAAGATCCACGCCCGCTCGACCGGCCCCTACTCCATGATCACGCAGCAGCCCCTGGGTGGTAAGGCCCAGTTCGGCGGCCAGCGGTTCGGCGAGATGGAGGTGTGGGCGCTCGAGGCGTACGGCGCGGCCTACGCGCTGCAGGAGCTGCTCACCATCAAGTCCGACGACGTGCTGGGGCGCGTGAAGGTCTACGAGGCCGTCGTCAAGGGCGAGAACATCCCCGAGCCGGGCATCCCCGAGTCCTTCAAGGTGCTCATCAAGGAGATGCAGTCGCTCTGCCTGAACGTGGAGATCCTCTCCAGCGACGGCACGAGCATCGAGATGCGGGAGACCGACGACGACGTCTTCCGCGCCGCGGAGGAGCTCGGCATCGACCTGAGCCGCCGCGAGCCGTCGAGCGTGGAAGAGGTCTGACGACCTCCTCCGCCTTCGACCCGGCGCGGCCCCCGCTGGGGGGCCGCGCCGGCGCCTCCCTCTCCCAGCACCCCAGCTCTGCTCCCCCCGAGGGAGCACCCCTGAGCACCACCGAGAGGACATCCGTGCTCGACGTCAACTTCTTCGACGAGATCCGCATCGGCCTGGCCACCGCCGACTCGATCCGCACCTGGAGCCACGGCGAGGTCAAGAAGCCAGAGACCATCAACTACCGCACGCTCAAGCCGGAGAAGGACGGGCTCTTCTGCGAGAAGATCTTCGGTCCCACCCGGGACTGGGAGTGCTACTGCGGCAAGTACAAGCGCGTCCGCTTCAAGGGCATCATCTGCGAGCGCTGCGGCGTCGAGGTGACCCGCGCCAAGGTCCGCCGTGAGCGGATGGGCCACATCGAGCTGGCCGCGCCCGTGACGCACATCTGGTACTTCAAGGGCGTCCCGAGCCGCCTCGGGTACCTCCTCGACCTGGCGCCGAAGGACCTCGAGAAGGTCATCTACTTCGCCGCCTACATGATCACCTGGGTCGACACCGAGTCGCGCTCGCGCGACCTGCCGTCGCTGCAGGCGCAGATGGAGGTCGAGAAGAAGCAGGTCGCCGACCGTCGCGACAGCGACGTGGAGGCCCGCGCGCAGAAGCTCGAGGCCGACCTGGCCGAGCTCGAGGCCGAGGGCGCCAAGGGCGACGTGCGCCGTCGCCTGCGCGAGTCCGCCGAGCGCGAGATGAACGCCATCCGCCGCCGCGCGGACGCCGAGGTCGAGCGCCTCACGCAGGTCTGGGACCGCTTCGCCAAGCTCAAGGTCGCCGACCTCGAGGGCGACGAGGTGCTCTACCGCGAGCTGCGCGACCGGTACGGCCTGTACTTCGAGGGCGGCATGGGCGCTGCGGCGATCCAGAAGCGCCTGGCCTCCTTCGACCTCCAGGCCGAGGCCGAGTCGCTGCGCGAGACCATCGCCACGGGCAAGGGGCAGCGCAAGACGCGCGCGCTCAAGCGCCTCAAGGTCGTCTCGGCCTTCCTCACCACCACCAACTCGCCGCTCGGCATGGTGCTGGACGCGGTCCCGGTCATCCCGCCGGACCTGCGCCCCATGGTCCAGCTCGACGGTGGCCGCTTCGCCACCTCCGACCTGAACGACCTGTACCGCCGCGTCATCAACCGCAACAACCGCCTCAAGCGGCTGCTCGACCTCGGCGCTCCCGAGATCATCGTGAACAACGAGAAGCGGATGCTGCAGGAAGCCGTCGACGCGCTGTTCGACAACGGCCGTCGCGGACGCCCGGTCACCGGCCCGGGCAACCGCCCGCTGAAGTCGCTGTCCGACATGCTCAAGGGCAAGCAGGGCCGGTTCCGCCAGAACCTGCTCGGCAAGCGCGTCGACTACTCGGGCCGTTCGGTCATCGTGGTCGGGCCGCAGCTCAAGCTGCACCAGTGCGGCCTGCCGAAGCCCATGGCGCTGGAGCTGTTCAAGCCCTTCGTCATGAAGCGGCTGGTCGACCTCAACCACGCGCAGAACATCAAGTCGGCCAAGCGCATGGTCGAGCGCGCCCGCCCGGTGGTGTGGGACGTGCTCGAGGAGGTCATCACCGAGCACCCGGTGCTGCTGAACCGCGCGCCCACGCTGCACCGCCTCGGCATCCAGGCCTTCGAGCCCCAGCTGGTCGAGGGCAAGGCCATCCACCTGCACCCGCTCGTCTGCGGCGCCTTCAACGCCGACTTCGACGGTGACCAGATGGCGGTCCACCTGCCGCTGAGCGCGGAGGCGCAGGCCGAGGCCCGCGTGCTCATGCTCTCCAGCAACAACATCCTCAAGCCGGCGGACGGTCGCCCGGTGACGATGCCCACGCAGGACATGGTCATCGGCCTGTTCCACCTCACCTCCGTGGTCGAGGGCGGGGCCGGCGAGGGTCGCACGTTCGGGTCGGTCGCCGAGGCGATCATGGCGTTCGACGCGAAGGCGCTGGACCTGGGCGCCCGCGTCCGGATCCGCCTGGAGGGCGTCGTGCCGCCGGCCGGTGCCGCCGTCCCCGAGGGGTGGGCGCAGGGCGAGCCGCTGGTCCTGGAGACCACGCTCGGGCGCACGCTCTTCAACGAGGCGCTGCCGACGGACTACCGGTTCGTGGACGCGGTCGTGGACAAGAAGCAGCTCTCGGCGATCGTCAACGACCTCGCTGAGCGGTACCCGAAGGTGCAGGTGGCGGCGACGCTCGACGCGCTCAAGGCGGCCGGCTTCCACTGGGCGACCCGCTCGGGCACGACCATCGCCATCTCCGACCTGGTCTCGCCGGACAACAAGCAGGCGATCCTGGAGGAGCACGAGGCCCGGGCCGAGAAGGTCCAGCAGCAGTACGAGGCCGGCCTCATCACCAACGACGAGCGCCGCCAGGAGCTCATCGAGATCTGGACCGTCGGCACCAACCGCGTCGCGGAGGACCTGGAGTCCTCGATCGACCCGAAGAACACCATCTTCCGGATGGTCACTTCGGGTGCGCGAGGCAACTGGATGCAGATGCGCCAGATCGGCGGCATGAAGGGCCTCGTGGCGAACCCCCGCGGCGAGATCATCCCCCGCCCGGTGAAGTCCTCCTTCCGCGAGGGCCTGTCGGTGCTGGAGTTCTTCATCTCCACGCACGGCGCCCGCAAGGGCCTGGCGGACACCGCGCTGCGCACCGCCGACTCGGGGTACCTGACCCGTCGTCTGGTGGACGTGTCCCAGGACGTCATCGTCCGCGAGGACGACTGCGGGACCTCTCGCGGCCTGACGCTGCCGATCGGCACCCGCGGGCAGGACGGCCAGCTGCGCCTGCTCGACACGGTGGAGACCAGCGTCTACGCCCGGACCCTCGCCGCCGCCGTCACGGTGGACGGCGAGGTGCTCGCCGACGCGGGCGCTGACGTCGGCGACGTGCTCATCGACGCCCTGGTCGCCCGCGGGGTCGAGGAGGTGAAGATCCGCTCGGTCCTCACCTGCGAGTCCAAGGTCGGCACCTGCGCGCTCTGCTACGGCCGCTCGCTCGCCACCGGCAAGCTCGTGGACATCGGCGAGGCCGTCGGCATCATCGCCGCGCAGTCCATCGGCGAGCCCGGTACCCAGCTGACGATGCGCACCTTCCACGTCGGTGGTGTCGCGTCCGAGGGCGGCGACATCACGCACGGCCTCCCGCGCGTGCAGGAGCTGTTCGAGGCGCGCACCCCGAAGGGGCAGGCGCCGATCGTCGAGGCCGTCGGCCGCGTGTCCATCGAGGACGCCGACCGCACCCGCCGCATCACGGTGACCCCCGACGACGGCTCGGAGGAGGTCTCCCACCTGGTCAGCAAGCGCGCGCGCCTGCTGGTCGCCGACGGCCAGCGCGTCGAGGTCGGGCAGCAGCTCGTGCAGGGGTCGGTCGACCCGAAGCAGGTGCTGCGCATCCTCGGTCCCCGCGCGGTGCAGAAGCACCTGGTGGACGAGGTGCAGTCGGTCTACCGCAGCCAGGGCGTGGGCATCCACGACAAGCACATCGAGGTCATCGTGCGGCAGATGCTGCGCCGCGTGACGATCATCGACTCCGGCGACGCCGAGCTGCTGCCCGGTGAGCTGGCCGAGCGCGGTCGCTTCGAGTCGGAGAACCGCCGCGTCGTGGCCGAGGGCGGCACCCCCGCCGCTGGTCGTCCCGAGCTGATGGGCATCACCAAGGCCTCCCTGGCGACGGAGTCGTGGCTGTCCGCGGCGTCGTTCCAGGAGACCACCCGCGTGCTCACCGAGGCCGCCCTCAACGGGCGCAGCGACCCGCTGCTGGGCCTCAAGGAGAACGTCATCCTGGGCAAGCTCATCCCGGCGGGCACCGGCCTGGCGCGCTACCGCGACGTCAAGGTGGAGCCGACGGAGGAGGCGAAGGCCGCGATGTACGCGATCCCGAGCTACGACGACACGGACTACGAGGGCTACTTCGGCGCCGGCTCCGGCCAGGCCGTCCCGCTCGAGGAGTACGACATCGGCGGCTACGGCCGCTGACGCACCGTCCGGTGCCCCCCGACCCCGCTGGGCCGGGGGGGCTGCCGGGCAGCGACGCCGAGACGCCCTCGGCGGCGGGGAACACCCCCGTCGCCGGGGGCGTTTTGACTGGTGTAGCGAGCACCGCGTACCCTCGACAGAAGCCCGGGTGCGCCCGGGCCTCCGTGCGCCAGGACCGTCCCGCTCTCGCGAGGGGACCGCCGTCCGGGCAGGGTCCTGTGGGGAAGCCCGCTGGGCAGTCGGACGTGCCCGACCACGGGGGCCAGGCAGTACGAGCGGTGGTGGGAGTCAGATCCAGCCGCCGGCAGCCCGACACCGACAGACGCACGTCACGACCCACGGAGACTCAGTGCCCACCATCCAGCAGTTGGTCCGCAAGGGCCGCCAGGACAAGGCGACGAAGACCAAGACGCCGGCCCTCAAGGGGAGCCCGCAGCGACGCGGCGTGTGCACCCGCGTGTACACCACCACCCCCAAGAAGCCGAACTCGGCGCTGCGCAAGGTCGCCCGCGTGCGCCTGTCCAGCCAGGTCGAGGTCACCGCCTACATCCCGGGCGAGGGTCACAACCTCCAGGAGCACTCGATCGTGCTCGTCCGCGGCGGGCGCGTGAAGGACCTCCCGGGCGTGCGCTACAAGATCGTGCGCGGCGCGCTCGACACCCAGGCGGTCAAGAACCGCAAGCAGGCCCGCAGCCGCTACGGCGCGAAGAAGGGGAACTGATGCCTCGCAAGGGACCGGCCCCGAAGCGGCCGCTCGTCGTCGACCCGGTCTACGGGTCCCCGCTGGTCACCCAGCTCGTCAACAAGATCCTCGTGGACGGCAAGAAGTCCGTCGCCGAGCGCATCGTCTACGGGGCCCTGGAGGGCACCCGTGAGAAGACCGGCCAGGACCCGGTGGTCGCGCTGAAGAAGGCCATGGACAACGTCCGCCCGGCCCTCGAGGTGAAGTCCCGCCGCGTCGGCGGCGCCACCTACCAGGTGCCGATCGAGGTCCGCGCGGGCCGCTCCACCACGCTCGCGCTGCGCTGGCTGACCAGCTACGCCCGCTCGCGTCGTGAGAAGACGATGACCGAGCGCCTCATGAACGAGATCATCGACGCCAGCAACGGCCTGGGTGCAGCGGTCAAGCGCCGCGAGGACACCCACAAGATGGCCGAGTCGAACAAGGCGTTCGCGCACTACCGCTGGTGATCTTCCGTCCGCGCCGCCCACCGGGCGGCGCGGACGCACCCCACCGCTCCCTAGGGCCCCTCGAGGGCCGGACAGGCAGGACCACAGCGTGGCACTCGACGTGCTGATGGACCTCAACAAGGTCCGCAACTTCGGCATCATGGCGCACATCGACGCCGGCAAGACCACGACGACCGAGCGGATCCTCTTCTACACGGGGATCAACTACAAGATCGGCGAGGTCCACGACGGCGCCGCCACCATGGACTGGATGGAGCAGGAGCAGGAGCGGGGGATCACCATCACCTCCGCTGCCACCACCTGCTTCTGGGAGGGCACCCAGCTCAACATCATCGACACCCCGGGCCACGTCGACTTCACGGTCGAGGTGGAGCGCAACCTCCGCGTCCTCGACGGCGCTGTCGCCGTCTTCGACGGCAAGGAGGGTGTCGAGCCCCAGTCCGAGACGGTGTGGCGGCAGGCGGACAAGTACGACGTCCCCCGCATCTGCTTCGTCAACAAGATGGACAAGCTGGGCGCCGACTTCTACTTCACCGTCCAGACCATCAAGGACCGCCTCGGGGCGACGCCGCTGGTCATCCAGCTGCCGATCGGCTCCGAGAGCAGCTTCATCGGTTGCGTCGACCTCGTCTACAACCGCGCCCTGGTGTGGCGCGGCGAGACCGGCAAGGGCGAGGCCTACGACATCGAGGAGATCCCGGCCGACCTCGTGGAGAAGGCGGCGGAGTACCGCCACCAGCTCATCGAGACGGTCGCGGAGTCCGACGAGGCCCTCCTGGAGAAGTACCTCGGTGGCGAGGAGCTGACCCCCGAGGAGATCAAGGGCGCGATCCGCAAGCTCACCATCTCCTCCACGCTCTACCCGGTGCTGTGCGGCTCGGCGTTCAAGAACAAGGGCGTCCAGCCCATGCTCGACGCCGTGGTCGACTACCTGCCGACGCCGCTGGACGTCCCCAGCGTCGAGGGGCACAAGCCGAACGACGAGGAGACCGTGCTCACCCGCGCGGCGAAGTACGAGGAGCCGTTCTCGGCCCTCGCCTTCAAGATCTCCTCGCACCCGTTCTTCGGCAAGCTCACCTACATCCGCGTCTACTCGGGCCGGATCTCCTCGGGCGCCCAGGTCGTGAACTCGACCAAGGGCAAGAAGGAGCGCATCGGGAAGATCTTCCAGATGCACTCCAACAAGGAGAACCCCGTCGACGAGGCGGCTGCTGGCCACATCTACGCGGTCATCGGCCTCAAGGACACGACCACCGGCGAGACGCTGTGCGACCCGTCGGCGCCGATCGTCCTCGAGTCGATGACCTTCCCGGAGCCGGTCATCTCCGTGGCCATCGAGCCCAAGACGAAGGCCGACCAGGAGAAGCTGGGCACCGCGATCCAGAAGCTCGCCGAGGAGGACCCGACCTTCCAGGTCCAGCTCGACGAGGAGACCGGTCAGACCATCATCAAGGGGATGGGCGAGCTCCACCTCGACATCCTGGTCGACCGGATGCGTCGCGAGTTCAAGGTCGAGGCGAGCGTCGGCAAGCCCCAGGTGGCGTACCGCGAGACCATCCGCCGCACGGTGGAGAAGATCGACTACGTCCACAAGAAGCAGACCGGCGGCTCCGGCCAGTACGCGAAGGTCCAGCTCAAGTTCGAGCCGCTGGACACCTCCGACGGCCAGATGTACGAGTTCAAGAACGCCGTGACCGGTGGTCGGGTGCCGCGCGAGTACATCCCCAGCGTCGACGCCGGCATCCAGGACGCGATGCAGCTCGGCGTGGTGGCCGGCTACCCGCTCGTGGGCATCAAGGCCACCCTGCTCGACGGCGCTTACCACGAGGTCGACTCCTCGGAGATGGCGTTCAAGGTCGCCGGCTCGATGGTCCTCAAGGAGGGCGTCAAGAAGGCCGACCCGGTGCTCCTGGAGCCTGTGATGGCCGTCGAGGTGCGCACGCCCGAGGACTACATGGGCGACGTCATCGGCGACCTGAACTCCCGCCGTGGCCAGATCCAGGCCATGGAGGACATCAGCGGCGCCAAGATCGTGCGTGCGCAGGTCCCGCTGTCGGAGATGTTCGGCTACGTCGGCGACCTGCGGTCGAAGACCCAGGGCCGGGCCGTGTACACCATGACGTTCGACAGCTACGCCGAGGTCCCGCGCAACGTGGCCGAGGAGATCATCAAGAAGGCCCGCGGCGAGTGACCTGCCGCTAGCGGCAGGCCGTTCGTTAGCATCATCGACAGACAGATCTCGAGGAGGAACACCCAGTGGCCAAGGCCAAGTTCGAGCGGACCAAGCCCCACGTCAACATCGGGACGATCGGGCACATCGACCACGGCAAGACGACGCTCACCGCGGCGATCTCCAAGGTCCTGCACGACAAGTACCCGGACCTGAACCCCTTCACGCCTTTCGACCAGATCGACAAGGCGCCTGAGGAGAAGCAGCGCGGCATCACCATCTCGATCGCGCACGTCGAGTACCAGACCGAGCAGCGCCACTACGCGCACGTCGACTGCCCCGGGCACGCCGACTACATCAAGAACATGATCACCGGTGCGGCCCAGATGGACGGCGCGATCCTCGTGGTCGCCGCCACCGACGGCCCGATGCCGCAGACCAAGGAGCACGTGCTCCTGGCCCGCCAGGTCGGCGTCCCCTACATCGTGGTGGCGCTGAACAAGGCCGACATGGTCGACGACGAGGAGATCCTCGAGCTCGTCGAGATGGAGGTCCGCGAGCTGCTGTCCTCCTACGAGTTCCCGGGTGACGACCTGCCCGTCGTCCGCGTCTCGGCGCTGAAGGCGCTCGAGGGCGACGCCGAGTGGGGCGCCAAGCTCCTCGAGCTCATGGACGCGGTGGACGCCTCCATCCCGCAGCCGGAGCGCGAGGTCGACAAGCCGTTCCTCATGCCGATCGAGGACGTCTTCACCATCACCGGCCGCGGCACCGTGGTCACCGGCCGCATCGAGCGCGGCATCCTCAAGGTCAACGAGACCGTCGAGATCGTCGGCATCAAGACCGCGTCGCAGTCCACGACCGTGACCGGCATCGAGATGTTCCGCAAGCTCCTCGACGAGGGCCAGGCCGGCGAGAACGTCGGTCTGCTCCTCCGCGGCCTCAAGCGCGAGGACGTCGAGCGCGGCCAGGTCGTCTGCAAGCCCAAGTCGATCACGCCCCACACCGACTTCGAGGCTCGCGTCTACATCCTGTCCAAGGACGAGGGCGGGCGTCACAACCCGTTCTACTCGAACTACCGTCCGCAGTTCTACTTCCGCACCACGGACGTCACCGGCGTCATCACGCTGCCCGAGGGCACCGAGATGGTCATGCCGGGTGACAACACCGAGATGACGGTCGCGCTCATCCAGCCGATCGCCATGGAGGAGGGCCTGCGCTTCGCCATCCGCGAGGGCGGCCGCACCGTGGGCGCCGGCCAGGTCGTCAAGATCATCAAGTGACCTGAGCCCCTCCGGGGGCGAAGGGTGACACGCGTCGGGCCCGGGAGCGCTGCTCCCGGGCCCTTCGCGTGCCACAGGACGCCTGCGGCGGTGCGCGGCGCTGCCTCGTGAGCGGGGCAGCGCCCCGAGCCTCCTCGACCGGATTGGACCGGAGCGGGGGGCATCTGGCAAGATGGGATGGTCGTTCGGCGTGCGCGCCCCTCGCTCTCGGCGAGGGGCGCCCCGCTGCGGGCCCCCACGGGTCCGCGTCACGGATCGCCGGCGCCCGGTCCACCGGGCACAGACAGCAGACCTCCACAGGTGGCAGCGCGCCAGTGCGCTCGAGGATGGGCGACACGCCCGACCTCGGGGGCCGGTGGCCGCCCCGTGGCACAGCGGGACGAGAGAGGGACGGGCCATGGCGGGACAGAAGATCCGCATCCGGCTGAAGTCGTACGACCACGAGGTCATCGACAGCTCCGCGCGCAAGATCGTCGACACGGTCAGCAACGCCGGTGCGACGGTGGTGGGCCCGGTGCCGCTGCCGACCGAGAAGAACGTGTACGTCGTCATCCGCTCGCCGCACAAGTACAAGGACAGCCGCGAGCAGTTCGAGATGCGGACGCACAAGCGCCTGATCGACATCATCGACCCGACGCCGAAGGCGGTCGACTCGCTGATGCGCCTCGACCTCCCCGCGGACGTCAACATCGAGATCAAGCTCTGAGCCTGGTCACGGAACAGACAGAGCTGCGAGGAGAACGACGATGAGCACGACCACCGACGCGCCGCGCCGCGTCGCGGGCCTGCTGGGCACCAAGCTCGGGATGACCCAGGTCTGGGACGAGGCGGGACGCCTCGTCCCGGTGACCGTCATCCAGGCCGGCCCGTGCGTGGTGACGCAGGTGCGCACCCCCGAGACCGACGGCTACGACGCGGTCCAGATCGCCTTCGGCGCGATCGACCCGCGCAAGGTCAACAAGCCGCTGTCCGGCCACTTCGAGAAGGCGGGCACCACGCCCCGCCGTCACGTCGCCGAGCTGCGCACCCCCGACGCGGGTGACTACTCGGCCGGCCAGGAGCTGACCGCCGAGCTGTTCAGCGCCGGCCAGCGCATCGACGTGGGCGGCACGACCCGCGGCAAGGGCTTCGCCGGTGTCATGAAGCGCCACGGCTTCGCCGGTGTCTCGGCCAGCCACGGTGCCCACCGCAACCACCGCAAGCCGGGCTCGATCGGCGGCTGCGCCACCCCCGGCCGCGTCTTCAAGGGTCTGCGCATGGCCGGCCGTATGGGCGGCGAGCGCCAGACCACGCAGAACCTGCTCGTCCACGCCGTCGACGCCGAGCGCGGCTACGTGCTCGTCAAGGGTGCCGTCCCCGGTCCCCGCGGCGCCGTCGTCGTCCTCAAGACCGCGGCCAAGGCCGCTCAGGAGGGCTGAGTCCCATGACCACCAGCACCGAGACCCTGGACGCGGCCCCCGCCGACCGCACGGTCGACGTCATCGGCCCCGACGGCTCCGCCGCCGGCTCCGCGACGCTGCCGGGTGACGTCTTCGACGTCCAGACCAACGTCCCGCTGATCCACCAGGTCGTCGTCGCGCAGCTCGCCGCCGCGCGCCAGGGCACCCACGCCACCAAGACCCGCGGCGACGTCCGCGGCGGTGGCAAGAAGCCCTACAAGCAGAAGGGCACCGGCCGCGCCCGCCAGGGCTCGACCCGCGCCCCGCAGTTCGCCGGCGGTGGCACCGTCCACGGGCCGCAGCCGCGCGACTACAGCCAGCGGACGCCCAAGAAGATGAAGGCCGCCGCCCTGCGCGGAGCCCTCTCGGACCGGGCCCGCCACGAGCGCGTGCACGTCCTCTCCGCCGTCGTGGCGGGCGAGGCGCCCAGCACCAAGGGCGCCGTGAGCCTGCTCGCGGGGCTGTCCGAGCGCAAGCAGCGCCTCGTGGTGCTGCAGCGCGGCGACGAGCTGAGCTGGAAGAGCCTGCAGAACGCTGCCGGCGTCCACCTGCTGTTCGCCGACCAGCTCAACACCTACGACGTCCTCTGCTCCGACGACGTCGTGTTCACCTCCGGCGCGCTGGAGGCCTTCCTGGCCGGCGCCACCCGCAGCGAGGAGGCCGCTCGATGAGCGAGACGTCCAGCACGACGAGCACCACCAGCGTGTTCGCCGTCGGCAAGGACCCGCGCGACGTGCTCGTCGCCCCGGTCGTGTCCGAGAAGAGCTACGCGCTCCTCGACCAGGGGAAGTACACCTTCCTGGTCGACCCGCGCGCGAACAAGACCGAGATCAAGGTCGCCGTGGAGAAGGTCTTCGGCGTCAAGGTCGCCTCGGTCAACACCCTCAACCGCGAGGGCAAGAAGCGCCGCACGCGCACCGGGACCGGCAAGCGCAAGGACACCAAGCGCGCTGTCGTCACCCTGCGCGAGGGCACCATCGACATCTTCGGGGGAGGGGCCTGACATGGGCATCCGCCAGTACAAGCCCACCACGCCGGGCCGTCGTGGCTCCTCGGTCGCCGACTTCGTCGAGGTGACCCGCAGCGAGCCCGAGAAGTCCCTCGTGCGCCCGCTGCCCAAGAAGGGCGGCCGCAACAACAACGGCCGCATCACCACCCGCCACCAGGGTGGCGGCCACAAGCGCGCCTACCGCGTGATCGACTTCCGTCGCCACGACAAGGACGGCGTGCCGGCCACGGTCGCTCACATCGAGTACGACCCCAACCGCACCGCTCGCCTGGCGCTGCTGCACTACGTCGACGGGACCAAGCGCTACATCCTCGCGCCGACCCGCCTGAAGCAGGGCGACCGCATCGAGAACGGCCCCGAGGCCGACATCAAGCCCGGCAACAACCTGCCGCTGCGCAACATCCCCGTCGGCACCGTGGTGCACGCGGTGGAGCTGCGTCCCGGCGGCGGCGCCAAGATGGCCCGCTCCGCTGGCGCGTCCATCCGCCTGGTGGCCCGCGAGAGCGGCGTGGCGCAGCTGCGCATGCCCTCCGGCGAGGTCCGGACGGTCTCGGCCGAGTGCCGCGCCACCGTCGGCGAGGTCGGCAACGCCGAGCAGTCGAACATCAACTGGGGCAAGGCCGGCCGCATGCGCTGGAAGGGCAAGCGCCCGACCGTCCGCGGTGTGGCCATGAACCCGATCGACCACCCGCACGGTGGTGGTGAGGGCAAGACCTCCGGTGGTCGCCACCCGGTCAGCCCCTGGGGCCAGGCCGAGGGCCGCACCCGCCGTCCCGGCAAGGCCAGCGACCGCCAGATCGTCCGTCGCCGCACTGCCGGCAAGAAGCGCTGAGGGAGTAGCTGAGCCATGCCGCGCAGCCTGAAGAAGGGTCCCTTCGTCGACGACCACCTCACCAAGAAGGTGGACGCCCAGAACGAGAAGGGCACGAAGAACGTCATCCGCACGTGGTCGCGCCGCTCGATGATCGTCCCGGACATGCTCGGGCACACGATCGCCGTGCACGACGGCCGCAAGCACGTGCCGGTGTTCGTCACCGAGGCGATGGTCGGGCACAAGCTCGGCGAGTTCGCCCCCACCCGCACCTTCCGCGGGCACGAGAAGGACGACCGCCGGGGCCGTCGCCGCTGACCCGGGTCAGCAGGTGACGAACTCCCCGACACAGCCGAGACACGAGGCAGGACGAGACATGGAAGCCAAGGCGCAGGCGCGGTACGTCCGCGTGACGCCGCAGAAGGCGCGGCGCGTCGTGGACCTGATCCGCGGACGCCGTGCGAGCGAGGCGGTGGCGGTGCTGAGCTTCGCCCCCCAGTCGGCGAGCGAGCCGGTGCTCAAGGTCGTGCAGAGCGCGATCGCGAACGCCCGCGTCAAGGCCGACCGCGCCAGCGAGGCCTTCGACGAGCGCAGCCTGGTCATCAGCGCTGCGTACGTCGACGAGGGCGTCTCGCTGAAGCGCTTCCGCCCGCGGGCCCAGGGCCGCGCCGGACGGATCATCAAGCGCACGAGCCACATCACCGTCGTGGTCGCCCCCGAGGCCGAGAAGGCCGCCACGGGTGCCCGCGGTGAGCAGCAGACGCAGACGAGGAGGGCCCGCTGATGGGGCAGAAGGTCAACCCGAACGGGTTCCGCCTCGGCATCACCACCGACCACCGGTCGCGGTGGTTCGCCGACAGCACGCGTCCGGGGCAGCGCTACCGCGACTACGTGAAGGAGGACGTGGAGATCCGCCGGCTCATGTCGAAGGGCATGGACCGGGCCGGCATCGCCCGCGTCGAGATCGAGCGCACCCGTGACCGCGTGCGCGTCGACATCCACACCGCGCGCCCCGGCATCGTCATCGGCCGCCGCGGCGCCGAGGCGGACCGCCTGCGCGGTGAGCTGGAGAAGCTCACGGGCAAGCAGGTGCAGCTGAACATCCTCGAGGTGAAGAACCCCGAGGCCGAGGCCCAGCTGGTGGCGCAGGGCATCGCGGAGCAGCTCGCCAGCCGCGTGTCCTTCCGCCGCGCCATGCGCAAGGGCATGCAGTCCGCCCAGCGCGCCGGCGCCCGCGGCATCCGCGTGCAGTGCTCGGGCCGCCTCGGTGGCGCCGAGATGAGCCGCTCGGAGTTCTACCGCGAGGGTCGCGTGCCGCTGCACACCCTGCGCGCGTACATCGACTACGGCTTCTACGAGGCCAAGACGACCTTCGGCCGCATCGGCGTGAAGGTCTGGATCTACAAGGGCGACCACACCCAGCGCGAGCTCGCCGCGCAGGCCGCCACCGCTCCCCGCGGTGCGCGTCCCCCGCGCGGTGACCGCCCGCAGCGCGGTGACCGCCCCCAGCGCGGGGGCAACCCGCACCGCGGCGAGGGCCAGGCCCCCGCCGCCGCCACCACCGCTCCGGCCGAGGCCGGGGCGTCCGCACCCGGATCGGAGGGCTGACCCGTGCTGATCCCTCGGCGCCTCGCGCACCGCAAGCAGCACCACCCCACCCGCCGTGGCCAGGCCACCGGCGGCACCGCGGTCACCTTCGGTGACTTCGGCATCCAGGCGCTCGAGCACGGCTACGTGACCAACCGCCAGATCGAGTCCGCTCGTATCGCCATGACCCGCCACATCAAGCGTGGCGGCAAGGTCTGGATCAACATCTACCCGGACCGCCCGCTGACCAAGAAGCCCGCAGAGACCCGCATGGGCTCCGGCAAGGGCTCGCCCGAGTGGTGGATCAGCAACGTCAAGCCCGGACGCGTGATGTTCGAGCTGTCCGGCGTGCCGGAGGAGATCGCCCGCGAGGCGATGCGGCGCGCGATCCACAAGCTGCCGATGAAGTGCCGCTTCGTCACCCGTGAGGGAGGGCTGTCCTGATGGCCGTCGGGTCCAAGGGCCTGGAGCCCACCGCGCTGCGCGGTTTCGAGGACGAGCGCCTCGTCGAGGAGCTGCGGAAGGCCAAGGAGGAGCTCTTCAACCTCCGCTTCCAGTCGGCCACCGGGCAGCTCGAGAACCACGGTCGGCTGCGCGCCGTCCGCCGGGACATCGCCCGGATCTACACGACGATGCGCGAGCGCGAGCTCGGCATCGGGGAGGTCGACGCCCAGTGAGCGAGAACAGCACCAGCACCGAGGCTGCCGAGACGCCGGCGCGCGGCTACCGCAAGACCCGCCGCGGCTACGTGGTCAGCGACAAGATGACCAAGACCGTGGTCGTCGCCGTCGAGGACCGCGTGAAGCACCCCCTCTACGCGAAGGTCATCCGCCGCACCGTCAAGGTGAAGGCGCACGACGAGAACGAGACCGCCGGCATCGGCGACCTCGTCAGCATCGCCGAGACCCGTCCGCTGTCGGCCACCAAGCGGTGGCGCGTGGTCGAGGTCCTCGAGCGGGCCAAGTAAGCCCAGCCCACGGTCCCATCTAGTTCCGCGAGGCTCGACCCCCGCCGGCCGGCTGGCCGGCGGCGGGCGAGGACCGGCGTGACGACAGGAGAGAAGCAGTGATCCAGCAGGAGTCGCGGCTGCGCGTCGCCGACAACACGGGTGCCAAGGAGATCCTCTGCATCCGCGTGCTCGGCGGCAGCGGACGCCGCTACGCCGGCATCGGCGACGTCATCGTCGCCACCGTCAAGGACGCCATCCCCGGGGGTGCCGTCAAGAAGGGCGACGTCGTCAAGGCGGTCGTCGTCCGCACCACCAAGGAGAACCGTCGCCCGGACGGCTCCTACATCCGCTTCGACGAGAACGCCGCGGTGATCCTGCGCAACGACGGCGACCCGCGCGGCACCCGCATCTTCGGCCCCGTCGGCCGCGAGCTGCGTGACAAGAAGTTCATGCGGATCATCTCGCTCGCCCCGGAGGTGCTCTGACCCATGGCCAAGACCCGCATCAAGAAGGGTGACCTGGTCCAGGTCATCACCGGCAAGAAGCAGGCCCGTGGCGGCGACCGCGGCAAGACCGGTCGCGTCCTCGAGGTCTACCCCGACCGCGGCCGCGTGCTGGTCGAGGGCATCAACCGCGTCACGAAGCACGTGAAGGCCGGCCAGACCGCCCGCGGCTCCCGCACCGGTGGCATCGAGACGCACGAGGCGCCGCTGCACATCAGCAACGTCGCGCTCGTGGACCCCAAGACCAAGAAGCCCACCCGCGTGGGCATCCGCACCGAGACCGTCGAGCGCGACGGCGTGCAGCGCACCGTGCGCGTGCGCGTCGCCCGCCGCTCGGGCGAGGACATCGCATGAGCACCGACACCACCTCGACGGCGTCCGGCACCAAGGTGCCGCCGCGCCTGAAGACCCGCTACGCCGAGGAGATCGCCCCGGCGCTGCGCGAGCAGTTCAAGCACGACAACGTGATGCAGGTCCCGCGCCTGGTCAAGGTCGTCGTGAACATGGGTGTCGGCGAGGCAGCTCGCGACTCCAAGCTCATCGACGGCGCCGTGCGCGACCTGACGCTCATCACGGGCCAGCGCCCGGCGGTGACCAAGGCGCGCAAGTCGATCGCGCAGTTCAAGCTGCGCGAGGGCATGCCCATCGGCACGCACGCCACGCTGCGCGGCGACCGCATGTGGGAGTTCCTGGACCGCCTGGTCAGCCTGGCGCTGCCCCGGATCAGGGACTTCCGCGGCCTCTCGCCCAAGCAGTTCGACGGTCGGGGCAACTACACCTTCGGCCTCGACGAGCAGTCGATGTTCCACGAGATCGACCAGGACAAGATCGACCGCGTCCGCGGCATGGACATCACGGTCGTCACCACCGCGACGAGCGACGACGAGGGCCGGGCGCTGCTGCGCCTGCTCGGCTTCCCGTTCCGCGAGAACTGACCGAGGACTGAGGCAGACACATGGCCAAGACCGCTCTGATCGTCAAGGCGTCGCGCAAGCCGAAGTTCGCGGTGCGCGCCTACACCCGCTGCCAGAAGTGCGGTCGCCCGCACTCGGTGTACCGCAAGTTCGGCCTGTGCCGCGTGTGCCTGCGCGACATGGCGCACCGCGGCGAGCTGCCGGGCATCACCAAGAGCTCCTGGTAAGCAGCACGCTCCTCACACTCCTGTTGAACCACTGCGCCGCAGGCCCCGCACGGACGTCCGTCCGGGGGACCACGGCGAGGAAGGGCGGACGAGCCCGATGACCATGACCGACCCGATCGCGGACATGCTGACGCGCCTGCGGAACGCCAACTCGGCGTACCACGACGACGTCGCCATGCCCTACAGCAAGCTGAAGTCCCGCGTCGCGGAGATCCTCAAGAGCGAGGGTTACATCGCCGCGTGGCACGTCGAGGACGCCGAGGTGGGCAAGCGCCTCGTGCTGGACCTCAAGTACGGCCCCAACCGGGAGCGCTCCATCGCCGGCCTGCGCCGCGTGAGCAAGCCCGGTCTGCGCGTGTACGCCAAGTCGACCAACCTGCCGCGCGTGCTGGGTGGCCTGGGGGTGGCGATCCTTTCGACCTCCTCCGGTCTGCTCACGGACCGCCAGGCGAGCAAGCAGGGCGTGGGTGGGGAAGTCCTCGCCTACGTCTGGTGAGGGGGTAGAGCATGTCGCGCATCGGAAGGCTCCCCGTGGCCGTGCCGGCCGGGGTGGACATCACCATCGACGGCGCCGAGGGCCGCACCGTCACCGTCAAGGGCCCCAAGGGGACCCTCACGCACACCGTGCCGGCACCGCTGTCCGTCGACCGCGGTGAGGACGGCGTGCTCGCCGTCACGCGGCCGAACGACGAGCGGCTCTCGAAGTCGCTGCACGGCCTCACCCGCACGCTGCTGGCCAACATGGTCACCGGCGTGACGCAGGGCTTCGAGAAGCAGATGGAGATCGTGGGCACCGGCTACCGCGTGCAGGCACGCGGTTCCGACCTCGAGTTCGCCCTCGGCTTCAGCCACCCCGTGCTGGTCAAGGCGCCGGAGGGCATCACCCTCACGGTGTCCGCCCCGAACCGCTTCGCGGTCGCGGGCATCGACAAGCAGCGCGTCGGTGAGGTCGCTGCGAACATCCGCAAGCTGCGCAAGCCCGACCCCTACAAGGGCAAGGGCGTGCGCTACGCCGGCGAGGTCGTCCGGCGCAAGGTCGGGAAGGCTGGTAAGTAGTCATGGCTCTCGCCAGTAGGACGAAGCTCCTCCGCAAGGGCGCTGCCAAGACCGGCGCTGCCGCCCGCTCCCGCCGCCACCTGCGCGTGCGCAAGAAGGTCACCGGCACCGCGGTCCGCCCGCGCCTGGTGGTCACGCGCTCGGCGCGCCACATCGCCGTCCAGGTCGTGGACGACACCGTCGGCCGCACCCTGGCGTCGGCCTCCACCATGGAGGCGGACCTGCGCGGGCACGACGGCGACAAGACGGCCAAGGCCCGTCGCGTCGGCGAGCTCGTCGCCGAGCGCGCCAAGGCCGCGGGCGTGGAGGCCGTGGTCTTCGACCGCGGCGGCAACCGCTACCACGGCCGTGTGGCCGCGGTCGCGGACGGCGCCCGCGAGGGGGGGCTCTCCCTGTGAGCACCCGTACGAACCTGAGCAACGGAAGGAACGCCTGATGCCCGGACCACAGCGCAGGGGCGCCGGCGGCCCCCCCAGCGGGACCGGCGGCCCGGGGAACGACCGCGGCCAGCGCGGCGGCAACGACCGGGGCGGGCGCGGCGGCAACGACCGCGGCGGCCGCGGCGGTGACGCTGAGCGCAGCCAGTTCCTGGAGCGCGTCGTGACCATCAACCGCGTCGCCAAGGTCGTCAAGGGCGGCCGCCGCTTCAGCTTCACCGCGCTCGTCGTGGTGGGTGACGGCGACGGCACCCTCGGCGTCGGCTACGGGAAGGCCAAGGAGGTGCCCGCGGCGATCGCCAAGGGCGTGGAGGAGGCGAAGAAGAACTTCTTCCGCGTCCCCCGCATCCAGGGCACCATCCCCCACCCCGTCCAGGGCGAGGAGGCGGCGGGCGTCGTCCTGCTCCGCCCGGCGAGCCCCGGTACCGGCGTCATCGCCGGTGGCCCGGTGCGCGCCGTCCTCGAGTGCGCCGGCATCCACGACGTGCTGAGCAAGTCCCTGGGCTCCTCCAACGCGATCAACATCGTGCACGCCACGGTGGCCGCGCTGAAGGGCCTCGAGCAGCCCGAGTCCGTGGCCGCGCGCCGCGGCCTGTCGGTCGAGGAGGTCGCTCCGGCGGCCCTCCTGCGCGCCAGGGCGGCGGCCGTCTGATGGCGCAGCTCAAGGTGACCCAGGTCAAGTCGGAGATCGGTGGCAAGCAGAACCACCGCGACACGCTGCGCACCCTCGGGCTCAAGCGGATCGGCCAGTCGGTCGTCCGTGAGGACCGCCCCGAGGTGCTGGGCATGCTGCGCGCGGTGCGCCACCTCGTGACCGTGGAGGAGGTCAGCAGCTGATGAGCGAGACCACTGAGCACACGCTGAAGGTCCACCACCTGCGGCCCGCCCCCGGGGCGAAGACCGCGAAGACCCGCGTGGGTCGTGGTGAGGCCAGCAAGGGCAAGACCGCCGGCCGCGGCACCAAGGGCACCAAGGCCCGCTACCAGGTGTCCGCGCGCTTCGAGGGCGGGCAGATGCCGCTGCACATGCGGCTGCCCAAGCTGCGCGGCTTCACCAACCCGGCCAAGGTCGTGTCGCAGGTCGTCAACCTCGACCGCATCTCCGACCTGTTCCCGCAGGGCGGGGAGATCGGTGTCGACGAGCTCGTGGCCGTCGGCGCCGTGCGCGCCGGCCAGCGGGTCAAGGTGCTCGGCACCGGCGAGATCAGCGTCCCGGTCCAGGTGACCGCGCACGCGTTCTCGGCGTCGGCCGAGGCGAAGATCGCCGCCGCCGGCGGCACCACCACCCGGCTCTGACCGGGCGGTAGCGCTGGGCGCCCTCGAGGCGCCCGGCCGACGCCAGAGGGCCCGGACCGCGCGAGCAGCGCGGGCCGGGCCCTCTGGCGCGCCACCCGGAGGCGGGCGGGGGAGCCGCTCCCCGGTGGGCCCGCGCGCGGCCAGGGGGTCCGGACGTCGGCGAGCGGCCACGGCCACCCACGGCGCCGGGTAACCTCGCCGGGTCGGCACCCGGCCGCTCGGGCGACCTCGAGCGGAGCGCCGGCACCGCGGAGCGCGTCGTGACAGACCCGCACCGCCGTCTCGGCCCCCTCGGGCCGCGGCAGGTGCCGCGCTCGCAGCCGAGCCTCGGACGAGGCGCCGGCGGAGACTGACCAGGAGGACACGTGCTAGGTGCGTTCGTGCGGGCGTTCAGGACGCCCGACCTGCGACGCAAGATCGTCTTCACGCTGGCGATCATGGCGGTGTTCCGCCTCGGGTCCTTCGTGCCGGCGCCGGGCGTCAGCTACAAGAACGTGCAGCAGTGCCTGGCGGGGCTGAACACCCAGAGCGACCTGCTGGGGCTCGTGAACCTCTTCAGCGGCGGCGCGCTGCTGCAGCTGAGCGTCTTCGCGCTCGGGATCATGCCGTACATCACCGCCAGCATCATCATCCAGCTGCTGCGCGTGGTGATCCCCCGCTTCGAGGAGCTGCACAAGGAGGGGCAGTCCGGCACCGCGAAGCTCACGCAGTACACGCGGTACCTGACCATCGCCCTCGCCGTGCTGCAGTCGACCACCTACGTGGCCGTGGCCCGCTCCGGGAACCTCTTCGGCTCGAGCTCGGGCGCCTGCGCCGACGTCATCCCTGACGACTCCATCCCGGTCCTGCTGCTCATGGTGCTCACCATGACCGCGGGCACCGGGCTCGTCATGTGGATGGGCGAGATGGTGACCGAGCGCGGTGTCGGCAACGGCATGTCGCTGCTGATCTTCACCTCGGTGGCCGCCCAGTTCCCGACCTCCGTCGCCGCCATCGGTCGCGAGCGCGGCTGGGGCACCACGGCCGTCGTCATCGTCGTCGGCCTGCTCATCGTGGCGGCCGTGGTCTTCGTCGAGCAGTCGCAGCGACGCATCCCGGTGCAGTACGCCAAGCGCATGGTCGGACGCCGCATGTACGGGGGGACCAGCACCTACATCCCCATGAAGGTCAACATGGCGGGGGTCATCCCGGTCATCTTCGCGTCGTCGCTGCTCTACCTGCCGGGGCTCGCGGCCCAGTTCGGCGACCCGACCGCTGGCTGGGTGACCTTCATCCGGAACACCTTCACGCGCGGCGACCACCCCGCTTACATCGTCGCGTACTTCCTGCTCATCGTGTTCTTCACGTACTTCTACGTGGCCATCACGTTCAACCCGGACGAGGTGGCGGACAACATCAAGAGGGTCGGCGGCTTCATCCCCGGCGTCCGCGCCGGTCGACCCACGGCCGAGTACCTCGACCACGTCCTGACGCGCATCACCCTGCCGGGCGCCCTGTACCTGGGGCTCGTGGCGCTGGTCCCGCTGGTCGCCCTCGTGGCGGTCGGTGCGAACCAGAACTTCCCCTTCGGTGGTACGTCCATCCTCATCGTCGTCGGCGTCGGCCTGGAGACGGTGAAGCAGATCGAGTCCCAGCTCCAGCAGCGCCACTACGAGGGGTTCCTCCGTTGACCAACAGCCCTGACACCCGCACCGCCGTCGACGCCGGCCCCGCGCCCACGCCCTCGCGCGTCGTCCTCCTGGGGCCGCCCGGCGCCGGCAAGGGCACCCAGGCCGCCCTGCTGGCCCAGCGCCTGGGGGTGCCCGCCATCTCCACCGGCGACATCTTCCGCGCCAACAAGGCGGCCGGGACCGACCTGGGCCGCGAGGCGCAGCGCTACATGGACGCCGGCGAGTACGTCCCCGACGACGTCACCAACCGGATGGTGGCCGACCGCCTGTCGCAGGACGACGCCTCCGGCGGCTTCCTGCTCGACGGCTACCCCCGGACGACCGCGCAGGTGCGCACCCTCGACGAGGTGCTGGCCGCCCGGTCGACCGGCCTCGACGCGGTGCTCGAGATCACGGCCGACGTCGACGTCGTCGTCGAGCGGCTGCTGAAGCGGGCCAGCGAGCAGGGGCGCAGCGACGACACCGAGGACGTGGTGCGCCGGCGCCTCGAGGTCTACGCCGAGCAGACGGCCCCGCTCGCGGCCGCCTACGCCGCGCGGGGCCTGCTGGTCACCGTGGACGGCGTGGGGCCGGTCGAGGAGGTGGCCCAGCGCGTGGCCGCGGCCCTGCGCGCAGCCGGCGGCGACGCCGGCAGCGCCGCCGCCGCCGGCGCCTGAGGGCGGGTCCTCGGCGGTGCTGGGGCGCGAGCGGATCGAGTACAAGACGCCGGAGCAGGTGCTCCTCATGCGCCGGGCGGGCCTGGTGGTGGCGGACGCGCTGGAGGCGGTGCGCCGGGCCGTCCGCCCGGGCGTGACGACCGCCGCCCTGGACGAGGTGGCGGCCGAGGTGATCCGCTCGGCGGGAGCCGTGCCGTCGTTCCTCGGCTACCACGGGTACCCGAAGACGCTGTGCACCTCCGTCGGGGCGGAGGTGGTCCACGGCATCCCGGGCGACCGCGTGCTGGTGGCCGGTGACGTGCTCAGCGTGGACTGCGGCGCCGTCGTCGAGGGCTGGCACGGCGACGCCGCCTTCTCGGTGCTGGTGGGCGACCCCGAGCACCACGACCCGGCCGACACCGCTCTGGTCGAGACCACCCGCCGGGCGATGTGGGCGGGGGTGGCCGCGCTCGCGCGCGGCCTGTCGCAGGGGCAGCGCCTCGGAGTGGTCGGCGACGCGGTGGAGGGCCTCGTCGAGGACGCCGCCGCGGCGGGCGGTGCACCGCTGGCGGTGGTGGACGGCTACGTCGGTCACGGGATCGGCACGGCGATGCACCAGGCGCCGGAGGTCCTCAACCACCGCAGCCGGTCCCGCGGCCCCAAGCTCCGGCCGGGGCTGTGCGTGGCGGTGGAGCCGATGCTCGCGCGGGGGACCGCGGACACGGACGTGCTGGAGGACGGCTGGACGGTGGTGACCACGGACGGCGGCCGCGCCGCGCACTGGGAGCACACCATCGCCCTGGGGGAGCGCGGGGCCTGGGTGCTGACCGCCGAGGACGGCGGTGCGGCGGAGCTGGGTGCCCTCGGCGTGCAGGTGGCGCCCCTCGCCTGAGCGGGCGGGACCGCTCGGGGGGTGCGATTTCACCGAGCCGGTCGCTGTGGCTTAGCATGGAGGGTCGCTCCCGTGCGTCCGCCCCCTCGTGGTCGGTCACCTGCGGAGCCCGACCGGCCCCCAACGGCCGGTCGACGACCAGTTGCAAGGGCCGGGGGCGCGAGCGCGCCGCCGGTCGGTGAGCGGAGGACATGCCCAAGAAGGACGGCGTCATCGAGATCGAGGGCGCGGTGGTCGAGGCCCTGCCGAACGCCATGTTCCGCGTAGAGCTCTCGAACGGCCACAAGGTGCTCGCGCACATCTCGGGGAAGATGCGGCAGCACTACATCCGGATCCTCCCCGAGGACCGGGTGGTCGTGGAGCTCAGCCCCTACGACCTCTCCCGCGGTCGCATCGTCTACCGCTACAAGTGAGCCGCTGACAGCAGCGGTCCGCAGCCCCACCCCGCAGCCGCCACCCCGCACGACAGGACGATCATGAAGGTCAAGCCGAGCGTCAAGCAGATCTGCGACAAGTGCAAGGTGATCCGCCGGCACGGTCGCGTGATGGTCATCTGCGAGAACCTGCGCCACAAGCAGCGCCAGGGCTGAGCAGAGCACCACCGCACGACGCACCACCCAGCTCCACCAGAACCACCAGCACGCAGAGCAGCCCACGGCCCCCAGGGCCGACACCCCCGGCCCGGAGGCCGGGGACCCGCCGTCCGGCGGGGACGGGTTGCCGCAGACCTCCGGATGACGGACAGGACAGCAGTGGCACGCATCGTCGGCGTCGACCTCCCCCGCGAGAAGCGGCTCGAGGTGGCGCTCACCTACATCTTCGGCATCGGCCGGACCCGCGCGCACGAGGTGCTCGCAGCGACCGGCATCAGCGGTGACGTCCGCGTGCGCGACCTCGGGGAGCCCGAGCAGGTCGCGCTGCGCGAGTACATCGAGGCGAACTTCCGGGTCGAGGGCGACCTCCGCCGCGAGGTGGCCGCCGACATCCGCCGCAAGGTGGAGATCGGCACTTACGAGGGCCTGCGGCACCGCCGCGGTCTGCCCGTGCGCGGCCAGCGCACCAAGACCAACGCGCGCACCCGCAAGGGCCCGAAGCGCACGGTCGCCGGCAAGAAGAAGGCCGGGCGCAAGTGACGCGCGGCTGAGCACCGCTGCTGCCGCGACCTCGTCACGGCGCAGCGACCGCCCAGCCGCCCCACGGCCCCACGGCCAGCCGCACACGAGACCTCGGACCCAGGAGAACAGCCATGCCCCCCACGACCCGTCGCGCCGCAGCCGGCGCCGCCCGCCGCCCGCGCCGCAAGGAGCGGAAGAACGTCGCCGTCGGCCAGGCGCACATCAAGAGCACCTTCAACAACACCATCGTGTCGATCACCGACCCCTCGGGCGCCGTGATCTCCTGGGCCTCCGCGGGCCAGGTCGGCTTCAAGGGCTCGCGCAAGTCCACGCCGTTCGCCGCGCAGATGGCCGCTGAGGCGGCCGCCCGCCGCGCCCAGGAGCACGGCATGCGCAAGGTCGACGTCTTCGTCAAGGGCCCCGGCTCCGGCCGCGAGACCGCGATCCGCTCGCTGCAGGCCACCGGCCTGGAGGTCGGGCAGATCTCCGACGTGACGCCCGTCCCGCACAACGGCACGCGCCCCCCGAAGCGCCGCCGCGTCTGACGCGCCCACCGGGGCGCGGGCCTGCTGGTCCGCGCCCCGGTGAGCTCTTCCCGCTCCACCAGCCCCACCCCCGGACGGCAGACCGACGCCGACCGGGGCGCACGCACGCCGCTCGGGTCATATGGCGGACCCGCGGCAGGAAGGCAGCACCCGTGCTCATCGCACAGCGCCCCACGCTCCTCGAGGAGCCGATCGGCGAGCACCGCTCGCGCTTCGTCATCGAGCCCCTCGAGCCCGGCTTCGGCTACACCCTCGGCAACTCCCTGCGCCGCACGCTCCTGTCGTCCATCCCGGGCGCGGCCGTGACGAGCATCCGCATCGACGGCGTGCTCCACGAGTTCAGCACGGTGCCCGGGGTCAAGGAGGACGTGACCGAGCTCATCCTGGGCATCAAGGGCCTCGTCGTCTCCAGCGAGCACGACGAGCCCGTGGTGATGTACCTGCGCAAGCAGGGCCCCGGGGTGGTGACCGCCGCCGACATCGCGCCTCCGGCCGGCGTCGAGGTGCACAACCCCGAGCTGGAGCTGGCCACCCTCGACGAGACCGCCCGCCTCGAGGTGGAGCTGACCGTCGAGCGCGGTCGCGGCTACGTGTCGGCCGCCCAGAACAAGGACGCGGACGCGGAGATCGGCCGGATCCCGGTCGACTCCATCTACTCTCCGGTCCTCAAGGTGACCTACAAGGTCGAGGCGACCCGCGTCGAGCAGCGCACCGACTTCGACCGCCTCGTCGTGGACGTCGAGACCAAGCCGTCGACGCGTCCCCGCGACGCGATGGCGAGCGCGGGCAAGACGCTCATGGAGCTGTTCGGGCTCGCCCGCGAGCTCAACGTCGAGGCCGAGGGCATCGACATCGGCCCCTCGCCGTCGGACGCCGCGCTGGCGGCCGACCTGGCCCTGCCGATCGAGGAGCTCGAGCTCACGGTCCGCTCCTACAACTGCCTCAAGCGCGAGGGCATCCACACCGTGGGTGAGCTCACCGCGCGCAGCGAGGCCGACCTGATGGACATCCGCAACTTCGGCGCGAAGTCCATCGACGAGGTCAAGGTCAAGCTGCAGGGCATGGGCCTGCAGCTCAAGGACAGCCCGCCCGGGTTCGACCCCGGCCTGGCGGTCGACAGCTACGGCGCGGACGACGACTCCGCGTTCGCCGAGACCGAGCAGTACTGAGCCACACCCCCGCGGTGCTGGTCATCCCTGACCAGCGCTGAGCGCCTCCGGGCGCCGGGCCACGCGGCCCGGTGCCCGGAGCGGCAGCACCGACGCACGACTGACGATCACTGGAGACGAGATGCCCACCCCCACCAAGGGTCCGCGGCTCGGCAGCGGCCCGGCGCACGAGCGCCTGCTGCTCGCCGGCCTGGCCACCCAGCTGTTCGAGCACCGCAGCATCACGACCACGGAGGCCAAGGCCAAGCGCCTGCGCCCCCTGGCCGAGCGCCTCGTGACGTTCGCGAAGCGCGGTGACCTCGCGGCCCGCCGCCGCGTCCTGTCGACCGTGAAGGACAAGGGCGTCGTGCACGCCCTCTTCACCGAGATCGGCCCCGCCATGGCGGAGCGCCCGGGTGGCTACACCCGGATCACGAAGATCGGCCCCCGCAAGGGCGACATGGCCCCCATGGCCGTCATCGAGCTGGTCATGGAGCCCCTCACGGCCCGCGCCGCCACCGTGCGCGAGGCCGAGGCCGCCACCGCCCGCTCGGCCCGCGGCAACCAGCCCGCCGCGCCCGCCGAGGAGGCGCCCGCCGCCGAGCAGGCGCCGCAGGAGCAGGCCGAGGCGACGACCCAGGCGGCCCCGGCCGCCGAGGCCGGCGAGACCACGGCGGTCACCCCCGCCGAGGCCCAGGTCGACGACGCCGCCGGCTCCGCCGAGGCGCCCAAGGCCTGACGTCCACGACGTCCTCGAGGACCCCCGCACCGACCGGTGCGGGGGTCCTCGTCGTCCGGGGCGGTCCCCTCGGGGCCGCGGCGGTGGTCCTGGCAGTCGTGGCGGTCGTGGCAGGGTCCTCGGGTGACCGACGCGGGAGGACAGGAGGCGGGCGCCGTGAGGGTGCGCCTGGACCTCGGCTACGACGGCACGGCCTTCGCCGGGTGGGCCCGGCAGCCGGGCCTGCGGACGGTGCAGGGGGAGCTGGAGACCGGGCTCGCCCGCGTCCTGAGGCTGCCCGAGGCCCCCACCACGGTCGTGGCGGGCCGCACCGACGCGGGGGTGCACGCGCGAGGCCAGGTGGTGCACGTCGACCTGCCCCGGGCGGCGTGGGGCCAGCTGCCCGGGAGGTCCGCCAGGACCCCGGGGGAGTCCCTCGTGACGCGCCTGGCGGGCGTCCTGCCGCCCGACGTCGTCGTCGTGTCGGCGAGCCCGGCGCCGGACGGCTTCGACGCCCGGTTCGCCGCCCTGCGCCGCCACTACGCCTACCGGCTCTCCGACCGGCCGGGGGGAGGGGATCCGCTGCGCCGCCACGACGTGGTGGACGCCCGCCGCGCCGGCAGCGCCCGCGGGCGGCTGGACGTGGCGGCCATGGACGCGGCGTCCGCCGCTCTGGAGGGCCTGCACGACTTCGCCGCGTTCTGCCGGCCGCGCGAGGGCGCGACCACCACGCGCACCCTGCTGCGGTACCGGTGGAGCCGCACCCCCGACAGCGCCCCGGCGGGGGAGGCTGGTCTGGTGGTGGCGGAGGTGGTCGCCGACGCCTTCTGCCACTCCATGGTGCGCGCGCTGGTGGGGGCCGCCGTCGCGGTCGGCTCGGGGCGGCGGCCGGTGGAGTGGCCCGCGCAGGTCCTGGCCTCCGCCCGGCGCGACCCCGGCGTCACCGTGGCCCCCGCCCACGGCCTCGTCCTCGAGCGGGTCGACTACCCCGAGGACTCCCGCCTCGCGCTCCGGGTCCTGCAGGCCCGTGCGCGACGCGACGACGAGGCGGTGCCGCACCCGGTGGGGCGCGCTCAGCAGGACGTCTGAGGCGCCCCGTGGCAGCCTCGTGACCATGAGCACCCCCGGGGCCCAGCCCGACCAGGACCCGATCACCTCGCTGGCCGACACCGAGGACGACGCCTACGCCAGCGAGCTCCTCGACGAGGGGCACTCGCCGCGCGAGCGCGAGGCCCGCGTCGGCAGGTTCGGCATGACCGCCGACGAGGAGCTCGCGGGAGAGAGCCTCGACGAGCGCCTCGCGGAGGAGGAGCCCGACCCGTCGACCTCCGTCGTCCTCGACGGCAGCGACGAGGAGGGCCAGGCCCGGGGCAGCGGCGACCCCGACGCCTCGGCCGGTCTCGCCGACGACAGCGACCTCCCCGCGGACCAGCCCGCCTCGGGCGACCTCGAGGGGGAGCTGCTGGACGACGAGGTCGGCGACCAGCGCGCCGGCCGCCTCGTGGAGCCCGACCAGGGCGCCGGTGAGGACCGCGAGAAGAGCGCCGTGGCGAGCGACGCCGGGATCGACGGCGGAGCCGCCTCCGCGGAGGAGGCCGCCGTGCACGTGGTCCCGGACCCCGAGGACGCCTGAGAGGACGCGCAAGAGGACGCCCGAGAGGACGCCTGAGGGACCCGCAGCGCGGGTCGCGTCGTCACGGCCCCGGCCCGGCTCGTCCGGGCCGGGGCCGCGTTTTGACCCGGCGGGACGACGCCGAGTAGTCTGCTGGCCGTCGTGCGTTCGACGTCGCCGTGAACGGTGGGCACACCTCCGGCGCACCCGGTCGAGACGCACTCCCAGCAGTACCAGATCCACCCCTCACGAACCACTGTCCACAGAGCGAAGGTCCGAGCGTGCGCACGTACACCCCCAAGCCCGGCGAGGTCGACCGCGCCTGGCACGTCATCGACGCCTCGGACGTCGTCCTGGGCCGTCTGGCCAGCCAGACCGCGCGTCTGCTGCGCGGCAAGCACAAGCCCGTGTTCGCCCCGCACGTCGACACCGGTGACTTCGTCATCATCATCAACGCCGACAAGGTGGTCCTCACGGGCAGCAAGTCGGAGCAGAAGCGGGTCTACCGCCACTCGGGCTACCCGGGCGGCCTGAAGTCGGAGCGCTACACCGACCTCCTCGCCCGCGACCCCGAGCGCGCCATCGAGCGCGCTGTGCGCGGCATGATCCCCAAGAACTCCCTGGGCCGCGAGGTCCTCGGCAAGCTCAAGGTCTACGCGGGCCCCGAGCACCCCCACGCCGCCCAGAAGCCCACGCCGTACACCCTGACCCAGGTCGCGCAGTGAGCGCGCAGGAGGACCTCCGTTGAGCACCGACACCGCTCCCGTCGACGCCCCCCTCGAGGACGGCACCTACGACGAGGACGAGCTGAGCAGCTACTCGACCACCACCCCCGGCATCGCCGGCGGCGGGTCGAGCATCACCGCTCCGGGCGCGGCCACCGGCCGTCGCAAGGAGGCCGTGGCGCGGGTGCGCATCGTCCCCGGCACCGGCCAGTGGTCCATCAACGGGCGCGACCTCGAGTCGTACTTCCCGAACAAGGTCCACCAGCAGATGGTGAACGAGCCCTTCCGCGTCACCGAGGTCGAGGGCCGTTTCGACGTCATCGCCCGCATCGACGGCGGCGGCGTCTCCGGGCAGGCCGGTGCGCTGCGCCTGGGCATCGCCCGCTCCCTCAACGGCATCGACGTCGAGGCGAACCGCCCCTCGCTGAAGAAGGCCGGCTTCCTCAGCCGCGACGCGCGGATCAAGGAGCGCAAGAAGGCCGGCCTCAAGAAGGCCCGCAAGGCTCCCCAGTACAGCAAGCGCTGATCCGGCTCGTCCGGCTGCAGCTTCCCCGCAGCACGAGCAGGACCAGAGGCTGACATGGGTCGCTACTTCGGCACCGACGGCGTTCGCGGTCTCGCGAACGTCGACGTCACCGCGGAGCTCGCCCTCGACCTGTCGGTGGCCGCGGCGCACGTGCTCGGAGACGCAGGAGCGTTCTCCGGGCACCGCCCGCGCGCCGTGGTCGGGCGTGACCCCCGCGCGTCGGGAGAGTTCCTCTCGGCCGCGGTGGTCGCGGGTCTGGCGAGCGCTGGGGTCGACGTCTCGGACGTCGGGGTGCTGCCGACCCCGGGCATCGCCCAGGTCGTCGCCGCCACCGGTGCGGACCTCGGCGTGGTGCTGTCCGCTTCCCACAACCCGGTGCCGGACAACGGCATCAAGTTCTTCGCCCGGGGCGGCCACAAGCTGCCCGACGAGGTGGAGGACGCCATCGAGGGGCGCCTGCGCGAGCCGTGGGCGCGCCCCACGGGCGCCGGCGTCGGGCGGGTCACCGCCGACGCCGGTGCCGGGGCGCGGTACGTGGACCACCTGCTGGCCACGCTGCCGCACCGGCTGGACGGGCTGCGCGTCGTCGTCGACTGCGCCCACGGCGCCGCCTGGAGCGTCGGGCCGGAGGCGCTGCGCCGCGCTGGCGCTGACGTCGTCGTCATCGGCGCCGAGCCGGATGGTCTCAACACCAACGACGGTGTGGGGTCGACGCACCTCGGGCCCCTGCAGCGCGCGGTCCGCGAGCACGGTGCCGATGCCGGCATCGCCTTCGACGGGGACGCCGACCGCTGCCTGGCCGTGGACGCGTCCGGGGCCGTCGTCGACGGTGACCAGATCATGGGCGTCCTGGCGCTGGCGCTGGCGGAGCGCGGACAGCTGCCCGGGAAGGTGCTCGTCGCCACCGTCATGAGCAACCTCGGGCTGCTGCTCGCCATGCGCGCCGCCGGTGTCGAGGTGCTGCAGACCGCCGTCGGGGACCGGTACGTGCTCGAGGCGATGCGCGAGGGCGGCTACGCCCTGGGCGGTGAGCAGTCCGGGCACGTGGTCATGCTCGAGCACCAGACCACGGGTGACGGTGTGCTGACGGCCCTGCACCTGCTCGCCCGGGTCGCGGAGGTGGGCCTGCCCCTGGCGGAGGTCGCCGGTGCGGTGCAGCGCCTGCCGCAGGTGCTGCTCAACGTCCCCGGGGTCGACAAGTCCCGGGCCAGCACCGACGAGCACGTGGCGGCTGCTGTGGCCGCCGCGTCGGCCGAGCTGGGCGACAGCGGCCGGGTGCTGCTGCGTCCCTCGGGCACGGAGCCGCTGGTCCGCGTCATGGTGGAGGCCGGCGACCAGTCGCAGGCCCGCGCCGTGGCCGATCGCCTGGCCGCGGTCGTCGGGGAGCGCCTGGCGCTCTGAGCGCCCGGGCGCCCTCAGCCCACCGCGGTCCGTCCCGCCAGGCCGACGGCCAGCCCCACCGCCAGCGCCAGCAGGCTGCCGAGCAGGTGCACCGCCGTCGAGAGCGCCGCGGCGCCCCAGCGCCCGGTCTGCGCCAGCCGCACCACCTCGACCACGGCGCTGCTGAAGGTGGTGAAGGCGCCGCAGAACCCGGTGGCTCCCGCCACGAGCCACAGCGGCCCGCGCGACGTGGAGGCGCCGGGTGGTGCCAGGCCCACCAGCACGCCCAGCACGAAGGCGCCCACGAGGTTGACGGCCAGCGTCCCGGGGGCGACCGCCGCCGGCCGCTGCGCCACCGCCTGCTCGCCGCGCCCCTCGAGCCGCCGCTGGCGGCCCGCGGTGACGGCGGTGTCGACGGCGTAGCGCGCCGGAGCGCCGACCACGCCGCCGAGCACCACGAGCAGGAGGGCAGCGGCGCTCACCGCGCTCCTCCACGGTCCCGCTGACCGTCCCGCCGACGGTCCAGCCGGCCGTCCAGCCGGCTGCCGACCAGGACGCCCAGCGCGGCGCAGAGCAGCCCGCCGACGACGGTGGCGAGCGCGTACCCCGCGCCGAGGGCCACCTGCCCGGACCTGAGGTACGCGTCGACCTCGAGGGCGAACGAGCTGTACGTGGTGAAGGTGCCCAGCAGCCCCGTGCCCAGGGCCAGCCGGACGGCCCGGCGCCCGCCGCGGTCCGGACCCCGCCGCGCCAGGGCCTCCAGCAGCACCCCCAGCAGGAACGCGCCGGCGAGGTTGGTGGTGAAGGTCGCCGTCGGCCAGCCGGAGGCGGGCCCCGGCAGCCACAGCGCCAGGGCCCACCGCGCGGGGGCTCCCACGGCCCCACCCAGGGCCACCAGCCCCACCAGCGGCCAGGGCGGCAGCACCCGCGGGCGCGGCGCCGGTGCGGGAGGGGGGCTCACCAGCGGCTCACAGCTTGCGCAGGCGCACCCGGGTCACCGAGTGGTCGGCGGCCTTGCGCAGCACGATGGTGGCCCGCCCGCGGGTGGTGAGCACGTTCTCCACGAGGTTGGGCTCGTTGATGCTCGACCAGATCTCCCGGGCGCGGGCGCGCGCCTGCTCGTCGGACAGGTCGGCGTAGCGGCGGAAGTACGACTCCGAGCGCGAGAACGCCGTCTGCCGCAGCCGCAGGAAGCGCTCCTCGTACCAGGTGGCCACGTCCTCGGTGCGCGCGTCCACGTAGAGCGAGACGTCGAAGAAGTCGCTCACCGCCAGTCCGGTGCGGCCGTCGCTGCGGGGGCGGGCGGGCTGCAGCACGTTGAGGCCCTCGACGATGAGGACGTCGGGGGAGCGGACGACCACCTCGGCGCCGGGCACGATGTCGTACACGAGGTGGGAGTACAGCGGCGCCCGCACCTCAGGGGCGCCGGACTTCACCGCCGTGACGAAGCGCAGCAGGGCGCGCCGGTCGTAGGACTCCGGGAAGCCCTTGCGGCCGAGCAGCCCCCGCCGCTCGAGCTCGGCGTTCGGCAGCAGGAAGCCGTCGGTGGTGACGAGCTCCACGCGCGGCGTCTCCGGCCAGTGCGAGAGCAGCTCGCGCAGGAGGCGGGCCACCGTGGACTTGCCCACCGCCACCGACCCTGCGACGCCGATGACGAACGGCGTGCGCGGGCCGGGGGCGACCCCCGACCCCTCGCCGAGGAACGTGGAGGTGACGGCGTGCATGCGCTGGACCCCGGAGGCGTAGAGGTTCAGCAGCCGCGACAGCGGCAGGTAGACCTCCTCGACCTCCCGCAGGTCGATGCGCTCCCCGAGGCCGCGCACGCGCTCCAGGTCCGCGGCGGTGAGGTTCATGGGCGTGGACGCCCGCAGGCGGCTCCACGCGGCCCTGTCGAGGTCGACGAAGGGTGAGGCGCCGGGCCGCGCCGCAGCCGGCACGGCCGTCTGCGGGCCGGTGCGCGGCGGGGCTGGTTCCACGGGGCGCCATCATGCCTGGCGCGCGGGCCGTAGCCTTCCCGCCATGTGCGGCATCGTGGGCTACGCAGGTCCCCGTCCCACCGTCCGGCCCAGCGGACCCACCGGTGGTGAGGCCCTCGCGGTGGTCCTGGAGGGTCTGCGGCGGCTGGAGTACCGGGGCTACGACAGCGCCGGCGTGGCCGTCGTCACCGAGGTGGAGGGCGCCGCGACCGGCGGCGGGGACCAGCACGAGCTGCGCGTCACCAAGCGCGCGGGCCGGCTGGCGCGGCTCGTGGAGGCCCTCGAGGCCGAGCCCCTCCCCGACGCCGCGGCCGCCATCGGCCACACCCGCTGGGCCACCCACGGCGGGCCCACCGACGCCAACGCCCACCCGCACACCAGCGCCGACGGCCGCCTCGCCGTGATCCACAACGGGATCATCGAGAACTACGCGGTCCTCAAGGCCGAGCTCGTCGAACAGGGCGTGCCGTTCACCTCGCAGACCGACACCGAGGTGGTCGCCCACCTGCTCGGCCGGGCCGTGGCCGCCGGTGCCGACCTGACCACGGCGATGCGCCAGGTGTGCGCCGACCTGGAGGGCGCGTTCACCCTCCTCGCGGTGCACGTCGACGCCCCCGGCACCGTCGTGGGCGCCCGCCGCAACTCCCCCCTCGTGGTCGGCCTGGGGGAGGGCGCCAACTACCTCGGGTCCGACGTCGCCGCGTTCATCGGCCGGACCCGCAGCGCGCTGGAGCTGGGCCAGGACCAGGTGGCGACCATCACCGCCACCAGCGTGGAGGTCACCGGGTTCGACGGCGCTCCGGTGACCCCGCGCGCGTTCACCGTCGACTGGGACGCCGCGGCCGCCGAGAAGGGCGGCTACCAGTGGTACATGGACAAGGAGATCCACGAGCAGCCGAAGGCCGTGGCCGACACGCTGCTCGGCCGCACCGACGCCAGCGGGGCGCTCGTGCTCGACGAGCTCCGCATGGACACCGCCGTCCTGCGCCGCACGGACAAGATCATCGTCATCGCGTGCGGCACCGCCGCCTACGCGGGCCACGTGGCCAAGTACGCGGTCGAGCACTGGTGCCGGATCCCGGTGGAGGTGGAGCTCGCCCACGAGTTCCGCTACCGGGACCCGGTGCTCACCGAGCGGACCCTCGTCGTCGCCATCTCCCAGTCGGGGGAGACGATGGACGTGGTCATGGCGATCCGCCACGCCCGCGAGCAGGGCGCCAAGGTGCTCGCCATCTGCAACACCCAGGGCGCCACCATCCCCCGGGAGTCCGACGCCGCGCTCTACACGCACGCCGGTCCCGAGGTGGCGGTGGCCTCCACGAAGGCCTTCCTCGCGCAGATCACGGCGTGCTACCTGCTGGGCCTGTACCTGGCGCAGCTGCGCGGCAACATGTTCGCCGACGAGGTGCGCACGGTGCTGGGCCAGCTGCACGCCATGCCCGACGCCGTGCAGACCGTGCTGGACCGGTCCGACCAGGTCCGCGAGCTGGCCCGCGAGCTGGCGGACTCGAAGTCGGTGCTCTTCCTGGGCCGGCACGTCGGGTACCCGGTGGCGCTGGAGGGCGCGCTGAAGCTCAAGGAGCTGGCGTACCTGCACGCCGAGGGCTTCGCCGCCGGCGAGCTCAAGCACGGCCCCATCGCGCTGGTGGAGGAGGGGCAGCCGGTGTTCGTCATCGTGCCCTCGCCCGACAGCCGCGACTCCCTGCACGCCAAGGTCGTCTCCAACGCGCAGGAGGTCCGCGCCCGCGGCGCCCGCACCATCGTCATCGCCGAGGACGGCGACGACGCGGTGCTCGGCTCGGCGGACCTCGTGGTGCGCGTGCCCCGGGTCCCCACGCTCATGGCGCCGCTGGTGACGGTGGTCCCGCTGCAGGTGTTCGCGATGGAGGTGGCCAGCGCCAAGGGCCTGGACGTCGACCAGCCGCGCAACCTCGCCAAGTCCGTCACCGTCGAGTGAGGGTCCAGGAGGTCCGGCGGTGACAGCTCCGTGATCGTCGGCGTGGGCATCGACGTCGTGGGCGTGGAGAGGTTCGGGCGCACCCTGTCCCGCACGCCCGCGCTGCGGGACAGGCTCTTCACCCCCGCCGAGCGCGACCTGCCGCTGGAGTCCCTGGCGGCGCGGTTCGCCGCCAAGGAGGCCGTGGCCAAGGCCCTCGGCGCGCCCGGCGGCCTGGCCTGGCACGACGCCGAGGTCGAGCGCACCGCGTCGGGGCGTCCCGCGCTGCGGGTGCGCGGGAGCGTGGCGGCCGCGGCCGCCGCGCTCGGCGTCACCTCCTGGCACGTCTCCCTCACCCACGACGCCGGGGTCGCGTCCGCCGTCGTGGTGGCCGAGGGTGGGACCCCGTGACCGCCGCCCACACCGTCGAGGCCGTCCGGCGCGCCGAGCAGGCCGCCGACCCCGGCCTGGCCGGTCGCCCGGCCGGGCACGACGGCCCGCTCATGCTCCGCGCGGCCGCTGGGCTCGCCGCCGTGGTGGCCGGTGAGGTCCGCCGCCGGCGCGGCCGCCTCTACGGGGCGCGCGCGGTGCTCCTCGTCGGGCCCGGCAGCAACGGCGGGGACGCCCTGCACGCGGGGGCCCGCCTCGCGGCCGGCGGGGTGCACGTGGTGGCCCTGCAGTCCGGCGCCCGCGCGCACGCCGGCGGTCTGGCGGCCCTGCGGGCGGCCGGCGGCAGGGTGTTGCCCCCCGCCGCGGACGGCGTCGCGGCCCGCTCCGCGCTCGCGGCCGCTGACGTGGTGCTGGACGGGCTGCTCGGCACCGGTGGCCGTCCCGGGCTGGACGCCTCCGCCTCCGCCCTGGTGGAGGCGGTGCCCGCGCGGGCGCTCGTCGTGGCCGTGGACGTGCCCAGCGGGGTCGCCGCCGGCAGCGGCGAGCTCCCGCGACACGCGGACGGGCGACCGGCCTGCGTCCACGCCGACGTGACGGTGACCTTCGGCACCGCGAAGCCCGCACTGCTGCTGCCGCCCGCGTCCCGGGCGGCGGGGCGCGTCGTCGTCGTCGACATCGGCCTCGACCCCGCCGTGCTGGGACCGGCCGCGGTGGAGGAGTTCGACCCCGAGCAGGCGGCGCTGCTGTGGCCCGTGCCGGGTCCCGACGACGACAAGTACTCCCGCGGCGTGCTCGGCGTGGTGGCCGGCGGTGACACGTACACCGGCGCCGCGCTGCTGTGCACCACCGCGGCGGTGCTGGCCGGGGCCGGGATGGTCCGCTACGTCGGCCCGCCCCGCGCCAGCGACCTCGTGCGCCAGCGGCTGCCCGAGGTGGTCCCGGGGCCCGGCCGGGTGCAGGCGTGGGCCGTCGGCTCCGGCGTCGACCCCGACGACGACGCCCAGGCCGGTCCCGTGGCGCACGCCCTGGCCGCCGCCACCCCCGACGACGGCACGGACGGCGTGCCGTGCCTGCTGGACGCCGGCGCGCTGCCCGCCCTGGCACGGCGCGTGCGCGAGCGCGGACCGCTCGACCCCGCGCGCACGTCAGTGCTGCTCACCCCGCACGCCGGGGAGCTCGCCCGGCTGCTGACCGACCTCGGGGACGGGGACGGGCAGGTCGAGCGCGCCGCCGTCGAGGACCGCCCGCTTGAGCACGCGCAGCGCGCGGCGCGCAGGACCGGCGCCGTCGTCCTGCTCAAGGGGTCCACGACGCTGGTGGTCACCCCCGGCGGGTGGGTGCGCTCGCAGACCGACGGGCCGGGCTGGCTCGGCACCGCGGGCGCCGGTGACGTGCTCGCGGGCGTGGCCGGGACGCTCCTGGCGGCGGGGCTGGACCCCTTCGACGCCGGGGCCCTGGCCACGGCCGTGCACGGCCGCGCCGCGGTGGTGGCCAGCGGGGGTGGCCCCCTGCACGCCGAGGCGGTGGCGCGGGCGGTTCCCGGCGTGGTCGCCCACCTCCTGACCCGGCGGGAGTGGCCCTCGTGAGCAGCGACCTGAGCGACGGCCTGAGCGGCGGCCGCTGGCACGAGCACTGGACGGGCCAGGTGGTGGTGGACCTGGACGCCATCGCCGCCAACGCCGCCCTGCTCGTCGAGCGGGCCGCTCCCGCAGCGGTCATGGCGGTGGTCAAGGCCGACGCGTACGGCCACGGGCTCGTTCCCGTCGCGCGGGCCGCCCTCGCCGGCGGAGCCACCTGGCTGGGCGTGGCGCAGCTGGCGGAGGCGCTGGCCCTGCGCGCGGGCGGGGTCGACGCCCCGGTGCTGTGCTGGCTGTGGGCACCCGGGCAGGACGTGGCGGCCGCGGTGGCCGCCGGGGTGGACCTCTCGGCGTCCTCCGCCGACGCCGTGGAGGTCCTCGCGGACGCCGCACGCGCCGCGGGCCGGCCCGTGCGGCTGCACCTGGAGGCCGAGACCGGGATGGGGCGCGGCGGCGCGACCGCCGCGGGCTGGCCGGACGCGGTGCGGGCCGCCCTGCGCGCCCGGGCTGACGGGACCGCCGAGCTGGTGGGCGCGTGGTCGCACCTGGCCCGCGCCGACGAGCCGGGGCATCCCAGCCTGGCGCGGCAGCGCGAGGCGTTCGAGCGCGCGCTGGAGGTCGCGGAGGACCTCGGCGCCACCTTCGCGGTGCGGCACCTGGCCAACTCCGCCGCCGTCCTCACCGACCCCGGTCTCCGGTACGACCTCGTGCGACCGGGCATCGCCCTCTACGGGCTGTCGCCGGGCGACGGCGTGGGCAGCTCCGAGCAGCTGGGGCTGCGACCCGCGATGTCCGTGCGGACGCGCCTGGCGCTGGTCAAGGACGTGGAGGCGGGGCAGGGCGTCTCGTACGGGCACACCTACACCACCGACCGTCCGACGCGGCTGGCCCTGGTGCCCCTGGGGTACGCCGACGGCGTGCCCCGCGCGGCCAGCGGCGTGGGCCCGGTGGTGGTGGCGGGGGGCCGCACCACCGTGGCCGGCCGGGTCTGCATGGACCAGTTCGTGGTGGACCTGTCAGGCCTTCCGGGGGCGGAGCGGGCCGCCGCGGGTGACCTCGTGGAGCTGTTCGGCGACGGCGCGCTCGGCGCCCCCACCGCTGACGACTGGGCCCGGGCGTGCGGCACCATCGGCTACGAGGTGGTGGCGCGGGTCTCCGCGCGGCTGCCCCGCCGGTACACCGGCTCCGCCGGGGCACCGGCGACCGATGACGACCAGGACACCGGCCAGACCACCGGCCACGAGACCAGCGAGCAGGGAGGGCCAGGGCTGTGACCGCGCGCTCGACGCAGGAGCAGGAGCAGGTGCTGGCGGTGCCGACCGCCGAGGACATGCACGAGCTGGGCCGTGCGCTCGCACGGCTCCTGCGCCCCGGGGACCTCGTCGTCCTCACCGGTGACCTGGGCGCGGGCAAGACCACGCTGGCCCAGGGCCTCGGGGACGGTCTCGGGGTCCGCGGTCCGGTGACCTCGCCGACGTTCGTCATCTCCCGGGTGCACCCCTCCCTCGTCGGCGGGCCGGCCCTCGTGCACGTGGACGCCTACCGGCTCGGCTCGGCCGGCGAGGTGGACGACCTCGACCTGGACGCCTCCCTGGAGGAGGCGGTCACCGTGGTCGAGTGGGGCGCGGGACTGGTGGAGCAGCTGGCGTCCGACCGCCTGGAGGTGCAGCTGGAGCGTCCCTCCACCGAGGCCGACGGCGAGGTGCGGCGGGTGGTCCTGCGCGGGGTCGGGGTCCGCTGGCAGGGCGTGGAGCTGCCCGCTCCCTGAGCGCCGGCGCGCGCCGGTCGCTGCTCACGCAGGAGACCCGCACCCCGGGCGCCGGGGTGCGGGTCTCCTGCGTGGTCACCGGGAGGGCCCGGTGGTCGTGGCGTCAGCGGGAGGCGCCGACCCTGCGGTCGTCGTCGTCCTCCTCCACCACGGGGGTGGTGGAGGTCGGCGCCGCGGCGGCGACCGCGGCGGCGGCACCGTCGGCCGCCTGCTGGGCCGCCGCGTCCTCGGCCTGGGCCTGGACGCCGGCCGTGGCGCGCAGCGGCTTCTCCGGCAGGAACAGGGTGACGAGGAAGCCGACCACCATGACGCCCGCCGCGATGAGGAAGATCGTGTCCATCGCGGAGGAGAAGCCGACCCGGAACGGGTGGGCGATGACGTCGTCGAGGCTGTTGAGGAACGACGTGTCGTTGAGCGAGCCGCCCCCGGAGGTGGCGCTGGCCAGCGTCCGGGCCTGGGCGGGGTCGGCGGCCAGGGCCTGCTGGAAGGCGGCCGTGCCCCGGGCCTCGGTGAACGCGGTCGCGATGCGGCCCACCACGAGGCTGAACAGCAGCGACAGGAACACCGCGGCGCCGAGCGTGCCGCCCATCTGGCGGAAGAAGGTCACCGAGGAGGTGGCCACGCCCATGTCGCGGGGGTTGACGGCGTTCTGGACGGCGAGGATCACCGACTGCATGTTCAGGCCGAGGCCCATGCCGAACAGCAGCATGATCGCCATGGTGGTGACCAGCGGCGTGTCCGCGCCGACGAAGGAGAACAGGACCAGGGCGACGGCGAGGACGGCCGTGCCGACCACCGGGAAGACCTTGTAGCGCCCGGTCTTGCTGGTGATGCGGCCGGAGACCGCGGCGGCGCTCATGATGCCGAGCATCAGCGGCAGGGTCTGCAGGCCGGCCACGGTGGGCGAGGAGCCCTTGACCACCTGCAGGTACTGCGGCAGCAGCAGCATCCCGCCGAACATGCCCATGCCCACGATGAAGCTGCTGACGATGCCGATGGAGAAGGTGCGCTCGCCGAACATGCGCGGCGGCAGCAGCGCCTCGTCACCCATGACGCGCTCGGCGACGACGAACGCCGCGATGCCGACGACGGCCAGGACGTAGCAGACGACCGAGCTCGTGGAGCCCCAGCCCCACTCGCGGCCCTGCTCGGCCACGATGAGCATCGGCACCAGGGCGAGGACGAGGGAGGCGGCGCCCCACCAGTCGATGCGGTGGTCGCGGCGGACGTGGGGGATGCGCAGCACCCGGCCCACGACGAGGAAGGCGACGACGCCGAGCGGCACGTTGACGAAGAAGATCCAGCGCCACCCGGTGAGGCCGAGCAGCGAGCTCTGGCCGGCGAGGACACCGCCGATGACCGGGCCCAGCACGGAGGAGGAGCCGAAGACGGCCATGAAGAACGCCTGGTACCGGGAGCGCTCGCGCGGCGGCACGATGTCGCCGAGGATCGCGAAGGCCAGGCTCATGAGGCCGCCGGCGCCGACGCCCTGCACCGCACGGAAGGCGGCGAGGGAGTACATCGACCACGAGAAGGCGCAGAGCACCGAGCCGACGACGAAGACGGCGATGGCGAACAGGTAGAACGGCTTGCGGCCGTAGATGTCGGAGAGCTTGCCGTACAGCGGCGTGGAGATCGTCGAGGTGATGAGGAACGCCGTCGTGGCCCACGCCTGCAGGGAGTAGCCCTGCAGGTCGTCCGCGATGGTGCGGATGGCGGTGGAGACGACCGTCTGGTCGAGCGCGGCGAGGAACATGCCCAGCAGCAGGCCGGACAGGATGGTCATGATCTGGCGGTGCGTGAACGCCCCGGTGGGGGCGGGGGCGGCGGGGTGCGCCGCTGCGGTGGAGGACATCACGACTCCTGGGGGGAGGTGGTGGAGGGGGAGAGCGCGGAGGCGGCGAGCGCCTCCCGGAAGCGGCGCAGGTCAGCGGTGAACGAGGTGATCTCCTCGGGGGCCCAGTCGGACAGGGCCTCGGCGAAGACGCGGGCGCGCTGGGCGCGCAGCGCGGAGACCGCGGCGCGACCCGCGGCGGTGGTGGCGATGAGGCAGGCGCGGCGGTCGGCCGGGTCGTCCTGGCGCTCGACCAGGCCCTCGGCGACCAGCTCGGCGACCTGGCGGCTGGTGGTGGACGGGTCCGCGTGGACCAGCTCGGCCAGGGCGGTGGTGCGCAGCGGCCCGTGGTGGGTCACCGGGAAGAGCAGGGAGTGCGCCGAGCGCGTCGCCGACTGGGCCTTGTAGAGGTGGACGACGCGCATGAGCGAGCCGAACTCCTCCACCAGGTCCTCGGCGGCCGGCGTGCGCGCCGGTGCGCTCGACGTGTCGATGGATGTCACAAGCAATGACTCTAGGACTGTTGTGTGCAGCGTGCAAGCAACTTCTCCGGCGCGTCGGGTGGCGGGTGGCCGCGCCACCCGGGCGGCCTACGCTGCTGGCCGTGCTGCTGCTCGCCCTCGACACCTCCTCCGCCGTCGGCGTCGCCCTCCTGGAGGGCGAGCGGGTCCTCGCCCACGAGCAGCACCTCGACGCGCGCCGTCACGGCGAGCTGCTCGCGCCGGCCGTCCGGTCCGTCCTGGCGAGCGCCGGTGCGGACCGCCGCGACCTGCGGGCGGTGGCCGTGGGCGTCGGGCCCGCGCCGTTCACCGGCCTGCGCGTCGGCGTGGTGACCGCCCTCGCGCTCGGCGAGGCGCTCGGCCTGCCGGTGCACGGGGTCAGCAGCCTGGACGCCCTGGCCGCCACCGCGCTCGCGGCCGGACCGGTCGGCAGCCGAGGACCGCTGGCCGGCGGGTTCGTCGTCGCCGCGGACGCCCGCCGGCGCGAGGTCCACTGGGCCCGGGTGGCGGTGGACGACCCCGCGGACGCCCTCTCGGGCTGGCGCCGCACCGCGGGCCCCGACGTCAGCGCCGCCGCCGACGTCGTCACCGAGGGGTTGCCGGCCGTGGGGCGCGGTGCCGCGCTGTACCGCGACGCGCTCCCGGGCCCCGACGTCCTGGCGGGCGCCCCGGGCGACGGCCAGGACCCCGTGGCGCTCCCGCTCGACCCCGACCCGGGCGTGCTCGGCGCCCTCGTGGCCCGGCGGCTGGTCGCAGGGGGGGAGCTGCTGCCCGCGCAGCCGCTGTACCTGCGCCGCCCCGACGCCCAGGTCCCCGCGGCGCTCGCCGGCCGATGACCCCGGCTGTCCCGGCCGCCCCGGGGGGCCCCCTCGCCCGCGTGCTGCTGCGCCGCCTGCGCTGGTGGGACGTCGAGCGGCTGCTCCCCGTCGAGGCGGAGCTGTTCGGCGCCGGCGCCTGGAGCGCGGAGCTGTTCTGGTCGGAGCTGGCTGCCCCCGGCCGCACCTACCTGGCCGCCGAGGACCGGGACGGCGCCCTGCTCGGATACGGCGGCCTGGCGCTCGCCGGGCCCGACGCCGACGTGCAGACCCTCGCCGTGGCGCCGGGGGCGCAGCGGCGCGGTGTCGGCGGGCTCCTGCTCGACGCCCTGGTCGCCGCGGCGCGCGAGGGCGGCGCCAGCGCGGTGCTGCTGGAGGTCCGCGCCGACAACGCGCCGGCCGCGGCGCTGTACGCGGCCCGCGGGTTCGAGCGGATCGGGGTGCGCCGGCGCTACTACCAGCCCGAGGACGTCGACGCGCACGTGCTGCGCCTGCGCCTGGGGGGTTCCGGAGCCCGTTCCGGCGCCGAGACCCACCGCTCGTAGGGTGGGGCGGTGACCCTGGCCGCCGGTACCGCCGACCCTGCCGCGCCGCTCGTGCTGGGCATCGAGAGCTCCTGCGACGAGACCGGCGTCGCTCTCGTTCGCGGTGCGCAGCTGCTCGGGCACGCCGTGGCCAGCAGCGTGGACGAGCACGTGAGGTTCGGGGGCGTCGTCCCGGAGATCGCCAGCCGCGCGCACCTCGAGGCGCTGCTGCCGACGATGCGCCGCGCGTGCGAGGAGGCGGGTGCGACCCTCGCCGACGTCGACGCGGTGGCCGTCACGGCCGGGCCCGGCCTCGCCGGCGCCCTCCTGGTCGGCGTGGCCGCGGCCAAGGCCCTCGCGCTGGCGCTCGACGTGCCGCTGCTCGGCGTCAACCACCTCGTCGCGCACGTGGCTGTGGACGTGCTGGTCTCGGGTGCCCTGCCCGAGCGCAGCGTCGCGCTGCTGGTCTCCGGCGGGCACACCGAGCTGCTCGACGTCCGCAGCCCCGCCGGGACCGGGGTGGGGGCGCTGCGCGTGGAGCTGCTCGGCCAGACCCTCGACGACGCCGCCGGGGAGGCCTTCGACAAGGTCGCCCGCCTCCTGGGCCTGCCCTACCCCGGCGGTCCGCACGTGCAGCGCGCCGCCGAGTCCGGCGACCCGGCGGCCTTCGCCTTCCCCCGCGGGCTGACGGCCGCGCACGACCTGCGCCGCCACCCCTACGACTTCTCCTTCTCCGGCCTCAAGACCGCCGTGGCGCGCCAGGTGGACGCGCACCGCCGCGCCGGTGGCGAGGTGGACGGGCCCTTCGTCGCGGACGTCGCCGCCTCCTTCTCGGAGGCCGTGGCCGACGTGCTGGCCCGCAAGACCGTGAGCGCAGCCCAGGACCGCGGCGTGCAGACCGTGCTGCTCGGCGGAGGCGTGGCCGCCAACGCGCGGGTGCGCGGTCTGCTCGCCGAGCGGTGCGAGGCGGCGGGCCTGGCGCTGCGCGTGCCGCCGCTGCGGCTGTGCACCGACAACGGCGCGATGGTCGCCGCGCTCGGCGCGCTGGCGCTCGCCGACGGGCTCGGCCCCTCCCCGCTCGACCTGGCGACCGACCCCGGTCTGCCGGTCTCCACCATCGTCGTCTGACCAGGGAGCAGGTGCCGCGGTGCACGGCGAGTACAAGGTCCCCGGCGGCAAGCTGGTGGTGGTCGACCTCGAGGTCACCGGCCCGCACGAGCTGAGCGCCGGGGGAGTGCTGCGCGACGTCCGCATCTCGGGCGACTTCTTCCTGGAGCCGGACGACGCCCTCGAGGCGATCGACGCCGCGCTCGAGGGGCTGCCCGCCGACACCGAGGCCGCCGACCTGGCCGCTCGGGTCCGCTCCGCGCTGCCGGCCGGTGCCGTGCTCGTCGGGGTGACGCCGGAAGCGGTCGCCGTCGTCGTGCGGCGGGCCCTGGCGCGGGCGACGGGCTTCGCCGACCACGCGTGGTCGCTCGTGCACCGCGGGCCGGAGAGCCCCGAGCTGCTCATGGCCCTCGACGAGGTGCTCCTGGAGGAGGTGGCCCAGGGGCGGCGCGGGCCGACGCTGCGGGTGTGGGAGTGGGACCGCCCGACGGTGATCATCGGCAGCTTCCAGTCGCTGCGCAACGAGGTCGACGCGGAGGCGGCCGGCGAGCTCGGCGTGGACGTGGTGCGGCGGATCAGCGGCGGCGGGGCCATGTTCGCCGAGCCCGGCAACACCATCACGTGGTCGCTGACCGTGCCGTCGTCCCTGGTGGCGGGGATGGGCTTCGTCGAGTCCTACGCCTTCCTCGACGCCTGGGTGCTGGAGGCGCTCGCGGACCTGGGGGTCCGGGCCGAGTACCGCCCCATCAACGACATCGTCTCCGCCGCGGGGAAGATCGCGGGCGCCGCCCAGAAGCGCAGGCCCGGCGCGGTGCTGCACCACGTGACGATGTCGTACGACATCGACGCCACCAAGATGCTGCGGGTGCTGCGCATCGGCCGCGAGAAGCTCTCCGACAAGGGGACCACCAGCGCTGCCAAGCGCGTGGACCCGCTGCGCTCCCAGACCGGCATGGCCCGCGAGGACGTCATCAGCGCCATGGCCGCCTCGTTCCGCTCGCGGTACGGCCTCGTGGACGGGGACGTCACCGAGGCGGAGCTGGCGGCGGCGCGCGACCTGGCGCAGCGCAAGTACCTCGACCCTGCCTGGACCGCCCGGGTGCCCTGACGCTACGGTGCCGCCCAGGTCATGAGCGCCAGCGCCAAGCCCCGGCTCGCTGGCCGGCAACCCCCGCGTCGTGGGGTGCCCCGGGTGATGACCGGACCAGGCGTCCGCGCCCGGTAACGACGCGCTCCTCCTCGTCGGTCCCGGGCAGCGGCGCCCGGTGACGACCACCGATCGCCGAGGAGAGCGCTGTCGATGAGCACCACCACCCAGCCCACCGCCCAGCCCACCGCCCAGCCCACCACGCAGGCCGAGCGGCTCGCCGCGGCCCGCGCCCGCCTGCAGCCGGTCTTCGACGCCGTCGTCCGCGACGTGGTGCAGCGCGAGGTCGACCACCAGCTGCCGCGCGAGCAGGTGGAAGCCCTGGTGGCGGCGGGCTTCACGCGCCTGCGCGTGCCCGTCGAGCACGGTGGTGACGGCCTCGACCTGGTCTCCTTCACCGAGCTGATGATCGACCTGGCCGCAGTCGACTCCAACCTCCCGCAGATCTTCCGCGGGCAGGTCGCGTGGGTGGAGCACCTGCTCTCCCTGCCCGAGGGGCCCTACCGCGACGCGTGGTTCGCGCGCGTCGCCGCGGGGGAGTGGACCGGCAACGCGTGGAGCGAGACGGGCGGCACCACCCTGGGCGGCCAGTCGACCAAGGTGCGCCGCGACGCCGACGGCCGCTGGCGCGTCAGCGGCCGCAAGTACTACACGACCGGCACGATCTACGCCGGGTGGACCGACGTGGTCGCCCAGCTCACCGACGAGGCGACCGTGGCCGCGCAGGAGGCCGGGGACGCCGCCGCGGGGACGGTCACGGCGCTCGTGCGGCTGGACCAGCCCGGCGTGACCGTCAGCGACGACTGGGACGGCTTCGGCCAGCAGCTCACGGGCACCGGCACGCTGGTGCTCGAGGACGCGGTGGTCGCGGAGGACGACCTGGCGCCGTTCGACGACAGGTTCCGCTACCAGACGGCGCTCTACCAGCTGGTGCTGCTGGCGGTGCACGCCGGCATCGCCGCCGCGGTGGAGCGCGACACCGCCCACGAGGTGCGCTCGCGCACCCGCTCCTACAGCCACGGGCTGGCACCGGTGGTCCGCGAGGACCCGCAGGTGCTCGCGGTGGCCGGGGAGATCTCCTCGGTCGCGTTCGCCGCCCGCGCGATCGCGCTGGCCGCCGCGTCCGCCGTCCAGGGGGCGGCGGACACCGCGCACGACCGCGACAGCGAGGCCGACCTCGCCGCCAACGTCCGCGCGGAGATCGCCACCGCGCAGGCCCAGGTGGTGCTCTCGGAGAGCGTCCCGCGCGCCGCGACGCTCCTGTTCAACACCCTCGGCGCCTCGGGCACGTCGCGCGCGAAGGACCTCGACCGGCACTGGCGCAACGCCCGCACGGTCGCCTCGCACAACCCGGTGATCTACAAGACGCGCATCGTGGGTGACTGGTCCGTCAACGGCACCACGCCGCCGTTCGTCTGGGCCATCGGCACGCACACCCAGGCCACTGCCGCGCCCCAGCGCTGACCCCCTCGTCGCACTTTCCGCGGCACGTGCGCCCAGCGCGCCGCGAGAGCCGCACGTGCCGCGGAAGGTGCGCCCAGGCGCGGGGTCAGGTGGTGAGGGCCAGGCCGACGGCGAAGGCGCCGTAGGCCGAGGCCGCCGCCGCGAGGCGCACCGCGCTGACCCGCCGGGTGGTGAACAGCACCAGCAGGTAGCCGACGCAGGCGAGCGTGGCGACCGCGGCCAGCAGCAGCGGGCCCTGCACGTGCCAGCTGGTGAAGGCCAGGCCCAGGCCGGTGGGGATGGTCGCCTGGATGACCATGGAGCCCGCCAGGTTGCCCAGCGCGAGGGAGACCTTGCCCTTGCGGACCCAGATCAGCGCGTTGAGCATCTCCGGCAGCTCCGTGGCGATCGGTGCCAGGAGCAGCGCCACGAGGGACGCCGACAGCCCCAGCTGGGGGGCGAGCGACTCCAGCTGCCCGACGAAGACCTGCGACGCCGCGAAGATGACGGCCAGCGAGACGACCACCTGGACGACGACGGCTGTGGTGCTCGGCCGCTCGCGCTTCGGCTGGGCCTTCAGCGGCTCGAGGTCCTCCGCGCTGTGGGTCTCGCCGCCGGCGCGCACCTGGCGCCAGCAGTAGACGGCGTAGACGCCGAAGAACACCCAGCCGAGCCACGGCTTCACCGCGAACGCCACCAGGCCGAGGCCCGCGGCCACCGCGAAGCTCACGAGGAACCAGGCCTGGTCGCGCGCCAGGGAGCGCGTGTCGAGCTCGGCCAGCTGGGCGGTCTCGGCGGCGGTCGGTCCGCCGGCGGCCACCGCGAGCCCGCCCCGGGAGGAGCCCGTGGCCGCTCCTGCGGCTCCGACCCGCTCCGCGGCCACCACACGGCTGCCGGCGCTGCGGCGGACCGCGCGGCGGTTGGCCAGCAGCACCACGCCGACCACGGCGTAGGCCAGGCTGCCGACGACGAGCGGACCGCCCAGCGCCGCGCCGACCCCGACGTCAGCGCCGGTCTCCTCGGAGCCGAACAGCACCGCGACGAGCGTGACGACGCTCTCGGGCAGGGCGGTGCCAGCGGCGGCCAGCACGGTCCCCACGGCGGCCGACCCGACGGCCATGCGCACGCCGAGCCACTCGACGGCGTTGACGAACCACTCGCACGCCAGGTAGATCAGGACGGCGCAGCCGAGCAGCAGGACGAGGGTGAGCAGCACGCGGTGCCTCCGCAGCAGGTCGCCGCCCCCGTGCGGGCGCGGCGAGGAGGCGGCGAGCCGGGGACCCGAGGGGCCCGCGACCAGCTCACCGCCATCGGTCAGGACGAGTCGTGGTGGCCCGCGCGGCGGGCCGATGACGACGCTAGCGGGTCCTGCGGCGGGGGCCAAGCAGTTCGGTCGCCCGAAAAGAAGGCCACTGACCTGGGCGAACGCCCGCGGGGACTTCGGCCGGCCGAAACCGCGGACGCGACCGGCGGGCGCGTCCGGGAAGGTTCAGGAGCGCAGGGCCGCGGCCCACTCCGGGGCCTGGCGCTCCACGTCCGCGTGAGCTCCGGCGAGGTCGACCGGCTCGCGCAGCACCCGCGGCGCGCGGGCGCGCAGCCGGGGGCGCAGGGCCGGCAGGGCGGCCGCGACGGCGAGGGCCAGGGTGAGCAGCAGCACCGGGGCGGCGAGCGCGACGGCGAGCACGACGACAGCGGTGGACACCGGGAGCCCTCCTCGACGACGGCTCGGGCGGCGGTGGTGCCGCCCGGGTTTCGGTGGACCGAAACTACCACCCGGGACGCTCGTCCGCAGGGGGCTGGCCGGTGTCCACCGACCAGCCCCCTGCGGACCCGCTCAGCCGGCCAGCCACGCCTCCACGCGCTCCAGCGCCCCGCTGACCAGGGTCGCGGGGGCGTGCGCGGCGGCCTCGATGCCGCTGCGCGCCACGGCGGCGAGCTGCGCGTCGTCGAGGCCCAGCACCGTGCGGGCCGTCTCGTACTCCTCCAGCAGGCCGGGACCGAAGAGCAGGGAGTCGTCGGTGTTGACCGAGCAGGGCACTCCGGCGTCCAGGAGCCGGCGCAGGGGGTGCTCGGCGAGGGAGGGGACCACCCCGAGCAGGACGTTGGAGGTGGGGCAGACGTCCAGGCACACGCGCTCGGCCGCCAGGCGCTCGACGAGCGCCGGGTCCTCCACGGCGCGCACGCCGTGCGCGATCCGGCCGGCCCCGAGGTCGTCCAGGGCGGAGCGGACGCTGTCAGGCCCGAGCAGCTCCCCGGCGTGCGGAGCCGCGACCAGACCCCCGGCGCGCGCCACCGCGAAGGCGCGGGCGAAGGGCGCCGGCGGGCCGAGCACCTCGTCGTGGGCCAGGCCGAACGAGACCACGCCGTGGTCGACCCGGGTCACGGCCAGCTCCGCGAGCTCCTCCGCGTCCTCGGGCGGCAGCACCCGGATGGCCGTCACCATCAGCCCGAAGCCCACGCCCAGGCGCGCCGCCGTCGAGCGGCCCTCGTCGAGGGCGACGTCGAGGATCTGACCGGCGTCGGCCAGCTGCGGGCTCTCGTAGTGCGGCCACAGCTGCGGCTCCACCCACACCGCACCGTCGGCGGCGGCGTCCTCGACCACCTCGCGCACCACGCGGCGCAGGTCGTCCTCGGTCTTGATGCACTGCGCCGCGGCGTCGTACAGGCCGGCGAAGGCGCCGAAGTTCCCGTAGCCGCGGGTCTCCGGCACGGGGATGCCGTACCCGGCCGCCAGCTCCGCCAGCGTCGAAGGGCGCATGCAGCCCTCCAGGTGGGTGTGCAGGGAGGCCTTGGGGAGCAGGCGGAGGTCTCGCGCGGTCATGCGCGCAGGCTAGGTGGCGGTCGCCAGCCGTGGGGGGCTCAGGCCCGCTCCCGGCCGCCGGCGCGGTGGCAGCCGGCCAGCACGCGCCGGACGACCGCTGCCGCCGCCCGCTCCGCGTCCACGCCGAGCGCGACCCGCACGGTGCCCGCCGGGTCGGGGTGGTGCACCACCGCGCCGCGGTCGTGGACCTCGACGCGACCCGGCGGGCCGAGCTCGAGCAGCTCCGGCTGCACGAGCAGCAGCGCGGTCACCGGGTCGTGCGGGACTCCCCACGGCTCGTCCCAGAACTCCCACCACTGGCGCACCTGGGCCGCCAGGGCGGCGCCCAGCGGCCCGGCCGCGGCGATGCGCTCGACGTCGCCCGGCTCCAGCCGCACCTGCTGGGTGACCTCCAGGCCGACGACGAGCGTGGTGGCGCCGCTGGTCAGGACCTCAGCGGCCGCGACCGCGTCGCTGCGGAGGTTGTGCTCGTCCTCCAGGAGCCCCTCGGGGGTGAGCGCCCCGTCCCAGCGGCCACCCATGACCACGAGCGAGCGCAGGTGGGACGCCAGCTCCGGGTGGTGGCGCAGGGCCGTCGCCACCTGCGTCAGCGGGCCGATGGCGAGCAGGTCCACCCCGCCCGGTGCCGAGGCGGCCGTGGCGGCGAGCCAGTCGGCGGCGTCCTCGGCGGCGGAGCGGCCGGGCGCCGGCGGGGTCGTCGTCGCCGTCGTGAGGTCCCCCAGGAGGGTGCCCTCGTGGCCGGCCCACCACACCGGCGTCCCGGACAGCGGCGCGGCCGCACCCGCGCGCACGGGCAGGCCCCCGGGTGCCGCCGGGCCCGGCACCCCGGCCAGCTCGAGCAGCCGGGAGGTGGCGCGCGCGCGCAGGCCGGTGTCGCCGTAGACGGTGGTGACCCCGAGCAGCTCCACCTCGGGGGAGCCGAGCAGCAGGGCGAGAGCGAGGGCGTCGTCGACGTCGGTGCCCAGGTCGGTGTCGAGGACGACGCGCCGTCGCGCGCCGCGGGCGGATGCGGTCACGCCGCCCACCCTGTCAGGACGCGCCGCCGCTCACGTCGCGAGGCGGTGCGGGGCGTACCGCGCCAGCACCAGCCCCTCCAGCAGGCCGACCAGCGTGTAGAGCACCACGGAGGCGGCCGTGACGGCCACGATGAGCGCCCACACCTCGTCGTAGCGGAAGCCGCCGATGGCCTTGAGGATCTGCGAGCCGATCCCGTTGCCGGTGGCCAGCCACTCCACCACCAGCGCGCCGGTGAGCGCGCCGGGCACGGAGATGCGGGCGGCGGCGAAGATCGCCGGCATCGCGGTGGGGATGCCGACCCGCCGCATCACCGCGAGGTCGGAGCCGCCGTAGGCGTGCACGAGGTCGCGCGAGGTCGGCGGCACCGACCGCAGGCCCTGGACGACGTTCACCAGGGCGGGGAAGAAGACGACGATGCCGCCCATCACCGCGATGGACCCGAGCCCGCGTCCGGCGACGAGCACGATGATCGGGGTCATCGCGACCAGCGGCACCGAGCGCAGCAGCATGGCGATGGGCATGAGCGACTGCTCGAGCGAGCGCGCGACGACGAACGCGGCGCCCACCACCAGCGCCGCCGCCATGCCGGCGACGAACCCGACGAGGGCGTGCTGCAGGGTGACGCCCAGCGGCCCTGCGATGGTCGCGCGGTTGGTCGCGGCGTCGGGGTCGGTGAGGAGGTAGGCCCACACGTCCTGCGGAGTCTTGCCGATGAAGGGGCTGATGTCGAAGGCGGCGAGGGCCCCCCACCACACCACCAGGGCGACGACGGCGGACACGAGCAGCGGCCTGAACGCGCGCCAGAGCGCCGTCCCGACGACGTGGCCGGCGGGGCGCACGGACTCGCCCGCGGAGCTGGTGGACGGCGTCGGCACGGGACTGCCTGCGGGTGGTGGGGTGGTGAGGTCGGCGGCGTCGCGCGCGTCGGTGGGGTCCGAGGTGCCGGTGGGTGCGCTCACGAGGTGCCCTCCTGTCCGGCCGACCACGGCGTGACGACCCGCGAGACGAGGCTGAAGACGAGGTAGCCGGCGCCGGCGATGGCGCCGGTGGCGATGGCGAGCCCCCAGGTGCGGGGCACGTCGAACTGCTGCTGGGCGTTGGTGAGGGCCACGCCGAGGCCGCTGTCGACCCCTCCGAGGTACTCGCCGATGATCGCGCCGAGCATGGCGGCGGGAGCCGCGATCATCAGCGCGGCGAGCAGGCTCGGCAGCGCCGAGATGAGGCGCACCTTCAGCAGCAGCTGCAGCCGGCTGCCGCCGTACGCGGCCACGAGGTCGATGCTCGTGCGGTCCGCGGCGCGCAGGCCCAGCAGCGAGCCGATGAGCGTGGTGAAGAAGACGGCCACCGCGGCCAGGAAGATCGAGGTGGACCTGCCCCCGAAGACGATCTGGATGATCGGGCCGATGGCGGTCAGCGGGATGCAGTAGCTGATGACGCCCAGCTGCGTGACCAGGCCGTCGAGCTGGGGGACCACGAGGACGGCGCCCGCGAGGAGCAGCGCTAGGGCGTTGCCCCACAGGAAGCCCTGCGCGGCGCTGCTCACCGTGACGAGGGAGTTGGGGCCGTACAGGGCCCAGCCGTCCGCGCCCATCGTCGCGACGACGGCCCACGGGGTGGGCACGCCGCCGCCGCCTGCGAAGACCGTGACGGCGAGCAGGGACCACAGCGCGAGGATGCCGACGACGCCGAGGACGCCGGCCAGCCAGCGGGGGCGCTCGACGGAGCGCGTGGCGCGCGCCTCGAGCTCCTGCTCGGTGGGGGGAGCAGCGCCTTCGAGCCCGGCGGCCATCAGTGGCCGCCCATCGCCGCGCCGCCGCGGCCGAACAGCAGCCCCGACAGGTGGTCGTGCAGGGCGTGGAACTCCGGCGTCCTCATCATCTCGGGCGTGCGCGGGCGGGGCAGGTCGATCGGGACCACCTCGAGCACGCGTCCCGGGCGCGGGCTCATGACGGCGACGACGTCGGAGAGGAACACCGCCTCGGCGATGCCGTGGGTGACCATGAGCGTGGTGGCGGGCTTCTCGGTCCAGATGCGCAGCAGCTCGAGGTTGAGGCGCTGGCGGGTCATGTCGTCCAGCGCGCCGAAGGGCTCGTCGAGCAGCAGCACCTCGGGGCGCACCACGAGGGCGCGGGCGATGGAGACCCGCTGGCGCATGCCGCCGGACAGCTGCCCGGGCTTGGCCTTCTCGAAGCCCTTGAGGCCGACCAGCTCGACCAGCTCGTCGACGTAGGAGGTGTGGTCGGCGGCCGGCTTCACACCCGCCACCTCCAGCGGCAGCTTGATGTTGGAGACCACGCTGCGCCAGGGCAGGAGCGCGGAGTCCTGGAAGGCGATCCCGAGCTTGTGCTGGCGGCGCACCTCCAGCGGCGTGAGGCCGTTGACCAGCGCCTGCCCGGACGTCGCCTCCTCCAACCCGGCGAGGATGCGCAGCACCGTCGACTTGCCGCACCCCGACGGGCCCAGCAGCGACAGGAACGACCCCTGGGGGGTGGTCAGGTCCGCGTCGTCCAGCGCGGTGACGGTGCGCCGGCCCGAGGTGAAGGTCTTGGTGAGGCCCCTGATGTCGAGGCCGGTGCTCCCGGGGGTGCGGGCGGGGCCCTGCGCCGGGGCGGTCTGGGTGGACTGCGTGCTCACGGTGCTCCTCAGCTGTCAGCTGGCGGTGGGGGAGGCCAGCGGCGCGGACGCGGCAGCGCGCACCTCGGCGCGCCAGGCGTCCTTGGCGGCGGGCTCGGCGAAGCTGGCGTCGAAGGAGGCCAGCGCCAGGGCGGTGAGCTGGTCGTCGGTGAGGCCGACGACGTCGCGCAGGGCCCGGTAGTTGTCGTCGACGTACCCGCCGAAGTAGGCGGGGTCGTCGCTGTTGACGCTCACCTGCAGGCCCGCCGCCAGCATCGCCGGGAGCGGGTGGTCCTCCAGCGCGTTGACCACCCGCAGCGCCACGTTGCTCAGCGGGCACACCGTCAGCGGTGTGCCGGTGTCGCGCAGCCGGGCGACCACCTCGCCGTCGTCGAGGCAGTGGTTGCCGTGGTCGAGCCGCTCGATGCCGAGGGTGTCGAGGGCCTCGGCGACGTCGGCGGCGGTGCCCTCCTCGCCGACGTGCGCCGTGCGGTGCAGCCCCTCGGCGGCGGCCACGGCGTACGCGGGGGCGTAGGCGGCCGGCGGGTTGCCGACCTCGGTGGAGTCCAGGCCCACGCCGACGAAGTGCTCGCGGTGGGGCAGCCACGTGCGCAGCGCCTCGAGGGCGGCGTCGGGCCCGAGGTGGCGCAGGAAGCAGGGGACGAGGTCGACCGACACGGGGCTCGCGGCCGCCGCGGCGCTGAGCCCGTCGAAGACGGCCTCCAGCGGCACGCCGCGCTCGGTGTGGTGCTGGGGGTCGAGGAACACCTCGGCGCGGCGGACCCCGGCCCGCTCGGCGCGGGCGAGGTAGGCGGCCATGAGGTCGTGGAAGTCCTGCTCGGTGCGCAGCAGCTCCGCCGCCTCGTAGTACTGGTCGAGGAAGGACTGCAGGTCGGTGAAGCGCCGGGCCGCCCGCAGCGCCGCGGGGTCGGTGGTGGGCAGCGCCACGCCGTGGCGCTGGGCCAGCTCGACGACGAGCTCCGGCTCGAGCGTGCCCTCGACGTGCACGTGGAGCTCGGCCTTGGGCAGCAGGGCTGCGTCCATGCGGGTCCCTCCGGGGACGGGCCCCCTCCGCGGTGGCCGGCGCGCGGACGCGCCGGCCACCGCGAGCGGGGCTGGCTGTCAGGCGGGAGCGGCCGAGGCGGCGGCCTCGGGCGTCAGGGTGGGTCCGGTGACCAGCGACGGGTCCTCGGAGTAGACCTCCTCCAAGAGCGAGAGGTCGAACAGCTTCTCGGCCGTGATCGTGGTGCCGGCCGTGGCGAGCGACTCGATGTTGGTGGCGATGAGCTCGTCGGTCATGGTGAACAGGCCGTTCTTCACGGTGTCGTCCGTGACGATGAGGGTGGCCTGCGCGTTGATCTCCTTGAGCTGCTCCTCGAGGTTGAGCTTGAGCTCCTTGCCGTACTGGTCCACCGCGAGCTTGGCGCCCTCGTCGGGGTTGTTCAGCGCGTCCGTCCACCCGAGGACCTCCGCCTTGAGGAAGGCCTTGAGCTTGTCGCGGTCCTCCTCGATGGTCTGCTGCGCCACGGTGAAGGTCTCCGTGACCAGCGGCAGGCCGTGGTCGGCGAAGGCGAACTGCACGGTCTTGAAGCGCTTGCCCTGCAGGAGGATCGGCTCGTTGGTGAGGTAGGCCATGAAGCCGTCGACCTCGCCGGTGGTCACCACGGTCGGGTCGTACTGCACGGGGACGATGGTCAGCGAGCTCGGGTCGATGCCGTTGGCCTTGAGCAGACCGGAGAAGATCTGCTCGTTGCCGCCGGACTGCACGCCGATCTTCTTGCCCTTCATCGCCGCCGGGTCGGGGATGGGGTTGGAGTCGAGCGAGACGATGCAGAACGCGTTCTTCTGGAACGTCGTCCCGATGATCTTCAGAGGTGCGCCCTCGTTGATGGCCGGGGCGGTGAGCGTGGGGGAGGACAGGCCCACGAGCGCCTTGCCGGAGGTGACAGCTGCCTCCGCGCTGGTGCCGGCGGAACCGCCCGCGATGAGGTTGACGCTCGAGAACCCGGCGTCCTTGTAGTAGCCCTTGGAGTCGGCGAAGAACTCACCGGCGAACTCGATGTTCTTGATCCAGGAGAGCTGGATCGCCAGGTCGCCGTGGTCGGCGGAGCCGCCGCTGCTCGACCCGCCGCCGGAGGCCCCGGTGGAGGAGCCGCCGCAGGCGGCCAGGGTGCTGGCGCCGGCCACGCCCAGCCCTGCGAGCCCCGCCATCCGCAGGAAGGAGCGTCGCCCCAGGGCGCTGCGGACGAGCTGCTGGTGGTGGCGGTCGATCGACGGCACGGGGCCTCCCGGGGTCGTGGCGCTCGCGGAACCTCCGCGGGGCGTGAGGGACCGCGCGCTGCCAGCTCCTGCCAGCTCGCGGTCGACGAGCGGGGACGCTAGGAGCGCTGTGCGTCGCTAGGAGGACGGCTGCGTTACGGGGCTGTTTCCAGGTCCCGGCGCCGGTCGCCATCAGGAGGAGGGCGGTCCCGCCGTCGTCACGGACGTCGCCACCGGGCGGCACAGCAGCACGTGCTGGCGCCCCGCCACCCTGGTCAGCACGAGGGTCGCCTGGCGCGCCCCCTCCAGGCGCAGGGAGCGGCGCAGCTGCTCGACGTCGACCGCGCTGCCCCGCTTGAGCACCTCCACGGCGCCGACGCCGCGCATCCGCAGGCGGGTGCGCAGCGCCTTCAGCCCGAACGGCCAGACCTCCTCCACCGCGAAGGCGCGGGCCAGCGGGGTCGCCACGAGCCGGTCGGAGGTCACGTAGGCGATGCTCGGGTCCAGCAGCGACCCTCCCACCAGCGCCGCCACCTGCCCGACGAGCCCGGAGCGCACGACGGCGCCGTCCGGGTCGTACAGGTAGGTGCCGACACCCTCCGGCGAGGCCACCGCGGGCGGGACGGGCAGGTCGTCGTCGTCGACGAGGGTCGCGGTGCCGCCGCGCTCGGCGGAGCGCAGCACCAGCGCGCTCGCCGCCCGGCCCGGTCGCGCGAGCGGCCCGAACCAGCACGCCGCCTCGACCACGTCGCCGTCGACGGAGACCCACTGCACCTCAGCGGGCAGCCCGGAGCCAGCGGCGATGTCGCGCGGGACGCCGGGGGCGAGCTTGACGCCCGTGGCGGGCACGCGCCGGGCGACGTCGAGCACGGCGCTCCACGGCGGCGATGCGCGGTGGGGGTCGAGGACGCGCCGTCCCGCGGCGGTGCGCCGGGCCGGGTCGAGCCAGGCGCCGTCCACCGAGCCGTCCCGCCCCAGCTCGGTGATGACGTCGAGGACGTCGGCGCGGTGGACCTGCGCCTCGGGCCAGTGCCTGAGGTTCACGGTGGCGACGGCGGCGGTGGCCTCGTCCCTGTCGACGGCGAGCACGCCCAGGCCGAGGGAGGCCAGGGCCATGGCGTCACCGCCGACGCCGCAGCCGAGGTCGGCCACCCGGGTGCACCCGGCGTCGCGGAAGCGCTGCGCGTGGTGGGCGGCCACCTGCAGCCGCGTCGCCTGCTCCAGGCCCTCAGCGGTGAAGAGCATGCCGTCGGCGAAGGGCCCGAACTTGGCCTCGCCCTTCGCCCGCAGCCGCGACTGCGTCATCGCGGCGGCCACCAGCTGCGGCTCGGCGCCCTCGGCGCGCAGCCGCTCGCCCAGGGCCATCGCCGCGTCAGGGCCGGCGTAGGGCGGCAGCGCCTCCAGCAGCGCCCACCCCTCGGGCCGCAGGAGCGGGGCCACGCTCGCCGCCGCGGGGGAGTCGGACGACGACGACGCGTCAGCGGGTCCCTGCGGCACGCCCCGATCCTCGCAGCCGCGGTGGCGGCGGGCCGCCAGCGGTCCGGGTGCGCTCCGCGCCGTCCGTAACACGCCCGCAACCCACGGCCGCCCCGCTGCGGGCACCATCGGCGGCGCGCAGCTCCCCTGCGCCGCCCCGGCCGCACCCGCGGCCGACGGGCGCTGTTCCGCCACCGGGTGCGAGGGCCGGTGGTCGGACGACGTGCAGCCCCCGACCGGGGCGTGCTGCGTGGACGGGAGCGAGCAGCGGTGGCACGGCCCTTCCACCTCGGGTGGTTCACGCACTTCGGCCCCGACGAGTGGGACGCCCCCTTCGCGTCCGCCGGTGGGACCCCGTGGGACGGCGCCTTCCACACCGACCTGGCCCGGGCGCTGGAGCGGGCCTGCTTCGACCTGGTGCTGCTGGAGGACTCCCTCGCCGTCTCCGCGGAGGCCGGCGGCACCCGAGAGCTGCTGCTGCGCACCGGTGTGCGGGCCCCGCGGCACGACCCCGCCCCGCTGTCGGCCCTCATGGCCGCCGCGACGCAGCACCTGGGCGTGGTCACGACCCTGTCGACGCTGCTCTACCCGCCGTTCCTGCTGGCGCGGCTGGTCTCCACGCTCGACTCCCTCTCCGGCGGGCGCACCGGGTGGAACATCGTCACGAGCACCGACGACGCCGAGGCCCGCAACGCCGGCCTGGCCGCCCTGCCGGACCGCGACGAGCGGTACGCCGCGGCACAGGAGCACGTGGACGTGGTCACGGCGCTCCTGGACAGCTGGGACGAGGGCGCCGTCGTCATGGACCGCGCCAGCCACACCTACGCCGACCACACCCGCGTGCACGCCGTCGACGCGCCCGGCCCGCGCTACCCGGTGGCGGGTCCGCTCACCACGGTCAGGTCCCCGCAGGGGCGACCCGTCTACTGCCAGGCCGGCGGGTCGCCCACCGGGCGGGCCTTCGCCGCGCGCAACGCCGACCTCGTGCTCGCGGTGGCCAGCGGGCCGGTGGCCATGAAGGCCGCCCGTGACGACGTGCGTCGCCTCGCCGCCGAGGCCGGGCGCGACCCCGACGAGCTGAGGGTGCTCTTCCTCGTGGCCCCGGTGCTCGGCGAGACCGAGGAGGAGGCCCGGGCGGCCCTGGCGCGCTCGGCGGCGCACCCGACCGCGCTCGCGACGACGCTGGCGAAGTTCAGTGCCTACACCGGCGTCGACCTCACCGCGCTCGACCTCGACGCGCCCCTGCCTCCTCCCGAGCAGCTGCTGGCGGGCTCGGCTCGCGGCTCGCTCGGCACGCTGGCCAAGTTCGCCCAGCTCGACGGTGAGGGCCGGCCCAGCGCCAAGCCGCTGCGCGAGCTCGCTGCCGACGCGAGCACCAACTCCTCCCTCGACCTCGTGGGCACCCCCGAGCACGTGGCCGACCAGCTGGAGGCCGCGGCCGAGGAGGTCGGCGGGGACGGCTTCCTCGTCACCACGCCGTTCCACCGGCTCTCGCGCCACTACGTCGTCCAGGTCACCGAGGGCCTGGTGCCGGTGCTGCAGCGGCGCGGGCTGGTGCGCAGCCGCTACACCGCCGCCACCCTGCGCGGCCACCTCACCGAGTTCTGAACCGACCAGCACCCCGACCAGCACCCCGACCAGCACCCGAGGAGACCGATGACCCCGACCGCCGTCCAAGCGGTGATCGCCGGGCTGGAGCGCGCCGGCGTCACCATCGCCAGCTACCTGCCCGACTCGCTGCTCAAGCCTCTGTACCCGGCGCTGGACGCCCACCCGGGCATCCGCACCATCCCCTGCACCAACGAGGGCGAGGGCGCCGCCGTGTGCGGCGGGGTGTTCCTCTCGGGGAAGCGCGCCGTGCTGTGCATGGAGAACTCCGGGCTGCGCGCGGCCGCCGAGCCGCTGGCCCGGATGGGCCTGGGCTCCGGCATCCCCGTGGTCATGGTCATGAGCTACCGCGGGGAGCTGGGCGAGAACAACTGGTGGGCGGTTCCCCACGGGATCACGATGGAGCCGATGCTCGCGGCGCTGCGCATCCCCTACCGCGTGGTGCGTGAGGAGGCCGGCATCGAGCAGGCCGTGGTGGACGCCTACGAGTGGTCGTACTCGGCCTACCAGCACTCGGCGGTCGTGCTCGGCGGGGGCACGGTCCGATGACCAGCCCGGTGAGCGGCCCGGTGGTGCGGGAGCCGGCGTCGGCGATGACGCGCTTCTCCGCCATGGAGGCGCTCGCGGCACTGCTGTCCGACGAGCTGGTGGTGCTCTCCCTCGGCGGCGCCGTCGACGAGTGGTACACCGCGGCCCCGCACCTGCGCGAGGCCAGCCTGTTCCAGCAGCAGCTCGGCTGCGTGACGCCGCAGGCGCTCGGCCTGGCGGCAGGTCTGCCGCACCGGCGGGTGGTCTCCCTCGACACCGACGGCGGCCTGCTGTTCAACCTCGGCGTGCTGGCCACCCTGGGCAACGAGCAGCCGGGCAACCTGCTGGTGGTCGTGTGGGACAACGAGCGGTACCAGTCCATCGGCGGACCGCGCACGCACACCTCCTCCGGGACCGTCGACCTCGCGGCCATCGCCCGGGGCGCGGGCGTGGTGCGCGCGAGCACGGTCCGCGACGTCGAGGCGTTCGCCGCGGCGTGCGCGGCGGGCCTCGCCGACACCGCCGCCCCGCACGTGGTCGTCGCCAAGGTCGACACGTCCCCGGAGGGCCACGCGGCAGCGGGGCACCCCGTGGTGCGCCGCAAGCACAGCGACGGCCGGGAGGACACCTACCGGTTCGTGCGGCACGTCGAGGCGACCGAGGGCGTGACGATCATGGGCCCGAGCGAGCACAACTGATGCCAGGCCCCGGGTACGACCACGTGGTGGTCGGCGGTGGGGGAGCGGGCTGCGTGGTGGCCCGCCGCCTGGCCGAGCGCGGCGCGGCGGTCCTGCTCCTCGAGGCGGGCCCCGACGACACCGGCCGCGAGGACGTCGCCGACGCCGGCGCGTGGCCGGCGATGCTCGGGGGTGAGCTCGACTGGGGACTCGCCTACGCGCCGTCGCCGCAGGTGGCGGGGCGGCGGATCCCGCTGCCGCGCGGGCGCGTGCTCGGCGGGTCGAGCAGCACCAACGCGATGCTCTGGTACCGCGGCCACCCGAGCGACTACGACGGCTGGGGCGTTCCGGGATGGGCCTGGGCCGACCTCGCGCCGTGCCTGGCGCGCGCCGAGGGCGTGCTGCGCGTGGAGCGCCCGCGCGACCCGCACCCCGTGGCCACCGCACTGGTGGACGCCGTGGAGGCGGCCGGCAGGCAGGGGGTGGGCGGGCTCGCCGAGCTCGCCGAGCTCACCGCCACCTCGGAGGACGACGGCGCTGGCGGGCGGGCCTCGCGGCGGTGGAGCACCTCACGCGCCTACCTGCGCGAGCTGCCGCCGCTCGCGCAGGTGCCGGGCAGCGGGTCGCTCACGGTCCTCACGGGAAGCCCGGTGCTGCGCGTCGAGGTGCGGCGCGGCCGGGCCGTCGCCGTCGTCCACCTCGTCGGCGGGCGGGCGGTGCGGACGGCGGTGGCCGGGGACGGTGAGGTGGTGCTGTGCGGCGGAGCCGTCGAGACCCCGCGCCTGCTCCTGGCCTCCGGGGTCGGCGACCCCGCGGACCTCGCGCGGCTCGGCGTGCCCGTGGTCAGCGCCGTCCCCGGCGTCGGGCGGGAGCTGCAGGACCACCCGCTGCTGGAGGGCGTGACGCTGCGGCTGCGCGGACCCCGGGGGCCCGTGCGCGACAACGGCGGCGGCGCGGTGTGGAACTGGCGCAGCGGCTCCCCGCGCAGCGACGCGCCCGACCTGCACTGCTTCGTCACGCAGGCGGCGTGCGCCACCCCCGCGGTGGCCGCAGCCCACCAGCTCGACAGGGCCGACCCGCACCTGGTGGGGCTGGGCGTCGGGCTGATGGGGTCCCGCAGCCGCGGGCACCTGGTGGTCCGCGACCTGGCGCCCGGCGGGGCCGTGGACCTGCACCCGGGTCTCCTCGCCGACCCGGCGGACCGCGCGGCCCTGCGGCAGGGCCTGCGCGACGTGCTGGAGCTGGCCGACGGCCCGGTCTTCGCGGCCCTGGGCGCGCAGCGCCTGGCGCCGCTGCCGTCCGCCGGCCCCACCACGAGCGACACCGACCTGGAGGAGTTCATGAGCCTGGCCTGCACCACCTTCTTCCACGCCTGCGGCACCGCGGCGATGGGGCGCGAGGACGACGAGCGCGCCGTGCTCGACCCCGAGCTCCGCGTCCGCGGTGTGGACGGCCTGCGGGTGGCCGACGCGTCGGCGTTCCCCACCGTGCCGACGTGCAACACCCTCGCGCCCGTCGTCGCGCTGGCCGAGCGCCTGGCCGACCTGCTCGCACCCTGGGCGGTGCGACCGTGAGCGCGCAGGTGCGCGTGCTGGCCGCGGGCGTCGTCGTCGTGGGGGACGCCGCGCACACCGTGCTCGCCGACGGCGCCGTGGCGCTGGTCGGAGACCGCATCACCGCTGTCGGCCCGCGCGAGGAGGTGCTGGCCGCCGTCCTCGCGGAGCACCCCGGCGCCGCCGTGGAGGACCTGCCCGACCACGTGCTCCTGCCCGGTCTCATCAACGCCCACCACCACTCGGGCCTGCTGCGCGGCACCGCCGAGGAGCTGCCCGTGTGGGAGTGGCTGAGGGTCCACATCGACCCCATGCACCGGGTGCTCACCGCCCGCGAGGCCGAGGTGGCCGCCCGCCTCTGCTACGCCGAGGGCCTGCTGGCGGGCACCACCACCGTCGTCGACATGTGGCGGTTCCTGCACGGCGGCGCGCGGGCCGCGGAGCTGCTCGGCAACCGGCTGGTGGCGGTCCCGTACGCCGCGGAGCACCCGCGGCACGACTTCTTCGACACCCTCGACGACGTCGAGCGGCTCGCCGCCGACCACCACGGCGGCGCCGCCGGGCGGATCGAGGTCTGGGTGGGGCTGGAGCACCCCTTCTACGCCGTGGAGGCCGCGCAGCGCCGAGCTGTCGCGATGGCGCACGACCTCGGCACCGGCCTCTACACGCACTGCAGCGAGTCGCGCGACGAGGTCGCCGAGTTCGAGCGGCGCTACGGCGCACGCCCGGTGCGCGCCCTGGAGCGCCTCGGGATGCTCGACGCCCCGCGCACCGTGCTGGCCCACGCGGTCTGGCTCGACGACGACGAGATCTCCCTGCTGGCCGACCGCGGCGTCGGCGTGGTGCACAACCCGGTCAGCAACATGAAGCTCGCCAGCGGCACAGCCCGCGTGCGCGAGCTGCTGGCCGCGGGCGTCGCCGTCGGCCTGGGGACCGACGGGGAGAAGGAGAACAACAACCTCGACGTGTTCGAGGAGCTCAAGGCCGCCTCGCTGCTGGCCAAGCTGCGCGACCTCGACGCCGCGGCCCTGCCCAGCTGGGACGCCTTCGCCCTCGGCACCACCGGCGGCGCGCGGGCCCTGGGGCGCGAGGCCGACCTGGGCTCCCTGGAGGTCGGCAAGAAGGCCGACGTCGTGGCCGTGCGCTCCCGCACCCCGCGCATGACCCCGCTGGTCACCTCGGGGCCGCTGCTCAACGTCCACCACAACCTCGTGCACGCCGTGCGCGGGTCCGACGTCGACCACGTCTGGGTGGACGGCGCCCCGGTCGTCCGCGACGGGGCGCTCGTGCACGCCGACCTCGGCGAGCTCGTCGACGACGCCCGAGCCGCCGCGCCCGGCCTCTTCGAGCGCCGCGCCGCGTGGGTGGCCGAGCACGGTCTCCCGGAGGTGGCCTGGTGAGCGCTGCGCCCGCGGCCCTGGTCGACGGTGGCCGCGCGCCGGCGGAGGCCGTCTCCACCCCCGTGCGGGCCCTGCTCGACGCGTGGTGCTCCGAGCCGGCGGGGCTGTTCACCGCGGGGCAGTGGCACCCCGCCGCGACCGGGGAGCGCCGGACCACTCGCGACCCGGCCACCAGGGCGGTGCTCGCCGAGGTGGCCGAGGCCTGCGCCGAGGACGTGGGACCCGCCGTCGAGGCGGCCCGGGCCGTCCTCGACGACCGGGGCAGCACCTCCTGGTGGGCGGCGACGCCCTCGGCGCGCGGCCGCCTGCTGTGGCGGGTGGCGGACCTGCTGGCCGAGCACGCCGAGGAGCTCGCACAGCTGGAGGTGCTCGACCAGGGCAAGACCCTCGCCACGGCCCGCGGGGAGGTGGCCGGCGCCGCCGAGCAGTTCCGCTACTTCGCGGGAGCCGCCACCAAGGTCACCGGCACGACGTTCCGTCCCTCGGCGCCGCTGCCCCCGTACGCGGCGCCGGGGACGCGCCTCGTCGCGAGCACCGTGCTGGAGCCCGTGGGCGTGGTCGCCGCGATCACGCCGTGGAACTCGCCCCTGCTCATGGCCGCCATGAAGGTGGCGCCAGCGCTGGCGGCCGGGTGCGTCGTCGTCCTCAAGCCCGCTGAGGACACCCCGCTGACGTCCGTGCGGCTGGTCCAGCTCGTGGTCCGCGCCCTGGGGGAGGCGGGCCTGCCCCGCGGGGTCGTGTCGCTGCTGACCGGCGGCGGCGCGGTCGGGGCGGCGCTCGCGGAGCACGCGGGCGTCGACAAGGTGGCCTTCACCGGTTCCACCGCCACCGGGCGCGCTCTCGTGAGGTCCGCCGGGCGTCCCGGCGGCCACCTGCCCCGGCTCACCCTGGAGCTGGGCGGCAAGTCGCCGGCCGTCGTCATGGCCGACGCCGACATGGCCTCCGCGGTGCCTGGCGTGGCGCGCGGCGTCTTCGCCAACTCCGGCCAGGTGTGCGTGGCCGGGTCGCGCGTCTACGTGCAGCGCGCCGCGCACGACGCCTTCGTCGAGGCGCTCGCCGCGCAGGCCGCGGCGCAGGCGCTCGGGCACGGGCTGCACCCCTCCTCCCAGCTCGGGCCGCTCGCGAGCCCCGCGCACGCGGAGCGGGTGGCCCAGCGCCTGGCCGACGGCGTCGCTGCCGGGGCGCAGGTCGTGGGCGGCGGTGGTCCGGTGGAGGACGCCTCCGGCGGCGGCTGCTTCTTCGCGCCCGCCGTCGTCGTCGGGGCCGACCCCTCCTCGCCGCTGGTGCGCGAGGAGGTCTTCGGCCCCGTGGTGGTCGTGGCGCCGTTCGACGACCTCGAGGAGGTGGTCGCCGCGGCCGACGACACCGACTACGGCCTGGCCGCCAGCGTGTGGACGCGCGACCTGCGCACCGCGCAGCGGGTGGTCGACGGCGTGCGCGCGGGGACGGTGTGGGTGAACTGCCACGCGGTGTTCTCCCCGGAGCTCGTCAAGGGCGGCCGGCGGACGTCCGGGTGGGGCGTGGAGAACGGGATGGAGGGGCTGGCGGGCTACCTCGAGGGCAAGACCGTCTGCTCGCTGGTCTGAGCGGGCGTCCTCGGCGGGGCGGGCTGGCACTCGGGTTGACCGAGTGCTGACGGCCTCACTACTGTCCTTCTTGGCACTCTCCCTGTGAGAGTGCCAGCGCCCGAGGTCGGAGCGGCACCCGCGACGACGCACCGGCCCCCGGCGCGCGCATCCGTCCGTTCCGCACCACCAGCGAAGGGGAGGTCCGCCCGTGTCGGTCTCCATCAAGCCGCTCGAGGACCGCATCGTCGTCAAGCCCCTCGACGCCGAGCAGACCACCGCATCCGGCCTCGTCATCCCGGACACCGCCAAGGAGAAGCCCCAGGAGGGCGAGGTCCTGAGCGTGGGCCCGGGCCGCATCGACGACAACGGCAACCGCGTGCCGCTCGACGTCAAGGTCGGCGACAAGGTCATCTACTCCAAGTACGGCGGCACCGAGGTGAAGTACGGCGGCCAGGAGCTGCTCGTGCTCTCGGCGCGCGACGTGCTCGCCGTCGTCGCCTGAGCGACACCGCAGATCTGATCGACCTCTGATCACGGCTCGCCCCGGCGGCCCCACCGCCGTCCGGCGGGGGCCCCGGGGCGTTCGCCGTCCCGCACCCCGCTGACGCGCCGCCGGCCGGTCAGCGAGCCGTCAGCCACCAGCACGCCATCAGGAAGAAGGACATGGCCAAGCAGCTGCAGTTCGACGAGAACGCCCGCCGCGCCCTCGAGCGCGGGGTCGACGCCCTCGCGAACGCCGTGAAGGTGACCCTCGGCCCGAAGGGCCGCAACGTGGTCATCGACAAGAAGTGGGGCGCTCCCACCATCACCAACGACGGCGTCACCATCGCCCGCGAGGTGGAGCTGGACGACCCGTACGAGAACCTCGGCGCCCAGCTCGCCAAGGAGGTCGCCACCAAGACCAACGACGTCGCGGGTGACGGCACCACCACCGCGACCGTCCTGGCGCAGGCCATGGTCAAGGAGGGCCTGCGCAACGTCGCCGCCGGCGCCAGCCCCGCCGGGCTCAAGCGCGGCATCGACAAGGCCGTCGACGCGGTCTCCGAGAAGCTGCTCGCCACCGCGCGCGACATCGACGACAAGGGCGAGATCGCCCAGGTCGCCACCATCTCCGCGCAGGACTCCTCCGTCGGCGACCTGCTCGCCGAGGCCTTCGACAAGGTCGGCAAGGACGGCGTCATCACCGTCGAGGAGTCGTCCTCGATGAACCTCGAGCTCGACTTCACCGAGGGCATGCAGTTCGACAAGGGCTACATCTCGCCCTACTTCGTCACCGACTCCGAGCGCATGGAGGCCGTCCTCGAGGACGCGCACGTGCTGCTCTCGCAGGGCAAGATCAGCTCCGTCCAGGAGCTGCTGCCGCTGCTGGAGAAGGTCCTGCAGACCTCCAAGCCGCTGTTCATCATCGCCGAGGACGTCGACGGCGAGGCCCTGTCGACGCTCGTCGTCAACAAGATCCGCGGCACCTTCACCGCCGCCGCCGTCAAGGCCCCGGCCTTCGGTGACCGCCGCAAGGCGATCCTCCAGGACATCGCCATCCTCACCGGCGCCCAGGTGGTCAGCCCCGAGGTCGGCCTCAAGCTGGACCAGGTGGGCCTGGAGGTCCTCGGGTCCGCGCGCCGCGTGGTCATCACCAAGGACGACACCACGATCATCGACGGCGGCGGCGACGCCGACGCCGTGTCCGACCGCGTGCGCCAGGTCAAGGCCGAGATCGAGAACACCGACTCCGACTGGGACCGCGAGAAGCTGCAGGAGCGCCTGGCCAAGCTGGCCGGCGGCGTCTGCGTCATCAAGGTCGGCGCGGCCACCGAGGTCGAGCTCAAGGAGAAGAAGCACCGCATCGAGGACGCCGTCTCGGCGACCCGCGCGGCCATCGAGGAGGGCATCGTCGCCGGCGGCGGCTCGGCCCTCATCCAGGCCGTCTCCGCCATCGACGCCCTGGAGCTCACCGGCGACGAGGCCACCGGCGCGCAGATCGTCCGCCGCTCGGCCGCCGAGCCGCTGCGCTGGATCGCCGAGAACGCGGGCCTCGAGGGCTACGTGGCCGTCGAGAAGGTGCGCGGCCTGGAGGCCGGTCACGGCCTCAACGCCGCCACCGGCGAGTACGTCGACCTCGTGGCCGCGGGCGTCATCGACCCGGTCAAGGTCACGCGCTCCGCGCTGCGCAACGCCGCCTCGATCGCGTCGATGGTGCTCACCACCGACACTCTCGTGGTGGACAAGCCCGAGGAGGAGGCCCCCGCGGCCGCCGGCCACGGGCACAGCCACTGAGCTGACGCTCCGCCCGGGTGACCGGGCGCACGTCGGAGCCCCCCGGACCGCTGGTCCGGGGGGCTCTGCCGCGTCCGGGACCGCTCCGCGGTGACCAGCGAGGTGGCCAGCGAGGTGGCCAGCGAGGTGGCCTGCTGCCCACGGGGTGGGCTCGTGCCCGGGTGCGGTGCCTGCGCCCGGCAGCCAGGCCACCCAGCGGGCACCGTGCACCCCCCTTGCCCGGCCCTGACGACGCGGGCGGGCGACGACGAGGGCCCCGGACCAGCAGGTCCGGGGCCCTCGTCGTGAGCTCTGCGGTCAGCCGACCTCGGCGATGCGCGTCTCGGCGACCACGGTGTTCGGGGTGCGGCGGGAGCGCTGGGCCGCGTAGATGCGCTCGCGGTCGTCCTCGGTGAGGCCGCCCCAGACGCCGTAGGGCTCGCGCACGGTGAGGGCGTGCTGGCGGCAGTCCTCGACGACCGGGCAGGCGGAGCAGATGGCCACGGCGGCGGCGTCGCGGTTGCGGCGGGCCGGGCCGCGCTCGCCCTCGGGGTGGAAGAACAGGTTGGTGTCGTGCTCGCGGCACGAGCCCTGCAGCTGCCACTCCCAGATGTCGGCGACGGGGCCGGGGAGGCGCGAGATCTCAGCCATGGGTTCCTCCGGAAGGCGTGGTGGTGCGTGGTGTTCTGGGGAGCCGGTGCAGCGTGCGGGTGCACCCCCTCCGGTGCGGGTGTGGATCCGCGCCGGGTGGGGTACTCCGTGCTCAGAGCCACCTCGCGGTGGCCCGGGCTCGTTGAAGACGACACTACAACCGCGTCAGAGGTTGTTCAAGGACCTGGCACTGGGCCGTTCGTGTGATGTGGCGCAGGGCGCCACCGCGCGGGGCGCGACGGTCGGTCGGCGTCCTCCCGGGTGCTGCGCGGGGGGCGCGGTGGCGACGTCATGACCACCCGACCACACTGGCGGGGTGCCCACCCCCAACGCCGCCCCCTCGGGCGTGTCGCTGGGCGTCGCGGCCGCCGCGCGGCGCCTCGGCGTCGCCCCCGCGACCCTGCGGACGTGGGCCCGCCGCTACGGCCTGGGCCCCAGCGAGCACGAGACCGGCTCGCACCGCCGCTACACCCCCGAGGACCTCGCCCGACTGGTGGTCATGCGCCGGCTGACGCTGGAGGGCGTGCCGCCCGTCACGGCGGCTGCCACCGCACTGGCCACCGATCCGACCGACGCTGCGATGGCGCTGGCGTCAGCGGCCGGTGAGGGCTCTGACCTCCACGACGCCGAGGACCACGACGAGGCCCCGACCACGGGGGACGTGCCGGCGCTGGTGGCCCTGACCGCCGACCTCGGCGTCTGGAGCGCCGTGCTCCCCGCTGACCGCACCCCGCTGACGCGGCGCCCCTCGCCCGCGGGGCAGGGAGCCCTGCAGCGCGCGGTGCTGGCGGGTGACGCTCCCGGCGCCGCGGCGGCCGTGCTGGCCGCCTGCTCCTCCAAGGGCCCCCTGCGGGCGTGGGAGGAGGTCGTGCAGCCGGCCAGGGTCGCCCTGGCGCGCCGCTGGGAGGCGACCGGGCCGGGCGTCGACTCCGAGGTGCTGCTCACCGCCGCGACCCTGGAGGCGCTGCGGGCGCTGCGGCGCCCCCCGGAGCGCACCACCGCCGTCGTGCTCCTCGCCGCCGCCGAGGGCGAGACGGACTCCCTGCCCCTGCACGTCCTGGCCGCCGCCGTGGCCGCCCACGGCGTCCGGCCGTGGGTCCTGGCCCCCGGGCTGCCCCGCGAGGCCGTGGCGGCCGCCGTGCGGCGCACGGGTCCGGCCGCCGTCCTCGTGCACGCCGAGGAGCCGGTGGCCGACGCCGCGGCCCAGCTGGGCCCGCTGCCGCGCCTGCGGCACCCGGTGCGCCTCGTGCTGTCCGGGCCGGGCTGGTCCCTCGCGCAGCTGCCGGCCGGCCGTGCGGCGCTGCGGGCCCCCGCCCTGCCCGCCGCGCTGGAGGTGCTGCTCGAGGCCACCGAGCCCTGAGCCCGCCGCAGCTGGGTCCGCGCCGGCCGGGGTCGCAGCCCCGCTAGCTCTCAGGTCCGCCCGATCCGTGCCGATGACACCTCCAGGACAGCCGACCGCACGGGTCGGCGCACACGGAGGTGGCGACGGTGTCTGCGATGGCGACGGTCATGGTCTGCGACGACTCCCCGCTGGTGCGGGAGAACCTGCGGCGAGCGGTCGCGGGCGTGGCCGGGGTGGGGCGCGTGATCGGCGCCAGCTCCGGTGAGGAGGTGCTCGCCCGCTGGCCGGTCGAGCGCCCCGCGCTCGTGCTCATGGACGTCCGCATGCCCGGCATCGGCGGGGTCGAGGCCGCCCGCCGCCTGCTGGCGCGCCACCCCGGTGCCGGCGTGCTCATGCTGACCGTGGCCGAGGACGTCGAGGGCGTGGCGCGCGCCGTCGCCGCCGGCGCCCGCGGCTACGTGGTCAAGGACGCCACCCGCTCCGAGCTGGTGGCCGCCGTCATCGGCGCCATCAGCGAGGCCGGCGTGCGCGGCCGAGGCGCCCGCCGCACCGAGGCCGGCGCCACCCCCGCGCTGACCGAGCGCGAGCTGCAGGTGCTCACCGGCATGGGCGAGGGGCGCAGCAACGCCGAGATCGGCAAGCAGCTCTTCCTGTCCGAGGACACCGTGAAGACCCACGCGCGCCGCCTGTTCCGCAAGCTGGACGCCGCTGACCGCGCCCAGGCCGTGGCCAAGGGCTTCCGCCTGGGCATGGTCCACTGACCCACCCGCCGGTCGGCCCTCGACCGGCGTCACGACGAGGCCCGGCCCCCCTCGGGGGTGCCGGGCCTTGTCGTCGTCGTCGTGAGGTGGTGCAGCCGTCAGTGGGACGGCAGCGACGGCAGCGCGTCCTCCTCGGCGGCGACCTGGTCGATCATGGCGCGGATCTCCTCGGCGGGCAGCGAGACCGCCACGGCCCAGTAGTGGATGGCCAGGCTGAACACCGCCGTCACCACGAGGCTCACGGACAGGTCGAGCCAGCCCTGCCCTCCGTAGGTGGAGGCGAAGGTGATGAGCAGCATGCCGACCAGCCACACGGGCAGCCACTGCGCCGAGCGCCAGTGCAGCGGCGGGCGGTGGCTCGTGAAGCCCCCGGCGCGGCTGACGAAGAGGATCACGTAGCCGATGACGATCGCGACGGCGAGCTTCCAGTCCGTGTCCCACCCCGACCACAGGATGATCAGGTCGGAGATGACGAAGCCCAGCGGCGCCAGCACGGCCGCACCCGGCAGCCGGTAGGGGCGCTCCACCTCCGGCAGGCGCTTGCGGAAGACCGCCAGCGCGAGCGGCGCGCCGGCGTACATGAGCACGCTGGCCGAGGTGATGAGGCCCACGAGGGACTGCCAGCTCGGGAACGGCAGGAAGCAGACGCAGCCGATGACGAAGCTGACGATGACGCCGACCCACGGCACGCCGTTGGCGTTCAGGCGCTCGAAGGCGGTGGGCACGTAGCCGTTGCGCGCCAGGCCGTAGCTGACGCGGCTGGTCGCCGCGGTGTAGATGAGGCCGGTGCCCCCGGGGGAGATGATCGCGTCGGCGTAGAGCACGGCGGCGAGCCAGCCCAGGCCCACGAGGGAGGCGAGCTGCGCCCAGGGGCCGGTGAAGGCGCCGACCACGTCACCGGTGGTCTGCGCCCACGTGGAGCCGATGGAGCTGGCGGGCAGGGCGAGCAGGAAGACCACCTGCAGCGCCACGTAGACGACCACGCCGATGACCACCGAGCCGATGATGGCCAGCGGGACGTCGCGCTTGGGGTTGGTGCTCTCGCCCGCCAGCTGGTCGGCCTGCTCGAAGCCCAGGTAGCTGAAGATGATGCCGCTGGTGGAGACGGCGCCGAGGACGCCCTGCAGGCCGCCGGGGGCGAAGCCGTCCGCGGCGGTGAAGTTGCCCGTGTGCAGGCCTCCGCCCGCCATCGCGATGGCGAAGATGGCGACCAGGGGGACCGCCACCTTCCACCACGTCGCCGTGCTGTTGGTCAGCGCCAGCGCGCGCACGCCCAGGAAGTTGATGGAGCTGATGACGGCCATGAGGAGGATCGCGACGACCAGGCCGCTCGCGGTGAGGGTCTTGTCCGCGGTGAGCCAGCCGCTGGCGAAGGAGTAGTGCTTCGCGTAGTTGATCATCGCCGAGACCTCGATCGGCGCCACGGTGGCCGTCTGCAGCCAGGCGTACCAGCCGAAGGAGGCGCCCGCCGCGCCTCCGAAGGCGTAGTGCGGGAACCGCGCCGAGCCCCCGGAGACGGGGTACATGCCGCCGAGCTCGGCGTGGATGAGTGCCAGGACGAGGACGGCGACCCCGCCGATGACCCAGGCGATGACCGCCGCGGGGCCGGCCGCTGTCAGCCCGTTCTGGGCGCCGAAGAGCCAGCCCGAGCCGATGATCGAGCCGACCGAGGCCCAGAGCATGCCGATCGCGCCGATCTCGCGCTTGAGGACCCGCCTCGGCGCCCCCGGTGGTGCGGCGGTGGAGCTGGTCATCGTTCCCTCCTCGGGTGTGCGGGCCGCCCCGCGGGCGCCCCTCCTCAGCGGCTGATGGTCCGAGCCTGAGAGGGGTCTGACAAGGCGCTGACCTGCGAGTTCGCTGGGTCTTCCCCGGGCCCTGGGGTTCCTTTGCCCCCGCTTGACCATCGGCCCCGGTTCCTTGACCAGCTCTTGACCGGTCCATGGGGATCTCATGACCCGGGCCGGAGGGCCACCGGGCTCACCGGCTCCCGTGGGCGGTTCCGGTGGTGGTCCGGTGGTGGTCCGGTGGTGGTCCGGTGGTGGTCCGGTGGTGGTCCGGTGGCGGTCCGGTGGCGGGAGGAGCAGGCCGTCGCGGCCTCTACGATCGGAGGGTGCCGTCTGACGACTCCCTCCTCGGTGCCTCCGCCCTCCCGATCGACGGACTCGGTCTGACCTTCGACGACGTCCTGCTCCTGCCGGGCCAGAGCGACGTCATCCCCAGCTCCGCCGTCACCGCCTCCCGGGTCTCCAAGCGCGTCGAGGTGGCGGTCCCGCTCCTCAGCTCCGCCATGGACACCGTCACCGAGTCGCGCATGGCCATCGCCATGGCGCGCCAGGGCGGCCTGGGCGTGCTGCACCGCAACCTCTCGCCGGAGGAGCAGGCCAACCAGGTGGACCTGGTGAAGCGCTCCGAGTCCGGCATGGTCACCGACCCGGTGGTGTGCACGCCCGAGACGACGCTCGACGAGGTCGACGCCCTCTGCGCGCGCTACCGCATCTCCGGCGTGCCCGTGGTCGACGAGGGCTCCCACCTGGTGGGCATCGTCACCAACCGCGACCTGCGCTTCGAGGCCGACCGCTCGCGCACCGCCGGCGAGGTGATGACCCGCATGCCGCTGGTCACCGCCCCCGTGGGCACCTCGGGCGAGGCGGCCATGGCGCTGCTGGCCCAGCACAAGGTCGAGAAGCTGCCCCTGGTCGACGGCGAGGGCCGGCTGCGCGGGCTCATCACCGTCAAGGACTTCACCAAGCGCGAGCAGTACCCGCTCGCCACCAAGGACGAGGCCGGCCGCCTGCGCGTGGCCGCCGCCATGGGCGTCTTCGAGGGTGCCTGGAAGCGCGCGATGCTGCTGGTCGAGGCCGGCGTGGACGTCCTCGTCGTCGACATGGCCCACGGGCACTCGCGCGCGGTGCTGGAGATGGTCGCCGCCCTCAAGGCCGAGCCGGCCGCCGCGCACGTGGACGTGGTCGGCGGCAACGTGGCCACGCGCGCCGCGGCCGCCGCGCTGGTGGAGGCCGGCGTCGACGGCGTCAAGGTGGGCGTGGGCCCCGGGTCGATCTGCACCACCCGCGTGGTGGCCGGCGTCGGCGTCCCGCAGGTCACCGCCATCGCCGAGGCCGCGGCGGCCTGCCGCCCCGCGGGCGTCCCGGTGATCGGCGACGGCGGTCTGCAGTACTCCGGCGACATCGCCAAGGCGCTCGTCGCCGGTGCCGACACCGTGATGCTCGGCTCGCTGCTGGCCGGCTGCGACGAGAGCCCGGGGGAGCTCGTCTTCATCAACGGCAAGCAGTACAAGTCCTACCGGGGCATGGGCTCCCTCGGCGCGCAGCAGACGCGGGCGGGCGGGCGCGGCTTCTCCAAGGACCGCTACTTCCAGAACGACGTCGCCGCCGCCGAGCAGTTCGTCCCCGAGGGCATCGAGGGCCAGGTGCCCTACCGCGGTCCCCTCGCCGCCGTCGCGCACCAGCTGGTGGGCGGCCTGCGGCAGTCGATGTTCTACACGGGCGCGGCCACGGTGCCCGAGCTCAAGGAGCGCGGCCGCTTTGTGCGCATCACGTCCGCGGGCCTCAAGGAGAGCCACCCGCACGACGTCCAGATGGTGCTCGAGGCGCCCAACTACACCGGTCGCTGAGAAGCCGACCACCACCTGCTGAGCAGCGAGGAGCCCCATGGCCTACGAGATCGAGATCGGGCGCGGCAAGCGCGGCCGGCGCGCCTACTCGCTGGACGACGTCGCCGTCGTCCCGAGCCGGCGCACCCGCGACCCGGAGCTGGTGAGCGTCTCCTGGCAGATCGACGCCTACCACTTCGCGATGCCCGTGATCTCGGCGCCGATGGACTCCGTGGTGAGCCCCGAGACCGCCATCGCCATCGGCCGGCTCGGTGGGCTCGGCGTGCTCGACCTCGAGGGCCTGTGGACCCGCTACGAGGACCCGCGCCCCCTGCTGGCGGAGGTGGCGGCCCTCAGCGACGGCGCCTCCGCCGACAGCACCGCCGTGACCCGGCGGATGCAGCAGATCTACAGCGCCCCCATCGACCCCGACCTCGTGGCCCAGCGGCTGCGGCAGGTGCGCGACGCCGGCGTGGTGGTGGCCGGGGCGCTGTCGCCGCAGCGCACCGCGCAGCTGTGGAAGACCGTCGTCGACGCCGGGGTGGACCTCTTCGTGATCCGCGGCACGACGGTGTCCGCCGAGCACGTCGCCGCCAGCGAGGCCGACGCGCCGCCGCTGAACCTCAAGCAGTTCATCTACGAGCTCGAGGTGCCCGTCATCGTGGGTGGCGCCTCGACGTACACCGCCGCCCTGCACCTCATGCGCACAGGTGCCGCCGGCGTCCTCGTGGGCTTCGGCGGGGGAGCGGCGCACACCACGCGCGGCGCCCTCGGCGTCCACGCCCCCATGGCCACGGCCATCGCCGACGTGGCCGCCGCCCGGCGCGACTACCTCGACGAGTCCGGGGGCCGCTACGTGCACGTCATCGCCGACGGCGGCATGGGCCGCTCCGGCGACGTGGTCAAGGCCGTCGCCTGCGGCGCTGACGCCGTGATGCTCGGTGCCGCGCTCGCCCGCGCCACCGAGGCCCCCGGCGGCGGCTGGCACTGGGGTCCCGAGGCGCACCACGCCGACCTGCCGCGCGGCCGCCGCGTCAAGGTGGGCACCGTGGGCTCGCTCGAGGAGATCCTCGTCGGTCCCGGCACCACCCCCGACGGCACCACCAACCTCCTCGGCGCCCTGCGCCGGGCGATGGCCACCACGGGCTACTCCGACCTCAAGGAGTTCCAGCGCGTCGAGGTGGTCGTCAGCCCCTACCAGCCGACCTGACCGGCGCCCCCGGCCGCTGCCCCCGCGACCACCGGCCCCGGTGGTCGCGGGCGCTGGTGGCAGGGGTCAGTGGTGGGCGTCCTTCGGCTGCTCCACCCGGAGCCAGTGGCACAGCACGAACGCCACGCCGTAGAGGACCACGAAGGCCCACACGGTGCCGGCGTCGCCGCCCCACGGCCGCACCAGCGCGACCACGGCGGCCCCCAGGAAGGCGGCCCCACCGGCGGCCGTCGTGTACACGGCCATCGCCGCCCCCTTGCGCTCGGTGAGCTGCGGCAGGATCGCGCCCAGCGGGACGAAGCCCGCCAGGAGGATGCCGAAGACCACTCCGGCCGCCACCGAGAGCGCGTAGCCCCAGTCGGAGCCGGGCGCCACCGCGTGCGGCACGTACCACCACAGCAGCAGGCCGATGGCGGAGCCGAGCACGCCGAACCACCGCACGGTGCGCACCCAGCCCCAGCGGTCGCCGATGGCGCCGAAGACGGCGTTGAAGGCGATGTTGGAGGCGTAGACGATGCTGCTCATCAGCAGCCACTGGGACTGCGACCAGCCCAGGGACCCGCCGATGACGCCCGGCAGGATGACGAACATCCCGTACTGCGGTGCGGTGTTGATGATGCGGACGAGGAAGCCCACGAGGACCTTCGGCTCCTGCGCCGCGAGCTTGACGCCGCTGCCGAGCACCGCCCCTGTCGACTCCTCCCGTGAGACCAGCCGCCGGCGCCCGTGGGGCTCGCGCACGAGGAACGTCAGCGCGTAGCCGGCCACCACGAGCGCGATCGACAGCCACATGGCGCCGGTCTCGCCCTGGTAGCCGCCCCCGAAGGCGGGGATGGCGGCGATCGCCACCAGCGCCCCGAGCGTGGGCAGCCCGCCGGTGAACATCACGTAGAACCAGCCGACGGCGGTGCCCGCCCGCTCCCGCGGTGCCACCGCGTTGATCCACACGAGGAAGGCGAAGGCGAAGAGCGGGTAGCCGAACCCGCGGACGAAGTACGTCGCGGCGATCGCGGGCAGGTTCCCGGTCTGCAGCGACAGCAGGAAGAGCACCTCGAAGACCACCCACACCGCGAAGCCGAGCGTCATCACCCGGTGGGGTCCGAGCAGGTCGGACAGCGCCCCCGCGAGGTAGGAGCCCAGCAGCGCCGCCAGGCCGTACGCGGAGATGATGGTGGCGGCCGCCGCGCCCTGCGAGCCGAGCGCCTGGGCCAGGTGGGGGGCGATGAAGTTGGTCTCCACCGCGTTGCCGGTCATGAAGACGATGACCGCCGCGAACCCCCAGCGGAGCACGTGCGGGATGCCGACCCGGTCCAGGCGCGTCTCGCGCGGGTCGTTCAGGGGCGGTGCCGTGGGACCGCCCACCGTCGTCCGGCTGCTGCCTGCCATCGCCGTGGCCCCCTCGCCGCGCTCGCCCTCGGTGCTCTCCACCTGGGTGCGCGGCGCTGGCAGCTCCGCGCACCGCCACCGTGGCACGCGCAGGGGGAGGCGGCGACCCGGCGGGCCGCCGCCTCCCCTCGGCGTGCTCGTCAGGCGTTGAGCAGCGGCCGCGAGTCGGGTGCCTCGCGGCGGGCGGCGTCGGCGGCCTCGTCGTCCGGGAGCTCCTGGCTGGCCCGCTCCGCGGCCACGCGCTCGCTGTAGCTGCGGACCTCCTCGGCCACCCGGTCCGCGTCCCAGCCGAGCACGGGCGCCACGAGGTCGGCCACCGCCTGCGCCGAGCCGACGCCGCGGTGGCCGTACTCGATGGACATGCGGGTGCGGCGCGCGAGCAGGTCGTCGAGGTGGAGGGCGCCCTCGTGCGTGGCGGCGTGGACGACCTCCACGCGCAGGTAGTCCTCGGCGCCCTCCAGCGGCTGCAGCAGGTCCGGCGTCTCGCGACCCAGCTCCAGCAGGTCCAGCGCCTCGGCCCCGTACCGGTTCAGCAGGTGCAGCACGCGGTGCTCCGGGACCCGGTACCGCTGGGCGAGGGAGGGGACCTGGTTCACCAGCGCGTGGTACCCGTCCGCGCCGAGCAGCGGGACGTGCTCGGTGACCGACGGCGGCACCTGGGAGCCGAGGTCGGCCCTGGCCGCGTCGACGGCGTCGGCCGCCATGACGCGGTACGTCGTGTACTTGCCGCCCGCGATGGACACCAGGCCGGGCTGCGGGCGGGCGACCGCGTGCTCGCGCGACAGCGTGCTCGTCCCCTCGGACTCCCCGGCCAGCAGCGGCCGCAGGCCCGCGTAGACCCCGCGGACGTCGTCGCGGGTCAGCGGGGTCCGCAGCACCGTGTTCGCGTGCTCGAGGATGTAGTCGATGTCGGCCCGGGTGGCCGCGGGGTGCGCCCTGTCGAGCGACCAGTCGGTGTCCGTGGTCCCGATGATCCACCGGGTGCCCCACGGGATGAAGAAGAGCACCGACTTCTCGGTGCGCAGGATCAGCCCGGTCTCGGAGGCGAACCGGTCCCGGGGGACGACGATGTGCACGCCCTTGGAGGCGCGCACCCGGAACCGCCCGCGGCCGCCGGCGAGGTGCTGCATGTCGTCGGTCCACACGCCGGTGCAGTTGATGACCACCGTCGCCCGGACGTCGGTGGTCTGGCCGGTCTCGACGTCGCGCACCGTGGCCCCGACGATCCGGTCGCCCTCGTGCAGCAGGGACACCACCTCGGTGCTGTTGCGCACCACCGCGCCGTAGTGGGCTGCGGTGCGCACGACGGCGAGGGTGTGGCGGGCGTCGTCGGCCTGGGCGTCGTAGTAGCGCATCGCGCCCACGAAGGCGTCGGGCTTCAGGCCAGGCGCCAGGCGGAGCGCGCCGCGGCGGGTGAGGCTCTTGAAGCCCGGCACCGAGCGCGCGCCGCCCATGGTGTCGTACATGGTCAGGCCGGCCGCCATGTACGGCCGCTCCCAGATCCGGTGGTTGAGCGGGTAGAGGAACGAGACCGGCTTCACCAGGTGCGGACAGATGCGCGTGAGCATCAGCTCGCGCTCCTTCAGCGCCTCGCGCACCAGCGAGAAGTTCAGCTGCTCCAGGTAGCGCAGGCCGCCGTGGAAGAGCTTGGACGAGCGCGAGGACGTGCCCGAGGCCCAGTCGCGCTGCTCCACCACGGCCGTGCGCAGCCCGCGCGTCGCGGCGTCGAGGGCCACACCGGCGCCGGTGACGCCGCCGCCGATGACGAGCACGTCGAACGGGGCCTCGCCGAGGGCCTGCCAGGACCGCTCCCGGTACTCCGGACCCAGCGTGCTCATCTGCGTCGCAGCCGTCATGGCGATCGCTCCCTCGCGCTGTCAGAACCGGGGGGCGGTGCCGGGAGGGGCCCGCCCAGGTGGCGCCAGCGTAGGTCGGGGGCCCGGCGGTCGCAGTCCGGCTCCCGGGCTCCCGGTCGGCTCCCGGTCGGCTCCCGGTCGGCTCCCGGTCGGCTCCCGGTCGGTTCCGGCGGACCCCGGCCCTCCTCAGCTGCCGCCCCGGCGCGCCACGGGCCGTGCCAGGAGCAGCTCCCGCGCCGTCCTCTCGTCGAGCACCAGGTCGGTGACCACGCCCGCTGCGAGGGCGGCCAGCAGTCCCGGCACCTTGGCCTCGTCGGCGACGGCGCAGATGCGGCGCGGGATGCGCCGCAGCACCGGGGGGACCGGGCCCGAGGAGCGGGCGTTGAGGGGCAGCCCCTCCCAGGAGCCGTCGGCGCGCAGGAAGACCGTGCAGACGTCGCCGACGGCCGCCGCGGTGAGGGCGGCGCGGTCAGGACCGGTGAGGTACCCCTCCGCCCACACCCGGCTGGGCACCGCTCCCCCCACCGCCCCGATGCCGAACAGGGCGACGTCGGCGGCGTGCTGGAGGCGCAGCACGCGCTGGACGCTGCGCTCGCGCCACATGGCCCTGCGGGTCTCGACGTGGTCGAAGAAGGCGGGCACGGGGAAGTGGTGGACCTGGGCGTCCCACGCGCTCGCGAAGCGGCCCAGGACGTCGCTGCCGTAGCCGACGCCGGTGCTGAGGGTGTTCATGGCGCCGTTGAGCTGCACCACCTGGACGTCGCTCAGGGGGCGGGCCAGGAGGTGCTCGCTGACGGCGCTGGTGGTGGTGCCCCACGCCACCCCGACGATCATGCCGGCGCCCACGGACCGGTCCAGCACCCTGCCCGTCGCGCGCGCTACGTGGTGGAGCCGTTCGACGGCGCCGACCCCCTCCGGGAGGGGCACCACCCGCGCCGAGACGCCGAAGCGCTGGGCCACCTCCTGCTCCACCGCCTGTGCACGTCCGTGCACCGGGGTGACCTGGATCGAGACGATGCCGGCGGCGCGAGCGGCCTCGAGCATGCGTGACACCGTCGAGCGGGAGACCCCCTCCTCGGAAGCGATCGACTCCATGGTCGCCCTGCTCACGTAGTACTTCCGGGCCACGCGCTCGAGACGCTCGTCATCGGCCACCCGGCTCCACCCCTCCGCTCGCGGACCGCTCCCGCCGCCTCGTCGCGGCGTGCACGTCCGTGCACCAGATTGCCCCGCCGGGGCCCACGGCGCCAGGGTCGAGAGGACACCACGGGCCGCTCGAGGTCGACGGCCCACGACGGAGAGGTCCCGCCATGACGTCCTCCACCACCGCCCTGTCACCGGCCGCCCGGGAGCGCGCCCTGGAGCGCCTGCGCGGCGAGGTCCTCGACGTCCTCGTCATCGGCGGCGGGGTCACCGGAGCGGGGGCAGCCCTCGACGCGGCGAGCCGCGGGCTGTCGGTGGGCCTCCTCGAGCAGCGCGACTGGGCCTCCGGGACCTCCAGCCGCGCCAGCAAGCTCGTGCACGGCGGTCTGCGGTACCTGGAGATGCTCGACTTCGCGCTCGTGCACGAGGCCCTGCAGGAGCGCGGCCTCCTGGTGGGTCGGCTCGCCCCGCACCTGGTCCACCCGGTGCCCTTCCTGTACCCGCTGCAGCACCGGGTCTGGGAGCGCGCCTACGTGGGCGCCGGCATCGCCCTCTACGACGCCCTCGCCGGGGTCTTCGGCCGGATCGGTGGGCGCGGCGTGCCGCTGCACCGCCACCTGTCGCACCGCGCCCTGGCCCGCGTCGCGCCGTCGCTGCGCCCCGACGCCGCCGTCGGCGCCATCCGCTACTACGACGCCAAGGTCGACGACGCGCGCTTCGTCGAGGTGCTCGTGCGCACCGCCGCCGGGCACGGGGTGGCCGCCGCGAGCCGGGTCAGCGTCACCGGGTACCTCGAGGAGGGCGGCCGCGTGGCCGGGGTCACCGCGGTGGACCTGGAGACCGGCCGCGAGCTGCAGGTCCGCGCCCGGCACGTCATCGGAGCGACCGGCGTGTGGACCGAGGCGACCCAGGAGCTGTTCCGCGCGCAGGGCCTGCAGGTGCGGGCCTCGAAGGGCGTGCACGTCGTCGTCCCCCGGGACGCCGTGGCCGGTGAGGACGGCTTCATCCTCAAGACCGAGAAGAGCGTGCTCTTCATCATCCCGTGGACCACGCACTGGGTCATCGGGACCACGGACACCCCCTGGGACCTCGCGAAGGACCACCCGGTGGCCAGCGCCGCCGACGTCGACTACCTGCTGGACCAGGCCAACGCCGTGCTGCGGCGCCCGCTCACCCGCGACGACGTGCTGGGCGTCTGGACGGGGCTGCGCCCGCTCATCCAGCCGGTCTCCTCCGACGGCTCGGCCACCACGAAGGTCTCCCGCGAGCACACCACCGCCACCGTGCGCCCCGGCCTGACGGTCATCGCCGGGGGCAAGTACACGACGTACCGGGTGATGGCCCGCGACGTCGTCGACGTCGCCCTGGCCGACAGGGCCCCGGGCGACCCGGGGACCCCCGGCGGCGAGGTCCCCGCCTCGCTCACCGGCCAGCTGCCCCTGGCCGGTGCGGACGGCTACGCGGTCCGCTGGAACCAGCGCCACCGCCTGGCCGCCTCCCGCGGCTGGAGCGAGGAGCGCGTCGTCCACCTGCTGCACCGCTACGGCTCCCTGGTCGACGAGGTGCTCGCCCTCGTGGACGCCGACCCGTCCCTCGGCGAGCCGCTGGAGGGCGCGCCGCACCACCTGCGGGCCGAGGTCGTCTACGCCGCCACCCACGAGGGCGCCCTGCACCTGGAGGACGTGCTCACCCGCCGTACGCGGCTGTCCTACGAGCAGGCCGACCGGGGCACGGCGTCCGCGCGCTCCGCCGCCGAGCTCATGGCCGGACCCCTGGGGTGGAGCGCCGAGCAGGTCGAGCAGGAGGTGGCCACCTACCTCGAGCGGGTCGCCGCCGAGCGGGCCGCCGAGGTCGAGCCCGACGACGCCTCAGCGGAGCGCGCCCGCCTGCGCGCGCCGGAGATCCGGCCGCTTCCGGTGGCCGAGGGCGCCTGACCGCAGGAGGGTGCCTGCGAGCACCCGACACCCACCCGAGAGGGGTACCACCAGAAGGAACCCCCGCGCCGCGCGTGCGGCGCGGGGCCGACCGGGACAGAGAGGTCCGACCGTGTCACTCACCAGCGTCTTCTTCTCCGAGGTCTTCGGGACGGCGATGCTGACGCTCTTCGGCGTCGGCGTGGTCGCCAACGTGCTGCTCGCACGGACCAAGGGACGGGGCGCCGACTGGCTGCTCGTCAGCTTCGGCTGGGGCCTGGCCGTCTTCGTCGGCGTCTTCGTCGCCTGGCGCTCCGGCGCCCACCTCAACCCCGCCGTGACCCTGGGGCTGCTGTCCTCGGGAGCGTCCGAGTACGCCCCGGACGTGCCGGTGACCTTCGCCAGCACCGTCGTCTACCTCGTGGCGGAGATGGTGGGGGCCTTCGTCGGCGCCGTCCTCGCCTGGCTGGTCTACCGCAAGCACTACGACGCCGAGGAGGACGCCGGTCTCGTGCTCGGCACCTTCTCCACCGGCCCGGAGATCCGCAGCCACGGCTGGAACCTCGTCACCGAGGTGATCGCCACCTTCACCCTCGTCTACGTGATCCTCCAGCTCGGCAACACGCCCACCCAGGTCGGCCCGCTCAACGTGGCGCTGCTCGTGGTGGCGATCGGCGCCTCCCTCGGAGGCCCCACCGGCTACGCCATCAACCCCGCCCGCGACCTCGGCCCGCGCCTGGCCCACGCCGTCCTGCCGATCCGGCACAAGGGCGGCAACGACTGGGGCTACTCGTGGGTCCCGGTGGTGGGACCGATCATCGGCGGCGTGCTCGCCGGACTGGTCTCCCAGGTCTTCTGAGACCCCCGCCACGACTGGCGGACACCTGACTCAACATCCCCGGACCTGCAACGACGCACAGGAGGAACGACGTGGCCAGTGTCATCGCCGCCATCGACCAGGGCACCACGAGCACCCGCTGCATGCTGTTCGACCACGACGGGAAGGTCGTGGCCGTCGGCCAGAAGGAGCACCAGCAGATCTTCCCGCGCGCCGGGTGGGTCGAGCACGACGCCGAGGAGATCTGGTCCAACACCCGCGAGGTGGTCGGGCAGGCCCTCGGCAAGGGGAACGTCAGCTCCGGCGACATCGCCGCCGTCGGCATCACCAACCAGCGCGAGACCGCGGTGGTCTGGGACCGGACGACCGGCAAGCCCGTCTGCAACGCCATCGTCTGGCAGGACACCCGCACCGACAGGACCGTGCGCGAGCTGGGCGACCTGGGCGGGGGAGCGGAGCGCTACAAGGACAGGGTCGGGCTGCCCCTGGCCACCTACTTCGCCGGGCCCAAGGTGAAGTGGATCCTCGACAACGTCGACGGCGCCCGCGACAGGGCCGAGGCCGGTGACCTGCTCATGGGCACCATCGAGACCTGGCTGATCTGGAACATGACCGGCGGGGTCGACGGTGGCCTGCACATCACCGACGTCTCCAACGCCTCGCGCACGATGCTCATGGACTACCGGTCGCTGAGCTGGGACGAGGACATCGCCGCGGAGATGACCATCCCGGTCTCGATGCTGCCGCGGATCGTGTCCAACTCGGAGGTCTACGGGAAGGCCCGCGCGCAGGGCCTGCTGGCGGGCGTGCCGATCGCCGGGTCGCTGGGTGACCAGCAGGCGGCGACCTTCGGGCAGGTCTGCTTCACCAAGGGCATGGCCAAGAACACCTACGGCACGGGCAACTTCATGCTGCTCAACACCGGCGAGGAGGCCGTGCCCAGCAAGAACGGCCTGCTCACCACGCTGTGCTACCAGATCGGGGACCGCAAGCCCGTCTACGCGCTGGAGGGCTCCATCGCGGTCACGGGCTCGCTGGTGCAGTGGGTGCGCGACAACCTGCGGATGATCGGCGGCGCGGGGGAGATCGAGGCGGTCGCCCGCTCGGTCGAGGACAACGGCGGTGCCTACTTCGTGCCGGCGTTCTCGGGCCTGTTCGCCCCGCACTGGCGCTCGGACGCGCGCGGGGCGATCGTCGGGCTGACGCGGTACGTCAACCGCGGCCACCTGGCGCGCGCCGTGCTGGAGGCCACGGCCTACCAGACCCGCGAGGTGCTGGAGGCGATGAACGCCGACTCCGGGGTCGACCTCACCGAGCTGCGCGTGGACGGCGGCATGATCGCCAACGAGCTGCTGATGCAGTTCCAGGCCGACGTGCTGGGCGTGCCGGTGGTCCGCCCGAAGATCGCCGAGACCACGGCCCTGGGGGCCGCGTACGCGGCCGGTCTCGCGGTGGGCTTCTGGGCCGACGAGGACGAGCTGACCGCCCAGTGGGCCGAGGACAAGCGCTGGGAGCCGGCCATGGACCGCGCCCAGGCCGACAGGTACTACCGCAAGTGGGGCAAGGCCGTGCAGCGCACCCTGGACTGGGTCGACGACGACGACGACTGACGGCCGGGGCGCACGAGCGCCGCAGGGCCGGTGGGACGCGCTCGCTGAGCGGGTCCCACCGGCCCTGCGGCCGCCGTCACCGGCGGGTCACCGGCGGATCACGAGGACATCGTGAAGGGGGCCGTGTACTTGTCGACGTTGTCCTTGGTGATGAGCGTGCAGTCGAACGCCTGCTTCTCCGCGTCGACGCCGGTCTTGCCGGTCTTGAGGAAGGAGTCGGCCTGCTTGACGGCCTCCTTGGAGAACGTCACGACCGGCTGCAGCACCGTGTAGGAGAGGGTGCCCGCCTTGATGGCGGCGACGGCGTCCGGAGAGCCGTCGAAGCCGCCGACGGCCTTCATCTGGCCGATCTGGCCGGACTCCTGCAGCGCCGCGATCGCGCCGAGCGCCATCTCGTCGTTGCCCGAGATCACCGCGTTGACACCCGGGTTGGCCTGGAGCATCGCCTGCATCTTGTCGTGGCCCTGGGTGCGGTCCCAGTTGGCGACCTGCTCCGCGACCTTCTTCAGGCCCGGGTACTGCGACAGCACCGTCTTGTAGCCGTTGGAGCGCGTGGCGGCGTTGTTGTCGCTGGGAGCGCCCAGCAGCTCCGCGTACTGGGCGTCCTGGCCCACCAGCTGGGCCCACTGCTGGGCGCCGAGGGCGGCGCCCTGGGCGTTGTTGGAGACCAGCTGGGCCTTGGCGATGCCGGTCTTGTTGATCTCGGCGTTGATGAGGAAGACGGGGATCCCCGCCGAGGCGGCCTTCTGCACCGCGCCCACGGAGCCGTCGGCGTTGGCCGGGTCGAGCAGGAGGGCGACGGACCCGCTGGAGATGGCGGTGTCGACCAGCTGGCTCTCGGTGTTCGTGTCGCCGCGGTGCGCCGCGACCGTGGCCTTGTAGCCCAGCGCCTCGGCAGCGGCCTTGGCGGAGTCGCCCTCGGCGGCCCAGTACGGGTTGGAGGGGTTGTTCACGATGATCGTGATGAGGCCGCCGGCCTTGGAGCTGCCCGCGGAGGTGGAGCTGGCTCCCGCGGAGGCCGCGGGGGCGCTGGTGCTGCCACCGCCGCAGGCGGCCAGGGCCAGGGTGAGCACGGAACCGCCGGCGGCGGCGAGCAGGGACCTGCGCTTCATGGTGTTCCTTCCAGAGGGTGCCGGCGTCACCGACGGCTGAGGTGTGGCTGAGGTGTGGCTGAGGTGTGGCTGGGGTGGGCGAGGGGAGGTCCCGGGGCCCCGGTGGGGAGGCGGTCCTCACACCGCCGCGGCGGAGGAGGGCTTCGGCGCGGTCGGAGGGGGCGCCTGGCCTGTGCCACCGGCGCCGGCGGAGGGGACGGCGGGGCGCCGGCCGCGGTACTGCACCGAGTTCAGCAGGACCGCGCCGACGATGACGGCGCCGGTGAAGACGGTCTGCCAGTAGACCGAGACGCCGACGATGACCAGGCCGTCGGAGAGGAAGCCGATGACGAAGGCGCCGAGCAGCGTGCCGCGCACGGTGCCCCGACCACCGGAGAGGGCCGCGCCGCCGATGACGACGGCGGCGATGGCGGTCAGCTCGTAGGTGGTGCCGGCGGTGGGACCCGCCGACGTCAGCTGCGAGGTGAGGATGAGGCCGGCGATGGCGGCGGTGACGCCCGACATGACGTACACCCAGACCTTGACGCGCTTGACGGGGACACCCGACAGCTCGGCGGCGCGCTCGTTGCCGCCGGAGGCGTAGAGCCAGCGGCCGAACACGGAGCGGTTCAGCACCCCCGAGAGCACGACGGCGACGGCCACCATGACCAGCACCCCGATCGGCACCGTGGCGATGCGGTTGAAGCCGAGCCAGGCGAAGCCGGTGTTGCCGAGGGCCGGGTCACCCCCGAAGGAGTTGTAGGTGAGGCCGTTGGTCATGAGGCTGGCCAGGCCGCGGACGGCGTAGAGCGTGCCCAGCGTCGCGACGAACGGCGCGACGTTGAAGCGGGCGACCAGCACGCCGTTGACCAGCCCGATGAGGGCGCCGACGCCGATCGCCGCGAGCGCCACCACCCACACCGGCGGGAAGAGCGTGACCGCCACGCCGAAGGGGGACAGGTCGACGCCCTTCATGAGGAACCCGGCGATCATGCCGGCCATCCCCAGCGTCGAGCCCACGGACAGGTCGATGCCGCCGTTGAGGATGACCAGCAGCATGCCCATCGCCAGCAGCGCGTAGATCGCGACGTGCGAGGCCATGACCAGGACGTTGGAGACGGTGGGGTAGGCGTTCGGCGCGAGCGCGGAGAAGATCACGAAGATCGCGACGAGCGCCAGGAAGGCGCGGCCCTCCAGCAGCAGCGCACCGAGGTCGGTGCGCCGCCGCGCGGGTGCGGTGGCGGTGGCGGTGGGCGAGCTCATGGGAGTCCTTCCTCGACGGCGAGGGGGTGCGCGGGGCGGGCAGCGCCCGGGGCCGCGATCAGTGGGTGGTCGCCTCGCCGGAGGCGGCCATGATCTGTTCCTTGCGGGCGTCGGGTCCGAACTCCGCCGCGATGCGGCCCCGCGAGAGCACGACGATCCGGTGGGCGATGGCGAAGCACTCGTTGAGCTCGGAGGTGGAGTAGACGACCGCGAGCCCGTCGCGCGCCTTCTCGGCGAGGAGGCGGAAGACCTCCCCCTTGGCGCCGATGTCGATGCCGCGGCTGGGCTCGTCGAGCAGGATCACGTCGGGGCTGGTGGCCAGCACCTTGCCGATGACGACCTTCTGCTGGTTGCCGCCGGACAGGGAGCCGATCGGGGCCCCGCCGCCAGCGGTCTTGACCCGCACGCTGCGGATGCCCTCCTCCACCACCGAGCGCTCGCCGCGCCGCGAGACCACCGCGCCGCGCACGAAGGAGCGCAGGGACGCCAGGGACAGGTTCTGCCCGACGCTCATGGTCTGGACGAGCCCGTCGCGCTGGCGGTCCTCGGGCACGAGGCCCAGGCCGCGCTCGATGCGCTGGGCGATGCTCAGCCCCGCCACGTCCTCGCCCTTGAGCAGCACCCGCCCCCCGGTGGTGGGCACCCGGCCCGCCAGGGCCTCGAGGAGCTCGGTGCGCCCGGCGCCCATGAGCCCGTACAGGCACACCACCTCGCCGGCCCTCACGGTCAGCGAGACGCGGTCCACCACGGAGCGCTCGGGGTTCTCGACGTCGGTGACGCTGACCTGCTCGACCTCGAGGGCGGGGGTGGTCAGCTCGTACCCGGTGGGCGGGGTCCCGAGGTCGTAGGAGTCGCCCACCATCTGCCGCACGACCCACTCGAGGTCGATCTGGGAGCGGTGCGCGGCCGCCGTGATGGCGCCGTCGCGCAGGACGACGGCGTAGTCGGTGATCTCGAGGGCCTCCTCGAGGTGGTGGGAGATGTAGACGATCGACACGCCCCTGGAGGTGAGGTCGCGCACGACGCCGAAGAGCACCTCGACCTCGGAGGCCGACAGCGCCGACGTGGGCTCGTCCATGATGAGGATGCGCGAGTCGACCAGCAGCGCCCGGGCGATCTCCACCAGCTGCTGCTGCCCGACGCGCAGGTCGGCGACCGGGGTGGCGGGGTCGATCGCCTGGCCCAGCTCGGCCAGCACCGCGCGCGCCTGGCGGGTCTCCTCGGCGAAGTCGACGCCCGCCGGACCGCGCAGCTCGCGGCCCATGAAGAGGTTGTCGCGGACGCTGAGGTTCGGGGCGAGGCTGAGCTCCTGGTGGATGATGGAGATGCCGCGCTCGCGGGCGTCGACCGTGCTGGTGATCTCGACGGGCTCGCCGTCCAGGACGATCTGGCCCGACGTGGGCTGGGTGACCCCCGACAGGATCTTCATCAGCGTCGACTTGCCAGCGCCGTTCTCGCCGAACAGCGTGGTGACGCGTCCGCGGTGGACGTCGAAGGCGACGCCCTTGAGGGCCCGGGTCGCGCCGTAGGTCTTGACGACGTCGTGCGCGGACAGGACGACCTCGTCGGCCGCGGGCCCCGCGGCCGGGCCGGCCGTCACTTCTGGACCTCGAGCGAGGCCGGGGTGACGTTCCAGCTCTTGGGGTTGATGAGCGTCACCACGCCCGTGGCGGTGATGGTCTTGCCGGTGAGGTCCTGCCCGCCCAGCGGGGCGAGCACCACCTTCTTGAGCTGGTCGTTGAGCGCCGCGCCGGCGTCCTGGTACTGGATCTGGTTCTCGAAGTCGTTCAGGGAGACCTTCCCGGTGACGTCGCGCAGGTCCGTGCCGTTGATGGCCGGGCCGAGCTGCACGTGCACGAGGTAGCCCTCGGGCACGCCCGGGACCGTGACGACGGGCAGCCCCGTCTGGTCGGGAGCGCCGACCGTGCCGGTGAACTTGACCGGCACCACCGCACCGATGCCGCTGCTGCTGGCCACCCCGTACTTGGTGGCCGCGCCGGGGTCCGACTGCAGCGCGGTGGCCAGCTGGGCGGCGTCGACGGCCTTCTCGGAGACGTAGGACTGGACCGCGGGGAACTGCTTCTCGCCGTAGGTGGCCGCGTCGAAGGCGGCCGGGCCCGCGAGGGTCTCGGAGGTGTTGGAGACCACCTTGGTGCTCAGCGCCGCGGCGACGACGACGACGAGCACCGCGCCGACGACCACCAGGCGGCCCCGACGGCGGGGGGTGGACGGACGGCGGGCGGCGCGGGGCGCGGACGGCTGCGTCGCCGGAGGTGTGGCGGTGCTCATGGCTCGGCCTCCTCGGAACGGGTGCGGGGGTGGCGGGGGTGGGGTCGCGCGGGCAGGGGTGCTCCGTCGTCCGGCTGGCAGCCGGACGACGGAGGGACCTCGGAGGTCAGCCGGTGTAGCTGGAGTCCGGGATGAGGGAGACCTTGACCGACGACGCGCCGCTGCCGACGAGGTCCAGGCCCTCCTGGAACCGCGAGAGCGGCAGCTGGTGGGTGCAGATGTCCTCCAGGGGCAGCACCCCGGACTCGATCATCTGGACGGCCTTGGGCCAGGTGTGCGGGCCGAGGTGCGCGCCGCGCACGTCGAGCTCCTTGTCGTCGCTGATGATCGACCAGTCGGCGCTGGCCTCGGAGCCGAAGACGCCGTACTCCACGTAGGTCCCCAGCTTGCGCAGCAGGTTCAGGCCCTGCTTGACCGCCGCCGGGTGGCCCGTGCCCTCCAGGTAGACGTCGGCGCCGAAGCCGCCGGTGAGGTCCCGCACGGCGGCGTAGATGTCGTCCTGGGTGATGTCGAGGACCACGTCGGCCCCGGCGGCGCGGGCGAGGTCGAGCTTGCTGGCGATGGCGTCGAGGGCGACGACGGTCGCGGCGCCCTTCGCCTTGGCGCCAGCGATCATGCCCAGGCCGATCGGCCCGCAGCCGGCGACCACCACGACGTCCTCGAACTGGATGTCGGCGCGCTCCACCGCGTGCAGCGCGCACGACAGCGGCTCCGCGAAGGCCGCGTGCGCCGGGGGGAGGTCCTTGGAGATCTTGTGCACGAGCGCCTTGGCCGGGAAGGCGATGAACTCCGCCATGGCGCCGTCGTAGCCCTTGAAGCCGTACATGTCGTGCGTGGCGCACATGTGGTACGCCCCGCGCAGGCAGTAGCGGCAGTCCCAGTCGGGGACGATCTGCTCGCTGACCACCCGGTCCCCGACGGCCACGCCCCAGCGCGCCGCGGCCTCGTCGGTGATCTCGACGACCTCGCCGACGAGCTCGTGACCCGGGATGCGGCCCTTCTCGGCCCAGGGGGAGCGGTGCTCGTCACCCCAGAACTTCGCGGCGCCGTGGTAGCACTTCAGGTCGGACGCGCAGATGCCCACGGCCTCGACGCGGACGAGGGCACCGCCCTCGGGCAGCGACGGGCGGGGCACCTGCTCGAGCCGGTAGTCCTCGGGGCCGTGGCAGACGACCGCCTGCATGGTCTCGGTCGTCATCACGACCTCCTCGTCGTCGGGGCCAGCGTCCTCACCGGCCCGTCTGGCGAGGACACTAGACACGCCCCTGCACCCATGTCCAGCACATCTGTGCAAAAGAACATCACGATCTGGTCTCCCGTTCATGGCGTCCCGCGTGCCAGGATCGCTGGTCGTGAGCGCAGGCGTGGCCGAGGGGCCCGGGGGCAGCCCCGACGAGCTGCTCTACGCCGTGGCCGTGGAGTACTACCTCAAGGACGCCACGCAGGCCGAGATCGCCCAGCGCCACCGCACGAGCCGCGCCACAGTGAGCCGCCAGCTCGCCGAGGCGCGTCGTCGCGGGATCGTCTCGATCGAGGTCAGGCAGCCCTCCGGGAGGCCCGACGGCGACCTGGCCGTGGCCGTCGCCAGGGCTCTCGGCCTGGACGAGGTGCACCTCTACTCCGGGCCGCCGCCGGGCGCGCCGCCCAGCGTCCTGTCCACCGCGATGGCACCGCCGCTCGCCGCTGCCCTCCGGGGGGCGCGCCTGGCCGCGGGCGACGTCCTGCTGCTCTCGAGCGGCCGGATGGTCTACGCGGCCGCCCACGGAGAGCTCCCGCCGATGCCGGGGGTGCTGGTCGCCCCCACCGTGGGCGGGCAGCTGGAGCCCGAGCCCTGGTACCAGACCAACGAGATCATCCGGGCGTTCGCCGCCGCGGTGCAGGGGAACCCCGCCTTCCTCTACGCCCCAGCGCTGCCCAGCGCCGCACTGCGCGAGGAGCTGCTGGAGGACCCGAGCATCCGGCGCGTCGTCGACACCTGGGGCACGGCTCGGGCCGCCGTCATGGGCATCGGTGCGCCCCCCCAGCAGCGCGTGTCCCTGCCCCACTTCGTGCCGGCGCACAGCGCGGCCCTCGACCGGGCTGTCGGTGACCTCTGCTCGCGGTTCTTCGACCGCGACGGCGAGCCGGTCGAGTTCCCCGGCAGTGACCGCCTCGTCGCCATCCCCCTGGAGATGCTGCGCCGCATCCCCGTGACGATCGCGGTCGCCAGCGGCGCGGAGAAGGTCGCCGGCATCTCGGCGGGAGCGCGGGCCGGCTACTTCAAGCAGCTCGTGACCGACGTCGCTACGGCGACCCTCCTGGCCTCCGCCAGCACGTGAAGCGCCGCCCCGGCCGGGCGGACCCGGCCGGGGCGGCGCTCCGGTCGTCAGACGCGGTCGGCCGCTGCGGCCTCTCGCTCGGCGTCCTCGAGGGACCGCTGCCCGTCGGCGCCGTCGTGCTCGTACTCGGTGATGGCCGCGACCTTCGCCGCTGAGGCGCTGGAGGTGTCGAAGGTGTACCCCAGCCACTCCCGCGCCAGGCGCCGGGCCAGCTCGATCCCCACCACGCGCTGGCCGAAGCACAGCACCTGGGCGTCGTTGCTCAGCACCGCGCGCTCCACCGAGAAGCTGTCGTGCGCGGTCACCGCCCGGATGCCGGGCACCTTGTTGGCGCTGATCGCCACGCCCAAGCCGGTGCCGCACACCAGCAGCGCCCGGTCGGCCTTGCCGTCTCGGACCAGACGGGCCGCCGCGACGGCGACGTGGGGGTAGGCGGTGTCGCCCTCGGCGTCCACGCCGACGTCGGTGACCTCCGAGACGCGCTCATCGCCCTGCAGGTCCTTCTTGAGGACCTCCTTGTAGTCGAACCCCGCGTCGTCGCTGCCGACGACGATCCTCAGCTTCTGCGACTGCTCAGCCACGTCGATCTCCTCCTGCTCGTCGTGCGGGTCCTGTACCCGTCCTGGCCCCGCTCAGCGGTCCGCGAGGACGCCGGCGACCACCTGGGCCACCATGCCCAGGCTGACGGCGCCCGCGTCCGGGGTGCCCTTGCTGCGCTCGGCCAGCGGCCGGGCGCGCCCCACCTTGGGCGTGAGGTCCTTCGTCTCGTCCGCGGCCCGCGCCGCCCGGTCGGCCGCCCGTGCCCAGGCCTCGCGCAGCCGCTGCCCCTCGGCGACCCCAGTGTCCAGGGCGTCGCAGAAGGGACCGAGCGCATCCAGCATCGTCTTGTCACCGGGCTTGGCGCCGCCGAGCTCCCCGAGGCGCTCGTAGCCGGCGCGGACCCCCGCGGCCACCGCAGCGGCGTCGGGGGCGGCGTCGTCACCGACGCGCCTGGCGAGGGCGCCCAGAAGCTCCCCCCACAGCACCCCCGAGGTGCCGCCGGCGCGGGCCGCCCACTCATCGCCGGCGGCCTGCAGCACGGTGCCGGCACCGGCGCCGGCGTCCACAGCAGCGCGAGCAGCGTCGCGGGCAGCAGCCGAACCGCGGACCATGCCCCGGCCGTGGTCGCCGTCGCCGGCGACGGCGTCGATGCGCCCGAGCTCGTCCTCGGCCTGCGCCATCCTGTCGGCGATCGCGGCCAGCGCGTCGGCCACCACGGCGCCGGCGGCGCGCGAGCCCTCATCGGCCGGCCCCGCCGACAGCGGCGGCGCCTCGGCGTCGGCCGCGGCCTCGTCGTCGCTGCGCACCGCGCCGGCGGAGCCGTCCTCGCCGTCCGCGTCCTCAGCCTCCTGGGCGCCCTGGACGAGCCGGCCCTTGCGGTAGGCCGGGGTGTCGGCGGGCGCGGCCCACAGCCGCTCCAGCTCCTCATCCAGCCACGTCAGCGTCAGGGAGCACCCGGCCATGTCCAAGCTGGTCACCAGCTCACCGACCTCAGGCTCGACCACCACCAGGCCCCGCTCGCCCAGCAGACGGGCGACGTCCTTCCACACCACGAACAGCTCTTCGTACTTGGTGTTGCCCAACCCGTTCAGCAGCGCCGTCACCCGCGCCCCCTCCACGCCGACGCCCTCGGGGGCATCACCGAGCACCCCCTCCACCAGGGTCCGGGCCAGCTCAGCAGCGCTCGGCAGGTCCACCTCCTCGATGCCCGCCTCCCCGTGGATGCCCAGGCCCACGCTCATCCGGCCCTCCGGGACGGTGAACAGCGGCCCCTCAGCGCCCGGCAGCGTGCACCCGCCGAAGGCCACCCCGAGGGTGCGGGTGCGCTCGTTGGTCTTCTCCGCCACGCGCACGACCTCGTCCAGGGACATGCCCTCCTCGGCGGCGGCGCTGGCGCACTTGAACACCGGCACGTCCCCGGCGATGCCGCGGCGCCTGCCGTCGGCGCCCTTGCCGACCGAGGCGACGTCGTCAGTGACCGCCACGTACCGCGCGGGGATGCCCTCAGCCTCCAGGCGCTCCACGGCCAGGCCGAAGTTCAGCACGTCCCCGGCGTAGTTGCCGGTGGTCAGCAGCACCCCCGCCCCACCCGAGGCGGCCCGGCCCACCGCGGCGGCCTCGGCCGCGGAGGGGGAGGTGAACACGTTGCCCATCACCGCCCCGTCGGCGTACCCGGGCCCGACGATGCCGGCGAAGGCGGGGTAGTGCCCCGATCCGCCGCCGACGACGACGGCGACCTTGCCCGCGCGGGTGCGACGGCGGCGGACCACGCCGCCGGGCACGTCGACCACGTAGGCGGCGAAGGCGTCGCAGAAGCCGGCCTTGGCGTCTTCGGCGAACGCTGACGGGTCGTTGAACAGGCGGGTCATCCTCGTCCTCACGTGTCCGGGCTGAGTGCACAAGATTTCGGAACAAGTGTGCACGCAGCACTCTAGGGGTGCGGGGGCCTGCAGGACCAGGCTGTCCCCGGCGCGGGTCGGTGCCCGCGCCAGCGGTCCGCCCCGGCGGGGCGGACCGCTGCCGTCAGGCGGACGCCGGCGAGGGCGTCGTCGTCATCGGCTCGGCGGCAGCCGTGGCCTCGTCGACCTCGCGGCGACGGCGGGCGCCGAACGTCTCGCGGGTGCTCAGCGCCGCGACCAGGCCGACGAGGCCGTACGCGCTGTAGAGCACCGCGGGGCCGGTCCAGCCGAAGGCGTCGAACAGGCTCACGCACCAGAAGGCGGTGAAGCCGGAGATGACGGCCGCGAGCTGGTAGGCGAGCGATGCGCCCGAGGAGCGGGTGCCCGTGCTGAAGAGCTCCGGGAACCACGCGGACTGCGTGCCGGCGAGGCAGTTCTGGACCACCGCGAAGCTGATGACGAAGACGGCGACGACCAGGAGCAGCTCTCCGGACTGCACCAGGAGGAAGAACGGCACGCCCATGACCACCATGACTGCGGTGCCGAACAGGTACACGGGCTTGCGGCCCACGCGGTCGGTGAGGCGCCCCCAGAGCAGCGTGGCGGGGAAGCCGAGCAGGGCGGCGATGACCAGCGCCAGGATGGTCTGCGAGGTGCTGGCGAAGCCGCTGTCGCGGACGTACGCCGTCAGGTAGGTGATGGCGACGGCGTAGCCGGCGGTCTCGGCGATGCGCATGCCGAAGGCGCGCAGCAGGTTGCGCCAGTCGCGGGTGATGACGGTGCGCAGCGGGTTCGACTCGAGCTCACCGTCCTCCTTGGCGGTCTCGAACTCCGGGCTCTCGGTGATGCGCAGGCGGATGTAGATGCCGGCACCGATGAGCAGGGCGGACAGCAGGAACGGCACGCGCCAGGCCCAGTCGCCGGGGAGCGGGGAGGAGGCCAGGAAGGCGAGGTTGGCCAGGAGCAGCCCGAGCGGGAAGCCGGCCTGGGGGATGGCCCCGTACTGGCCCTTCTTCTTCCACGGCGCGTGCTCGTAGGTCATGAGGATGGCGCCGCCCCACTCAGCGCCGAACGCGAGGCCCTGGATGATCCTGACGATGACGAGGAGCACCGGAGCCAGTGCGCCGACCGTCGCGTAGGTCGGCAGCAGTCCGATGGCGAACGTGGCCAGGCCCATGACGAGCAGGGACCCGATGAGGACGGGCTTGCGGCCCACCTTGTCGCCGAGGTAGCCGCCCACGATGCCGCCGATCGGACGGGCCGCGAACCCGACGCCGAGGGTGGCGAAGCTGAGCAGCGTCGCGGTGAGAGGGTCCTCGCTGGGGAAGAAGGCGTGGCCGAAGTACAGGCCAGCGGCGGTCCCGTAGCCGATGAAGTCGTAGTTCTCGACGGTGGTGCCGACGGTGGCGCCGATGGCCACGCGCTTGCGGTGCGCGGTGCCGAGGACCGGGGTGCTCGTGACGGTGGCGGAGCTCATGTCGATCTCCTTCGATGCGACGGGGCCGCGGCTCATCCAGCGGCGGAGCAGAGACTGCCCGGTCCAGCGTTCTACTGTCAACAGTAAGACGGAGGAAGATCGTCGTGCTGCGTCGTCACCAGGGGGTGGCCTGTGGGGTGAGTGCCGGGGAGGCGCTCAGGAGGGCGTGGAGCCGTCGCCCATCTGGGTGAGCAGGTTCTGCGCCGCCTCGGCCATGTGCTGGCGCAGGAAGCGCTGCGCCCCCTCGCCGTCTCCGTCGCGGACCAGGGCCACGAGGGGGGCGTGGCGGGCGGCGGCGGTGTTCGCCAGGGCCGCGGACGGCCCGGCCGCGGTCACGGCGGCCCGTGCGAGCCCGGAGACGTTGCGCCAGGAGGCGTGCAGGACGTCGTTGCCGCTGAGCGTGCACAGCGCCTCGTGGAAGGCCAGGTCCCGCGTCACGCGCTCACCCATGTCCGCCGCCGGCTGGGCCATGGCGGCCAGCCGGTCCTCGAGGACGGCGACCGCGCCCGAGCGGTCCTGGCGGGAGCAGACCTGCTCGGCGGCCAGGGCCTCGAGGGCTGCGCGGACGGCGAAGATGTCGGCCACCTCGTGGGCGGAGACCACGCGCACCGAGAGCCGGCCGCGGTTGTCGGGCACGAGCAGCCCGTCCTGCTGCAGGTGGCGCAGCGCCTCCCGCAGGGTGCCCCTGCTCACGCCCAGCTGCTCGGACAGCTCCACCTCGGCCAGGTGCACGCCGGGTGCGAGGGTGCCGTCGCTGACGGCGGCCCTGAGCACCTCGAGGATCTGCTCGCGGCGCGTGGTGCGGTCGACGGGGCGCAGACCGGAGGGGCGTCCGGGGCCGGGCGCGTCGAGGAGGGTCACGCGCCGAGGCTACCGGCGGAAGGGGTGGGTGCCGGGGCGACGATTGACTGTCAACAATCGAACACCTAGCATCGTCGCACCACCCTCGACGAGGAGGACCGCATGTCGCTCGACGCCCACCGCGTCATCTGCTCGACCATCACGCTGCGCCACCTGCCGCTGCAGGAGGCCCTGGACACCATCGCCGGCCTCGGCTTCACCCAGATCGACCTGGGCGCCCTGCCCGGTGTCTGCGACCACGTGCCCTACGAGCTCGACGACGCCGCGGTGCGTGCCGTCGCCGAGGTCGTGACGGCCTCCGGCCTGGGCGTCGTCTCCGTCAACGGCGACGTGGGCGACCTCAACGCCGTCCTCGACGAGGCCGCCCAGCGCTCCCGGGACGCCCACCTGGAGCAGCTGCTCACCCTGGCCCAGACCATCGGCGCCCGGGCCCTGGTGCTGCCCAACGGCCGCCAGGACCACGCGCCGGTGACCGACCTGGACAGCGACCTCGAGCGCAGCGCCGGCCAGCTGGTCCGGGCCGGCGCCGCAGCCGCGCGGCACGGCCTGGAGCTGTGGGTCGAGGCACCGCACCACTTCCGCCTCGCCCACGACCTGCAGCGCACCGCGGCCCTGCTCGCGCAGCTGCCGCCCTCGATCGGGGTGGTCTGCGACGTGAGCCACATCACCGCCTCTGGCGCCACCCCGCGCGAGTTCCTCGCCGCCCACGCAGGGCGCACCCGCCACGTGCACCTGCGCGACGCCGAGCCCGGCTACATCCACCACAGCATCGGGCGCGGGCAGGTCGACTTCGCAGACCTGGTCGCTGCTCTGGACGAGACCGGGTACGCCGGCGCCCTCGCCCTGGAGCTGGAGACGCGCGACACCGCCGACGCCGACCGGCCTGCCGCGGCGCTCGCCGCCGGGGAGCTCATCAGCGACCTGCTGGCGCGCACCCCCGCCCGCTGACCCGCCCTCACCGCCACTCACGTCCCGCTGCTCGTCCACTCGCACCGACGCCGGAGGTCACCATGAGCACCACCACCCCGCAGCCCACCCCGCGCACGGCCGTCGTCACGGGCGCGGCCTCCCCCCGCGGCATCGGCCGCGCCACGGCGCTGCGCCTGGCCCGCGACGGCTGGGCCGTCGCCGTCCTCGACCTCGACGGCGGCCTCGCCGTCGAGACCGCCGAGGCCATCGCCGCCGAGACCGGCGCCGTCGTGCGCGGCTACAAGGTCGACGTGGCCGACGAGGCCTCCGTCGACGAGGCGCTCTCGGCCGTCGAGGCCGAGATGCCCGCCATCGCGGGCCTGGCGACCATCGCCGGCATCACCTCCCCGACCCGCTTCTTCGACACCACGCTCGCCGAGTGGAACCGGATCATGGCCGTCAACGCCACCGGCACCTACCTGGTGGCGCGCCGCACTGCGGCAGGGATGGCCGAGCGCGGCTACGGCCGCATCGTCACCATGAGCTCGGTCTCCGCCATCCGCGGCGGCGGCGTGTTCGGCGGCGTGCCCTACTCCGCGGCCAAGGCCGCTGTGCTCGGGCTCACCCGGGCGATGGCCCGCGAGCTCGGCCCCCGCGGTGTCACCGTGAACTCCGTCACCCCGGGCGTCGTGTCCACCGACATCCGCGCCGGCAAGACCAGCCCCGAGCTGGAGGCCTCGCTGGCCGCCGACGTGCCCCTGGGCCGACAGGCCACCGCCGAGGACGTCGCCGCGCTGTTCGCCTTCCTGCTCAGCGAGGAGTCCGGGTACATCACCGGCGCCACGTACGACATCAACGGCGGCTCCCACATCTCCTGACGCCGGTCTCCTGGCCCCGCGGCCCGCGCGGGACGGTCGACCGTCCCGCGCGCCGTAGCCTGGAGGCGTGCTGCGCACGGCCCTGAGACCCGCCAACCTGGGGCTCCTCCTGCTCATGGTGGCCGCGGCGGTGGTCTTCTCCCTGCTGGGGGAGTGGCAGCTGGGGCGCTCCCAGGAGCACGCGCGGGTCTCGCCGACCGAGACGGTGGTCCCGATCGGCGAGGTGCTGCGGCCGGCGGCCGACTTCACCGGGCACGCGGACCACCAGCGCGTGGAGGTGAGCGGCGCGTGGGCGGACCTCCCGGTGGAGGAGGTGCCCGACCGCGAGCTCGACGGCCGCAGCGGCACGTGGGTGGTCGCGGCGCTGCAGGACGGCAGCACCGGCGGCCTGCTGCCGGTGCTCCTCGGCTGGCAGCCCGCCGGCGCGCCCGCGCCCGAGGCGCCGACGGGCGCCGCGCAGCTCACCGGCAGGCTGCTGCCGTCCGAGCAGCCCGAGGGCCTCGGACCGGACGGCCAGCTGCGCGCCGTGAGCTCCGGCGACCTCGTCAACACCTGGCCGGGCCGCCTCTACACCGGGTACCTCGTCGCTGACGCCGGCTCGGTGCCGGCGAGCGGGCCCGGCGGCGTCCTGACCGCCGTGCCCAGCGAGGCGCCCGTGCCCCGCCTGGACCCGCAGAACCTCTCCTACGCCTTCCAGTGGTGGCTCTTCGCCGCCTTCGCCCTGGTCATGTGGGGGAAGATCGTCAAGGACCGCCACGCCGACGAGCTGGAGGACCGCCGCCTGGCCGCGCTCGAGGCCGCCGGTGCCGGTGGAGAGGACGACGACGCGGGCGGCGGCTCTGCCGCCGGACGGCCGGAGCCGGCCCACCGGCCGGTCCGAGCAGGGCTGCGGGCCTGGGAGGATGAGGCCGTGCCCGACGCCCGTCCGACCCTCCAGCCCGAGACCCCCGAGGTGCACCGGTGAGCACGGCCGACCAGCGCCGCGGCGGTGCCAGCGCCCCGGCCCCGCGGGTCCACCGCGATCCGGGTGCCTCGCTGACCCGGTACCGGGTCATGGCCCTCATCACCGGCTGGATGCTGCTCGTCCTCACCGTCGAGGTCTTCGTCAACTACGTCATCACCGACGCCGGCACGCTGGGGCGGGTCGTCGCCACCGCCCACGGCTGGATCTACTTCGTCTACCTCATCACGGTGGCCGACCTGTGGAGCAAGCTCCGGTGGCCGCTCGGGCGCCTCGTCGTCCTGGTGCTGTGCGGCGTGGTGCCGTTCCTGTCGTTCTGGGCCGAGCGCCGGGTGGTCGCCGACGTGCGCGCCGGCCGCTCCGGCCCCTCCGTGTCCCCGACCCCTGGAGCTCGTGCGTGACCGACCAGACCGCCGCCACCCCGCCCGCTGAGGTGGCCGCCGAGGCCAAGCACCGCCCGGTGCTGGTGGTGGACTACGGCGCCCAGTACGCCCAGCTCATCGCGCGTCGCGTGCGCGAGGCAGACGCCTACTCCGAGGTGGTGCCCAGCACCGCGTCCGTGGCCGACATCCTCGCCAAGGACCCGGCCGCCGTGATCCTGTCCGGCGGGCCGAGCTCGGTGTACGCCGACGGCGCCCCCCAGGTCGACCCGGCGCTGTTCGAGGCCGGCGTGCCCGTGCTGGGCATCTGCTACGGCTTCCAGGCGATGGCCTCCGCCCTCGGCGGCACCGTCGCCCAGACCGGTCTGCGCGAGTACGGCGGCACGCAGCTGCGCGCCTCCACCGACGGCTCCACCCTGCTCGACGGCCAGCCCGCCGAGCAGAGCGTCTGGATGTCGCACGGCGATGCGGTGACCGCCGCGCCCGACGGCTTCTCCGTGGTCGCGCAGAGCGCCGGGGCCGAGGTCGCCGCGTTCGAGGACGACGAGCGCCGCCTCTACGGCGTGCAGTGGCACCCCGAGGTCGCCCACTCCAGCTTCGGGCAGCAGGTGCTGGAGAACTTCCTGCGCCGCGGCGCAGGGGTCCCGGCCGACTGGACCGCCGGCAGCATCATCGACGAGCAGGTCGCACTCATCCGCGCCCAGGTGGGCAGCGGACGCGTCATCTGCGGGCTGTCCGGCGGTGTCGACTCCGCCGTCGCCGCCGCCCTCGTGCAGAAGGCCGTCGGTGACCAGCTGACCTGCGTCTTCGTCGACCACGGCCTGCTGCGCGCCGGCGAGGCCGAGCAGGTCGAGCGCGACTACGTGGCCGCCACCGGCGTCAACCTCAAGGTGTGGGACGCCTCCGAGGCGTTCCTGGCCGCGCTGGCCGGCGTCACCGACCCGGAGGCCAAGCGCAAGGCGATCGGCCGGGAGTTCATCCGGGCCTTCGAGGCCGCGGCCCGCGAGGTCATCGAGGACGCAGCGGAGGCCTCGACAGCCGCGGGGTCTGGCGACGACGACGGCGAGGTGCGCTTCCTCGTGCAGGGGACGCTGTACCCCGACGTCGTGGAGTCGGGCGGCGGCGAGGGCGCCGCGAACATCAAGAGCCACCACAACGTCGGCGGCCTGCCCGACGACCTGCAGTTCGAGCTGGTCGAGCCGCTGCGCGCGCTCTTCAAGGACGAGGTCCGCGCGGTCGGCGCGCAGCTCGGCCTGCCTGCCGAGATCGTCGGGCGCCAGCCCTTCCCCGGTCCCGGGCTGGGCATCCGCATCATCGGCGAGGTCACGAGGGAGCGCCTCGAGGTCCTCCGCGCGGCGGACCTCATCGCCCGCCAGGAGCTGACGGCCGCCGGGCTCGACTCCACCATCTGGCAGTGCCCCGTGGTGCTCCTGGCCGACGTCCGCTCCGTGGGCGTGCAGGGCGACGGGCGCACCTACGGGCACCCGGTCGTGCTGCGGCCCGTGAGCAGCGAGGACGCCATGACGGCGGACTGGACCCGCATGCCGTACGACGTGCTGGCCCGGATCTCCACGCGCATCACCAACGAGGTGGCCGAGGTCAACCGCGTGGTACTGGACGTGACCAGCAAGCCGCCGGGCACCATCGAGTGGGAGTGAGGCGCTCATGAGCGAGAAGAGCTCGACGACGAGCACGGGGCTGCTGCTGCGGCCCTCCGTCGTGGCCGCAGCCGGGCTCCTCGGCGGCTTCGCCGTCGCCCGCGCGACGAAGCGGGAGGTCGGCGGCACGCTGTTCGGCCTGGCCGGGACCTGGTGCGGCAAGCGCTGGGCGAAGACCACCGGGCCGCTGGGCGCCGCGGTGCTCGGCGCGCTGTACACGGCGGCCATGGGCGGGTCCCACCCGCTCGCCAAGCGGATCGGCGCCTGGCCGTCGGTGCTGCTCGTCACGGCAGGCGTCGTGGTGGCCAGCGAGGCAGCTGAGGCGTGGGGTCGCAGCCGGGGCCTGCCGAAGGCCGACTGACCTCCTCGCGGCAGCCGGCCAGGCCCCCGGGTCTGGACGGCGGCCGCGGTGGCCGGGCAGCATCCGCTGCGTGAGGTACCGCACCAGCGTGCTCAACCCGCGCGGGAACGCCACGGGTCTCGAGGTCCCCACCGACGTGCTCGACGCCCTGGGGGCCGGGAGGCGACCGCTGCTGCGGGTGACCGTGGCGCGTGCTGACGGGACCTCGGCGCCGTACTCGTGGACCACCACCCCGGGCTCGATGGGCGGCGCGGTGATGGTCCCGCTGTCGTCGGAGCACCGCACCGCCGCTGGCCTCGCCGCCGGGGACGAGGTGGACGTCGACGTCGAGGTGGCGTCCGCGCCCGCTCCCCTGGCCGTCCCGGACGACCTCGCCGCGGCCGTGGAGGCGGCCGGTGCCACGGCCTTCTTCGACGGGCTCGCGCCCAGCCACCGCAAGGAGTGGGTGCGCTGGGTGGAGGACGCCAAGAAGGCCGAGACGCGCAGCTCGCGCGTCACCCAGGCCGCCGAGGCCCTGGCCGCCGGCAAGCCCCGCCGCTGACGCGCGGCGCCGGTCGTAGGGCCGTGGGCCTCGGGCCGCGCCGCCGGGTGGGCAGGCCGGGCCCCGGTGGGCAGGCTGAGGCCCGCTTCCGGGGTCGGAACCGGGCGTGAGCCTGCCCACCGGGTCTGAGGCTCCCCAGTGCTCCCCGCGGACGTGGCGCGCAGGTGCGTGATCGTCGCGAGGGGCGGTCAGCGGAGGCGGTCAGCGGCGGAGCGCAGCCGCCTGGCGAGGGACCCGCGACGGCTGCTCCCCTCCTCAGGAGCCGCCTCCTGCCCGCGCGGCCAGCCCTGCTCGGCCGGGACACCGGTCCACTCCTCGGCGGCCGACGTCGGGCTGGGCTGCTCGACCTGCTCGACCGTCTGGGCGGGCTCGACCGGCTGGGCGGGCGGGGGCGGCGGGACGGGAGCGGGCGGAGCCGCGGCGTCCGTCGTCGTCGTGACCCCGGGGACGGGCGCGGGGACCGGTGCCGCGTGCCGCTGGGGGAGGTGCGGACGGGGGACGTGCGCCAGCGCCGGCCGGCGCACCGGCACGCCGCGGGTGCTGCCGGCGACCAGGGGGAGCATCCAGCGGGCGCGGGGGTCAGCGTCGACCAGCACCGCGCGGGCCAGCAGGCTCAGCGGCACCGCGAGCAGCGCCCCCAGCCCGCCCAGCACGAAGCCCCAGAACACCACCGACAGGAACGTCAGCGTGGCCGAGAGCCCGACGGCGCCGCCCACGATCTTGGGCTGGATGAGGCCCTGGATCACCACGTTGATGACCGTGTAGATGACCACCACCAGCAGCGCGCTCTCCGGCCCGTTGGCGAGCAGCGCGAGCAGCGCCGGCGGGGCCACGCCGAGCAGGAAGCCGATGTTGGCGATGTAGTTGGTGACGAACGAGACCAGGCCCCACAGCAGCGCCAGCGGCACGCCCAGGTACACCAGCGCCACCACGTCGAGCACCGCCACGATGGCGCCGAAGACGGTGGAGACCACGAGGTAGCGGCGGGTGCCGGAGGCGAAGGTGCGCATCGCCTCCACGGCGTCGCGGTGCAGCTCGGAGGCCTGGTCCAGCAGCCGGGGGAACGGAGCGGCGTCGAGCACGAGGAAGAACAGCAGCAGCAGCACGAACGCGAAGTCCGTCAGGCCCGACGCCAGGCCCGAGACGAGCGTCTGCGCGTAGCCGAGCAGCTCGTAGGGGTTGGCGCTGTTGATCATCCGGATGAGCTCGGCCTGGTTGAGCCCGATCTGGGTGAGCAGGTCCAGCAGCTGGTCGCGCAGCTCGATGAGCTGGGGCGCGTACTGCGGCAGCGTGGTGGCCAGCTCCACCGCCGACCAGGCCAGCGACGCCGCCAGCGCCGCCACGATGAGGTAGACCACCACGAGGTTGACGGCCACCCCGGTCCACGTGGCCACCCACTGCGGCACCCACGGAGAGGAGCCCAGGCGCTGGACGCGGGCGCCGAGCGGGTGCACCACGATGACCAGCACGACCGCCAGGAACGCCGGTCCGATGCTGCCCGAGAAGGCCTTGAGGCCGGCGACGGCGACGACGACGGCCGCGAACGCCACGAGCAGCCGCAGGCTGCGCGACCCCGCGGCGGGGTCCGGGGGCGGCGCCGCGGGGACGTCGGGCGCCGAGGTCACAGCCCGAGCGCCTCAGCGGCGGCGCGGGCGCACTCCTGCGGTGTCGCGTCGATCGAGACCACCGCGCCGTCCTCGTCGGCGCCGAGCGGCTCGAGGGCCTCCAGCTGGGAGCCGAGCAGCGAGCTGGGCATGAAGTGGCCGGTGCGCCCGCCGATGCGCTGCGCCAGCAGCTCGGGGGGCCCGTCGAGGTGGACGAAGCGCACCCGCGCGCGCGACCCGCGCAGCAGGTCGCGGTAGCTGCGCTTCAGCGCCGAGCACGTCACCACGGCGTCCTCGCCGGCCTCGGCCCGCTCGTCGGCCCAGTCGCGCAGGGAGCGCAGCCAGGGCCACCGGTCCTCGTCGGTGAGGGGGTGCCCGCTCTCCATCTTCGCGACGTTGGCCGGCGGGTGGAAGTCGTCGGCCTCGGCGAACGTCCAGCCGAGGTCCTGCGCGAGCAGCTGGGCGACGGTGGTCTTGCCGCTGCCGGAGACCCCCATCACCACCACCAGCTGGCTCACGAGGGGTCCGCGGTGGACGCCGGGGCGCGCAGCGGCTCGATCCGCCACCACGAGCGGGTGCTCTGGCCGCGCTCGAGCACGCGCAGGTCGGTGCCGGTGCGCAAGGCGTCGGGCGGGCAGGTCATGGGCTCCACGGCGAGGCCCACGCGGTCGTCCTCGGGCTCGGGCCGGTCGGCGGTGTGCACCTGCACCCAGGGGCAGTCCTGCGGGTCCCAGTGCACGGCCACGCCGGTGCCGTCGGGGGCGAGCACCCGGGCCGTGCCGGCGTCGGGGCCGGTCAGCTGCGCGTACGCGTCGTCCACGGAGCGCCCGCGCAGCGGGGCGCCGCCGCGGAAGTCCAGGTCGGTGCCGTCCACGGGGCGCAGCTGCTCGCGGCCCGCGTCGTCGAGCAGCGGCAGGAGGCGGTCGGGGTCCACCGCGAGCGTCGCGCCCGCGGACAGCTCGAAGGTCCAGTCGTCCACGCGGCCGGGACCAGCCACCACGTAGGGGTGGATCGAGGTGCCGTAGGGCGCCGGCACGTCACCGACACCGGTGGCCTCCAGCTCCCACGTGAGGCCGGCGTCGGGCCCCTCCTCCACGAGCCGGTAGCTGACCCGCAGGTCCAGGTGCCCCGGGTACCCCGCCTGGGGCCAGACGGTGGTGCCGAGCACCACGGAGTCCGCGGAGCGCTCCACCAGGTCCCACGGCTGCCAGCACACGAGGCCGTGCAGGGCGCACGCGCGGTCGGGCTCGGTCAGCGCCAGCTGCTGCTCGGCGCCCCGCCAGGTCCACCGCCCGTCACCGGTGCGGTTGGGCCACGGCGCCAGCACCGACCCGCGGTAGTGCTTGCGGGGGGAGGCCTGGTCGAAGGGGACCACGAGGTCGCGGCCGCCGTCGGTGTACGACCGCAGGGCACCGCCGACCTCGGTGATCACCGCCCTCAGCGCGCCGGCGCTGATCTCGTGCTGCTCACCGGACGCGGGGACGGTCATGGGGGGAGGTTAGGCGCTCGGCGCGGAGGCGGGCACCGTGACCGGCCTGCGCGCGGACCCGGCCCGCACCACCTCGACCAGGTGCTCGTGGGCCGCGACGACGGCGCCCGGCCACACGACGCACCGCTCGACGCGTCCGAGGACCTCGGCGCCCGGGTCCACGGCGCTCTCGCCGCCGGTGGCCAGGAGGTTGGCCCGCAGGTAGTCGGCGGGGGTGCCGCAGTCGACCGCGCTGCCGGGTGGCACCACCGCGAGGTCGAGGCCGTCGTCACCGGGCTGGGCGGCCAGCTCCCGCCAGAGGACCTCGTACAGGCCGGAGGGGACGGGCCGCAGCCGGGCGACCAGGTGCGCCGGCAGGACGCACGAGCCCACGTAGCGGACCCCGGTGCCGTCCGGCGTGCGGAAGTCGGCGCGGGCGCCGGGCGCGGCGGGCTCGCACAGCAGGCGGCAGCGCCGACCGTCCCACCCGCGCACCAGGTCGGTGAGCAAGGCCGGCCCGTCGGGCATCCACGCGTCCGCGTTGGTGACCAGCACCGGGCGCCCGTCGAGCCAGTCCCGCAGCGCCCCCAGCGCCCCGGCCGTGCCCAGCGCCGGAGGCGGTGTCAACGGGCCCAGCGCCGGAGGCGCCGGGCGCGCAGCGGGGCGGGCGCCGGCGCGCTCGTCGTCCTCGTCTGCGGCGGGCAGGAGGTCCTCACGGCTCAGGTGGGCCCTGCCGGCCGCGGCCTGCGCCACCAGCTCCGCGAGCGCGTGCGCGTTGACGGCCACGCGGTCCGGGGTGGGCCGGTCGTCGCCGAGGGCCGCGGCCAGGCGGTCCAGCGCGCTGTCGAGCAGCGGCACGCAGCCGACGGGCACCAGGGCCTTGGGCAGCTGGTCAGTGAGGGGGCGCAGGCGGGTGCCGGCGCCAGCGGCGAGCACTACGCCCGCCAGCCCCTGCAGCGGGCCGTCCGCGGAGGCGGGGCGGCTCAGGGGAGGAGCCGTCCGCCGCGCGCGCCGTCGGCGAGGGCCTCGACCAGGCCGGTGAGGATGGACCGGGTGGCGGAGTCGGCGTCGCGGGAGGCCTCCGCGGGGGTCAGCCAGGCGAAGCCACGGGCCTCCCCGCCGGGCACGACCTCTGGGCGCTCGTCGACGACCACCCGGTAGACGACGTCCACCCGCCGCACCCGGGGCTCCACGAGCGCCGTCACGGGCGCGCCCACGCGCACGCGCAGACCGGTCTCCTCGCGCACCTCGCGCTCCACGCCCGGGGCCGGCGCCTCGCCGCGGTCGAGCAGGCCGCCCGGCAGGGACCAGCCGCCCCGGTGGGGCTGGCGCAGGAACAGGACGGCGCCCTCGTGCTCCACCGCGCAGACCGCGCCCACCGTGAAGCTGGGGGTGCCGGCGCGCACCAGCGCTCGCCGCACGGGGGCGGGGGTGACGCGGAAGGCGCTGAGCAGCGCGGTCTGCGCGCTGGCGCGCAGACCCGGGGGGACGCGCTCGAGCAGCGCGCCCAGCGGACCCGACCGGTGCCCCTGATCGCCCATCCCCGGAGCCTAGGCGCAGCGGCGCGACGGGCTCGGCGGGCTGCTCCTGCCGGGTGGAGTCCACCCCACCGGGCGCACCGGACGTCCCTCGTGGGCTCAGCACCGGGCGGCTGGTGGCCGATGGGAGCGGCGAAGTCGTCACTTCTGCACCTCCTGTTCATCCGTTGTCCCGCGGGCATCCAGGTCCGAGGAGGAGAGTTGGGTTCCGTGAGCAGTGCTGCACCGCTCGTCGGCGGGGTCCCGTCTGTCATCGGACACCGCGGCGCCAGCGGGTACCGGCCCGAGAACACCCTGGCCTCCTACGAGCTCGCGGCCCGCCTGGGGGCGGACCGCATCGAGCCGGACATCGTGCCGACGCGCGACGGGGTGCTGGTGCTGCGGCACGAGAGCGAGGTGACGCACTCCACCGACGTGGCGAGCCGTCCGGACCTCGCCGCCCGCCGCACCACCCGCGTGGTGGACGGCGAGGTGGTCACGGGCTGGTTCACCGAGGACCTCACCTTCGAGGAGCTCCGCTCGCTGCGCGCCGTGGAGCCGCGCCCGCACCTGCGCCCCACCACCACCGTCTACGACGGCCTCTACGAGGTGCCGACCTTCGCCGAGCTGCTCGAGCTGGCCGCGCAGCTGCGGCTGGAGCTGGGGCGCGCGGTGGTGGTGACCGCCGAGGTGAAGGACCCCTCCCGGTACGCCGCCGACGGCTTCGACATCGCCGCGCTGGTCATCGCCGAGCTGCGCCGGCTCGGGCTGGACTCCGCCGACGCGCCCGTGGCGGTGCAGTGCTTCGAGGCAGCGTTCCTGCGGCGGCTGCGGGCCGAGGGCCTGCGCGTGCCGCTGGTCCAGCTGGTCGAGGACGACGACGCCGGCCGCGCCGCGTGCACGCCCTGGGGCTTGCGCGAGGTCTCCACCTACGCGCAGGTGCTGGCGCCCTGCAAGGACATGGTGCTGCCGGTGGGCGCCGACGGGACGCTCGGCCCGGTGACGCCGCTCGTGGCCGACGCGCACCGCGCGGGCCTGGACGTGCACGTGTGGACGCTGCGCAACGAGAACGCCTTCCTGCCGCCGTCGCTGCGCGTGGGGCCCTCGGAGGCCGCGCCCGGGCGTGCGCTCGTGGAGCACCTGGCGTTCCTGGACGCCGGGGTGGACGGCATCTTCACCGACCACCCCGACACCGCCTTCGAGGCGCGGCGCCTGTGGGCCGCGGGCAAGGTGGTGCCCGGCGCGCGCCGCGCCGGCAGCGCCACGGGCGCCTCGGCCCCGGGGCAGCGCCTCGCCGGCTGAGGCCGCTGCCCGACGCCCGCGGGGGACGGCCTCGGGCGACCCCGGGTGTCGGTGGTCGGACGTAGGCTCGTCGAACGATGAGCACGCTCTTCGACGACCTTCCCCTCCCGGTCCCGCAGACCCCCGCCGGGTCGCCCTCGGACGACGGGCGCCCGGGCGTGCTCGCCGACAGGCCGGTGGTCCGGATCGACCCCGCGGCCCTGCTGGAGGGGCTCAACCCCGCCCAGCGCGAGGGCGTGCTGCACGAGGGGTCGCCGCTGCTGCTGGTCGCCGGCGCCGGCTCGGGCAAGACGCGCGTGCTCACGCACCGCATCGCCCACCTCGTGGCAGCCCGGGGCGCCCGGCCCGGGCAGGTGCTGGCGATCACCTTCACCAACAAGGCCGCCGGCGAGATGAAGGAGCGGCTGGAGGGGCTGGTCGGTCCCGCCGTCCGCTCGATGTGGGTCTCCACCTTCCACTCGGCGTGCGTGCGGATCCTGCGCCGCGAGGCGGAGGCTGCCGGGCTGCGGTCCAGCTTCTCCATCTACGACGCCGACGACTCCCGCCGCCTGCTGGCGCTCGTCGTCCGCGAGCTCGACCTCGACCCCAAGCGCTACGCCCCCCGCGCGCTGGCCACGCAGATCAGCAACCTCAAGAACGAGCTGGTCACGCCGGAGGCGCACGCCGCGAAGGCCGCCGACGGCACGCACGCCGAGCGGATCCTCGCCGAGGTCTACGCGCTCTACCAGGCGCGGCTGCGGCAGGCCAACGCGCTCGACTTCGACGACCTCATCATGACCACGGTCCGGGTGCTGCAGACCGTGCCCGCCGTCGCCGAGCACTACCGCCGCCGCTTCCGGCACGTGCTCGTCGACGAGTACCAGGACACCAACCACGCCCAGTACACGCTCGTGCGCGAGCTGGTCGGCGGCCCCGGCGCCACCTGGGGGCCCGAGGGACAGCCGGACGGGGTTCCGCAGGCCGAGCTGACGGTCGTCGGTGACGCCGACCAGTCCATCTACGCCTTCCGCGGCGCGACGATCCGCAACATCGTCGAGTTCGAGGAGGACTACCCGGACGCGAAGACCGTGCTGCTGGAGCAGAACTACCGCTCCACCCAGACGATCCTGTCTGCGGCCAACGCCGTCATCGCCAAGAACTCCGACCGCCGCCCCAAGAACCTGTGGACAGCCGAGGGCGCCGGCGAGCAGATCGTCGGGTACGTGGCCGACGCCGAGCACGACGAGGCGGCCTTCGTCGCCTCCGAGATCGACAGGCTCGTCGACGACGAGGGCGTGCGCTACGGCGACGTGGCCGTCTTCTACCGGACCAACGCGCAGTCGCGGGCGCTGGAGGAGGTGTTCGTGCGCGTCGGCATGCCGTACAAGGTGGTCGGCGGCACGCGCTTCTACGAGCGCCGCGAGGTCCGCGACGCCCTCGCCTACCTGCGGGCCCTCGCCAACCCCGACGACGTCGTCAGCCTGCGCCGCATCCTCAACGTGCCCAAGCGCGGCATCGGCGAGCGCGCCGAGGCGTGCGTGGCCGCCCTGGCCGACCGCGAGCGCATCGGGTTCCCCGCGGCGCTGGAGCGGGCCGTGGAGGCTCCCGGCATCGCCGCGCGCTCGCTGACGTGCATCCGCGGCTTCACCGACCTCATGGACGAGCTGCGCACCGTCGTCGAGGGCGGCGCCGGTCCGTCGACCGTGCTCGAGGCCGTGCTCGACAGGTCCGGGCTGCTCGCCGAGCTGCGCGCCAGCCTCGACCCGCAGGACGAGTCCCGCGTGGAGAACCTCGCCGAGCTGTCGGCCGTGGCGGCCGAGTACGAGCAGGCCAACCCCGAGGGGACCCTGGCCGACTTCCTCGAGACGGTCTCGCTCGTGGCCGACGCCGACCAGATCCCCGGCTCCGCCGTGGCCGACGGGGCCGACGAGGAGGCCGGGGAGGACAGCGGAGTCGTCACGCTGATGACCCTCCACACCGCCAAGGGCCTGGAGTTCCCGGTCGTCTTCCTCACCGGCCTGGAGGACGGCACGTTCCCCCACCAGCGGTCGCTGGCGGACGACGACGAGCTCGCCGAGGAGCGGCGCCTGGCGTACGTGGGGATCACCCGCGCCCGCCGCTACCTGCGGATCTCACGGGCGGCGTCCCGCAGCGCGTGGGGGCAGCCGCAGTACTTCCCGCCGTCGCGCTTCCTCGACGAGATCCCGCACGAGCTGGTCCGCTGGGAGCGCGCCGAGGCCTCGGGTGCGTCCGGGTGGGGCGGCGGTGCCGGCGGAGGCCGCGGTGGCTCGACCTACAACGCCGGTGGCTACGGCAGCAGCCACTCCTCGGCGCAGGCGAAGCTGGCCGGCACGCCAGGAGTGCGCACCGCGGGCACGCGGCCGGTGATCTCGCTGGCGGCGGGGGACCGCGTCACGCACGACTCCTTCGGCATGGGCACGGTCGTGGCCGTCGAGGGCACGGGCGACAAGACCGTGGCGCACGTGGACTTCCGCAGCGAGGGCACCAAGCGCCTGCTGCTGCGCTACGCCCCCGTCCAGAAGCTCTGACCCCCTTCGTGATCATGGGCGTTCCGCACACCGCAGCCCGTGATCACGGACCCGCCGCAGCGGTCCTCGCCACCGGCCCGTCCCCAGCACCGCACCGGCGGGGCAGGATGACGGGGTGACCGTGCTGCGCCTCGCGCTCCTGCAGTCCGCCGGCGTCCTGGGGGACGTCGCCGCCAACCTCGCCGAGCTCGACGAGCGCGCCGCGGAGGCCGCCGACGCCGGCGCCGGTCTGCTGCTGACACCGGAGATGTTCCTCACCGGGTACGAGCTGGGCGTGCAGCGGACGGCGGAGATGGCCGACCGCGCCGCCGGTGAGCTGGTGCCGGCAGTCGCCGAGGTGGCCCGGCGGCACGGGATCGCGCTGCTGGTCGGCATGCCGGAGCGGGTCGACGGGCAGGTGGTCAACACCGCTGTGCTCGTGGGCTCCGACGGCGAGGTGCTGGGGCACCACGTGAAGACCCACCTGTTCGGCCCGGACGAGCGCGACGCCTTCGTGCCGGGAGACCGGCCGGTGTCGCTGTTCGACGTCGGCGGCGTCAGGGTCGCCGTCCTCATCTGCTACGACGTGGAGTTCCCCGAGGCGGTGCGCGCCGCCGCGGCGGCCGGGGCGCACCTCGTGGCGGTGCCGACCGCCCAGATGGAGCCGTTCTCCTTCATCGCCGACGTGATCATCCGCGCCCGGGCCTGGGAGAACCAGGTCTACGTGGCGTACGCCAACCACTGCGGGCGCGAGGTCGACCTCGCCTTCGTGGGGCTGAGCAGCATCGTGGCCCCGACCGGCCAGGTGCTGGCGGCGGCGCCGCCCGGTGACGTCACGTCCAGCACGCTGCTGCTGGCCGACGTCGACACCGCCGTCGTCGAGGCGGGCCGCCGCGACAACCCCTACCTGGTCGACCGCCGGCTCGACATCCACCCCGGCCCCGCCACCACCTGATCCGCCCGACGCCCCGGCGCTGGGGGGATCCGGTCCACTCCTCGTGTGGCTCAGGGTGGCCCCGGTCCACTCCGAGCGGACCAGGGCCACCCTGAGCCGAACGAGGGCGGGGCCGGTCAGCGGTAGGGCGGCAGCCAGCCGGCCAGGCGCTGCGCGCCGGCGGCCACGCTCGCCGGGACGGGCACGCTCGACGGCACGTCGTCACCGGCGCGGGGCGCGCCCACCGCGGTGTGCAGCGGCAGCACGCCCGCCCAGGCACCGGGGTCCTCCGCCTCGTCCTCGCTGGCGCCGGCGGCGCGGACCTTGACGCTGGCCTCGTCCAGCGGCAGTCGCAGCACCAGCGTCGCGGCGAGCTCGCGGCGGGTCGGGCGGCGCACCTCCTCCCACCGGCCGGGCATGAGGTGCTCGGACAGCACCCGCAGTGCCTCCTCCTTCTCCTCGTCCGGCACCACGGTCGGCACTCCGTAGACCACGGCGCAGCGGTAGTTCATGGAGCTGTCGAACACTGTGCGGGCATACACCACGCCGTCGAGCACGGTCACCGTGGCGGTCACCGTCTGCCCGGCGGCCGCCGCGCGCAGCAGGCCGCCGCCGGTGGAGCCGTGCAGCAGCAGCGACTCGCCGTCGCGCGCCGACGCGATCGGCAGGACGACGGCGGCCGGCGCAGGAGTCTCGCGGACCACGGCGACGTGCGCGACCAGCGCGGTGTCGAGCACGTCGTGCAGCGCGGCGCGGTCGGTCACCTGGCGGTGCCCGTAGCGCGTGAAGCGGGTGCGGTCGGTCACGGGGAGCTCGGCCGAGGACGGTCCGGTGGTGGCGGGGCTGGCGGTCACAGGAGCAGACTGGCCGCCCAGTGGACCGGCCGGGGAGTCCACTCGAGCCCCGGACGAGCAGTCCACTGAGCCACTGCCGCGAGGAGGCCCGTGCGCACCGCAGCCGACCTGGACCTGCCCGTCACCCTGCAGCGCAGGGCCGGCGCGCCGCTGCACGTCCAGCTGGCCGACGCCCTGCGCGCCGCCGTCCGCGACCGTCGCCTCCCGCCCGGCGCGCAGCTGCCGGCCACCCGGCGCCTGTCCGAGCAGCTGGGCCTGTCCCGCGCCACCGTCACCGCCGCCTACGACCAGCTCGCGGGGGAGGGCTTCCTCGAGGCCCGCCACGGCAGCGGCACCCGCGTCAGCGAGCACGTCGGCGCGCTCCCGCAGCCGCGGACGCCTGCCCCGCCGGTGGTCGCGGCGCCCGAGGTCCCGGCAGCGGTGGACCTGCGCCCCGGGCGGCCGGACACCTCCCGCCTGGCCGACGCGGCGTGGCGCACCGCGTGGCGGGAGGCCACCCTCGCCGTCGTCCCCGACGACGAGCCACCGCCCACCGGGCTGCGGTCCCTGCGGGAGCAGGTGGCCGCCCACCTGCGGGCCGCCCGCGGCATCGACGCCGACCCCGCCGACGTGGTCGTGACCGCCGGCACCGGCGACGGCCTCGCCCTCGTCGCCCACGCCCTGCGCGCCCAGCGCGGCCGCGACCTGCGCGTGGTCGTCGAGGACCCGGGGTACCCCTCGTCGGCGCGCTGCCTGCGCCGCCTCGGGGCCCAGCTCCTCCCCGTGGACGCCGACGACGACGGCCTGCGCGTCGAGGCGCTCCCCGCTCCCAGCTCCGGCGCGGACGCGGTGCTCGTCACCCCCAGCCACCAGTACCCGTGGGGCGGTGTGCTGCCGCTGGAGCGCCGCGCGGCGCTGCTGGCCTGGGCGCGCCAGGCGGGCGCCGTCGTCGTCGAGGACGACTACGACGGCGAGTTCCGCTACGGCGCGGCGCCGCTGCCCGCCCTGGCGTCGCTGGCCCCCGAGCTGGTGGTGCACCTCGGGACGTTCTCCAAGGTGCTCTCGCCGTGGCTGCGCGCGGGCTACCTCCTGGCGCCCCCGGGGCTGCGCGGGGCGCTCGCAGCGGTCCGCGAGGACCTCGGCGCCCCCGTGAGCGGCGTCCTCCAGCGCGCTCTGGCGGCGCACCTGGCCGGCGGGGGCCTGCGGCGGCACGTGGCCAGGGTGCGCCGCGACCACGCCCACCGCCGCGACCTCCTGCGCCAGCTCCTGGCCGAGCACCCCCACCTGCGCCCCCGCGGGGCGGCAGCCGGTCTGCACGTGGTGGTCGAGCTGCCCGCGGGGACGGACGCCGCCGCCGTCGTGGCGGCCGTAAGGGCTGACGGCTTCGTGCTGGCGGACCTCGCCGCGTACGCGGTGGCCCGCACCGACCTGCCGCCGGCCGTCGTCCTCGGCTACGGCGCGGCGACGCTCACCGAGCTGCGCGGAGCCGTCACCGCGCTGGTCCGCGCCGCGCCGCCACCCGGTCGGCGAGACGCCCACCCCCCCGGTCGACGGCCAGGAGAGAGCAGGGGTGGGGCATGAGCACCCCTGAGGGACGGCGGCCGGTGGTGGTCGGCCACCGCGGAGCCAGCGCGCGCCGCCCGGAGCACACGCGCGCCGCGTACGAGCTGGCGGTGGCCGAGGGCGCGGACGGCGTGGACGTCGACCTGGTGGCCACCGCCGACGGCGAGCTGGTGGTCCGGCACGAGGCCGAGCTCAGCGACACCACGGACGTCGCCGACCACCCCGAGCTGGCCCACCTGCGCCGCACGCGCGTCGTCGACGGCGTCGCGCTGACCGGCTGGTTCTCCCAGGACCTCACCCTCGCGCAGGTGCGCACCCTGCGCGCCCGCGAGCGGCTGCCCCAGCTGCGGCCCGCCAGCGCCGCCCACGACGGCGAGCAGCCGGTGATGACCTTCGGTGAGGTGCTCGCGCTGCGCGAGGAGCTCGCGGCGCGGTCCGGCCGGCCGGTGGCGGTGTGGCCGGAGCTGAAGCACCCGGCGCACTTCGAGGCGGCCGGCCTGGCGCTGGAGCCGCGGCTGCTCACAGCGCTGGAGGCGTCCGGGCTGCTGGAGGACCAGGACGACGACGAGCCGCGCAGCGGCGGCCCGGCCGCTGCTGCCGCCGCCGTCGTCGTCGTCCAGTGCTTCGAGGTGGCACCCCTGCAGCGGCTGCGAGCAGCAGCCCCCGCGCTGCACCTGGCCCAGCTGACGCAGCCCACCGGAGCGCCCCCGGACCTGCGGCTGGCGGGCGACCACCGCGACTACGCCGACCTGTGCACCCCCGACGGACTGGCCGAGCTGCGGGGGTGGGCCGACGTCCTGGCCCCGCACCTGGTGCAGGTGGAGCCGCGCGACGCCCGCGGCCGGTCCGGTGCCCGTCGCGGCAGCCGCCTCGTGGACGACGCGCACGCCGCCGGGCTGGCCGTGGTGCCGTACACCGTGCGGCCGGAGAACACCTTCCTGCCCGCTGAGCTGCGCAGCGGCGACGGGCGCGACCTCGCGGCCCGCGGTGACGTGGCGGGGCTGCTGCGCCAGCTGCGCGACGACGGGGTGGACGGCCTGTTCACCGACGACCCCGCCGCGGCGCTCGCGGTGCTCGGCTGAGGCTGGTCAGGGGCTCGTCCGAGGGCCTGCGCGCGGCTCGTTAGGCTCGCGGGCGCACCCCGCGTGCAGGCCGGGCGGCCGACGAGCAGGTCCCGCCGGTGCGCGGGACACCCGCAGCGGCCGACGATGGAGGCGCAGCCCCAGTGGACCTGTACGAGTACCAAGCGCGCGACCTGTTCGAGTCCCACGGCGTCCCGGTGCTGCCGGGCCTCGTGGCCACGACGCCCGAGGAGGCCCGCGCGGCCGCCGAGCAGCTCGGCGCGGGCGACGGGAAGGTCGTCGTCGTCAAGGCCCAGGTGAAGGTCGGCGGCCGCGGCAAGGCCGGCGGCGTCAAGGTGGCGAAGACCGCTGACGAGGCCGAGGCGCGCGCCCGGGACATCCTCGGGATGGACATCAAGGGCCACACGGTCCACAAGGTGATGATCGCGGCCGGCGCCGACATCGCCACCGAGTACTACGTCTCCCTGCTGCTGGACCGCGCCGAACGGCGCTACCTGGCCATGGCCAGCGTCGAGGGCGGCATGGAGATCGAGCAGCTCGCGGTGGAGCGCCCCGAGGCCCTCGCCCGCGTGGCCGTCGACCCCTCGGTGGGCATCGACGCCGCCAAGGCGACGGAGATCACCACCGCCGCCGGCTTCGGCGACGACGTCGCGCCGCAGGTGGCCGACGTCCTCGAGAAGCTCTGGACCGTGTACCGCGAGGCCGACGCCACGCTGGTCGAGGTCAACCCGCTCGTGCTCACCGGTGACGGCCGCGTGGTGGCTCTGGACGGCAAGGTGTCGCTGGACGACAACGCCTCCTTCCGCCACCCCGACACCGCGGCCCTGGCCGAGGAGGAGGCCGCTGCCGGCGACCCGCTCGAGGCCAAGGCCCGCGCCAGCCACCTCAACTACGTCAAGCTCGACGGCGAGGTCGGCATCATCGGCAACGGCGCGGGGCTGGTCATGAGCACCCTCGACGTGGTCGCGCAGGCCGGCGAGGAGTTCGGCGGCGTCAAGCCCGCCAACTTCCTGGACATCGGCGGCGGCGCCTCGGCGCAGGTCATGGCCAACGGCCTCGACGTCATCCTCGGCGACCCGCAGGTCAAGAGCGTCTTCGTCAACGTCTTCGGCGGCATCACCGCGTGCGACGCGGTGGCCAACGGCATCGTCCAGGCGCTGGAGATCCTCGGCGACGAGGCCACCAAGCCCCTGGTCGTGCGCCTCGACGGCAACAACGTGGTGGAGGGCCGGCGCATCCTCGCCGAGGCCGCCCACCCGCTGGTGACCGTGGTGGACACGATGGACGGCGCGGCCCGCAAGGCCGCCGAGCTGGCCTCCCGCTGACGGCCCGGCTGAGCAGCTGAGAGAGGAACAGACATGGCGATCTTCCTGACCAAGGACTCCAAGGTCATCGTGCAGGGCATGACCGGCTCCGAGGGCCGCAAGCACACCCAGCGCATGCTGACCTCCGGCACCACCGTCGTCGGTGGCGTCAACCCCAAGAAGGCCGGCGAGACGGTCGAGTTCACGGGCGCCGACGGCGCTGCCGTGCAGGTGCCGGTCTTCGGGTCCGTGGCCGACGCCGTCAAGGAGACCGGTGCCGACGTCACGGTCATCTTCGTGCCGGCCTCCGGCACCAAGGCCGCCGCCGTCGAGGCGATCGACGCCGAGGTGCCCCTCGTGGTCGTCATCACCGAGGGCGTGCCGGTCAAGGACACCGCGGAGTTCTTCGCGCACGCGCAGGCGAAGGGCACGAGCCGGCTCATCGGCCCGAACTGCCCCGGCCTCATCACCCCGGGTGCGTCCAACGCCGGCATCATCCCCGCCGACATCACGCCCGCCGGGCGCATCGGCCTGGTCAGCAAGTCCGGCACGCTGACCTACCAGATGATGTACGAGCTGGCCGACTTCGGGTTCTCCACGGCCGTGGGCATCGGTGGTGACCCGATCATCGGCACCACCCACATCGACGCCCTCGAGGCGTTCCAGGCCGACCCCGACACCGACGTCATCGTCATGATCGGTGAGATCGGCGGCGACGCGGAGGAGCGCGCGGCGGCGTTCATCAAGGAGAACGTCACCAAGCCGGTCATCGGCTACGTGGCGGGCTTCACCGCCCCGGAGGGCAAGACCATGGGCCACGCCGGCGCCATCGTCTCCGGCTCCGCGGGCACCGCGCAGGCCAAGAAGGAGGCCCTCGAGGCCGCCGGCGTCAAGGTCGGCCGCACGCCGTCCGAGACGGCCGCCCTGGCGCGCGAGGTCATGCAGTCCCTCGCCTGACCTGCGCGTCGCAGCGGCGTCGCTGACGAGCAGCGGGCGCCCGCCCCCTCCACGAGGAGGGGCGGGCGCCCGCTGTCGTCCCGCGGGTCAGCCGCCCGCGGCGGGGCTCTGCAGCGAGGGCAGCAGGCTCTGCAGCCCCTGCTGGTACTCGGCCTGGCACTGCTCGAGGCCGCTGCGGGTGATGGCGCTGGCCGTGCACCGCTGCATGTCGGACATCTGCGGCCACAGGACGAGCATCGCCGCCTGCAGGAGCAGCAGCACGAGCGCCAGGGCCAGGCCCGCGCCCAGGGTCACGAAGGACGGCCAGCGCAGCCGCGCCCGCACCGCGGAGACCAGCGCCACCACCCCGACCACCAGGCCGACCAGCACGAACACCGGGCCGCCGAGGCTCCACGGCAGGGGCAGCGACGTGGTGGCGACCAGGCCGGCGAGCACGCACAGGGAGAAGCGCAGCCCCAGCCGCGCCGTGCGCAGCTGCCCGTCGGGGTCCGGCGGACGCCGGTCGGGGGTGCGGTGGGGGACCGATGGCGGCAGCTGGCGGCGCTGCGCGCGCGGGTCCGGGCGGCCCTGCCCGCCCGGACCGCCGCCGGCTCCGTCGGGACCGCCGTGGCCGCCGGGCACCTCGCCGGTGCCGCGCCGCGACCCCGGGGGCGCGTACGGGTCGCTCATCCCTGGGTGCTCCTGCTCTGCTCGCACTGGCCTCGCCTGCGCGGAACGCCCGCTGCCGGCCTCGCTATGGTCTCCGACCGTGACCTCGCCCAGCACACCCCCCTCGCGCTCGCGCCTGGTGGTGCTGGCCTCCGGCTCCGGCACGCTGCTCCAGGCGCTGCTCGACGCCGCCGCGGCACCGGGCGCCCCGTTCGAGGTGGTGGCCGTCGGCGCCGACTCCGCGCACCGCGCGGCGCCCGCCCTGGCCCGTGCGGAACGGGCCGGCACCGGGAGGTTCGTGGTGGAGGTGCGCGACCACCCCGACCGCGCCGCCTGGGACGCCGCGCTCGCCGCCGAGGTGGCCCGGCACCGTCCCGACCTCGTGGTCAGCGCCGGCTTCATGCGCGTGCTGGGCCCCGCCGTCCTGGAGGCCTTCGGCGGCCGGGTGGTCAACACCCACCCCGCCCTGCTGCCGTCCTTCCCGGGGGCGCACGGCGTCCGGGACGCCCTCGCCCACGGGGTGAAGGTCACCGGCTGCACCGTCCACCTCGTCGACGACGGCGTCGACACCGGCCCGGTGCTGGCCCAGCGCGCCGTCGACGTGCTCGACGACGACGACGAGACCGCGCTCCACGAGCGCATCAAGACCGTCGAGCGGGCGCTGCTCGTCGACGTCGTGACCCGCATGACCACCGGCGGCTGGACCGTCGAGGGAAGGAAGGCCCGGTTCTCGTGACGCAGCAGACCCAGCAGAAGACCAGCTCGACGTCGGAGGACGGCCGCAAGCCCGTCCGCCGCGCCCTCGTCAGCGTCTCCGACAAGTCCGGGCTGGTGGAGCTCGCGCGCGGGCTGCACGAGGCCGGCGTCGACATCGTCTCCACCGGCTCCACCGCCCACAGGGTGGCCGCCGCCGGCATCCCGGTGACACCCGTCGAGCGCATCACCGGCTTCCCCGAGAGCCTCGGCGGCCGCGTCAAGACGCTGCACCCGAGCGTCCACGCCGGCCTGCTCGCCGACGTGCGCGACCCCGACCACCGCCGCCAGCTGGAGGAGCTGGGCATCGAGGCGTTCGAGCTGGTGGTGGTGAACCTCTACCCGTTCGAGCAGACCGTCGCCTCCGGCGCCGGACCCGAGGACTGCGTGGAGCAGATTGACATCGGCGGCCCGGCGATGGTGCGCGCCAGCGCGAAGAACTCCGCGTCGGTGGCCGTGGTCGTCGACCCGGCCGACTACGAGGCCGTGCTGGCCGAGGTGCGCGTCGGCGGCACCACGCTCGCGCAGCGCCGCCGCCTGGCCGGCAAGGCGTTCGCCGCGACCGCCGCCTACGACGTCGCCGTCGCCTCGTGGTGGGCCACCACGCTGGTCACCGAGGAGGGTGGCGAGGGGGCCGACACCACCGCAGCGCCGCAGTTCCCGAGCTTCGTCGGCGCGACCTGGACCCGCTCGCAGGTGCTGCGCTACGGCGAGAACCCCCACCAGAGCGCCGCGGTCTACACCGCCCGCACCGGCGGGCTCGCCGGTGGCGACACCGGCCTGGCGCGCGCCGAGCAGCTGCACGGCAAGGCGATGAGCTACAACAACTACGTCGACGCCGACGCGGCCCGCCGCGCCGCCTCGGACTTCGCCGAGCCCGCCGTGGCGATCATCAAGCACGCCAACCCGTGCGGCGTCGCCGTCGGCGCGGACGTCGCGACCGCTCACGCCGCCGCGCACGCCTGCGACCCCGTCTCCGCCTTCGGCGGCGTCATCGCCACCAACCGTCCCGTGACGCTGGCGATGGCGCAGCAGGTGGCCGAGGTGTTCACCGAGGTGGTCGTCGCCCCCGACTTCGACGACGACGCCCTCGAGGTGCTGCGCGGCCGGAAGAACGTGCGCCTGCTGCGCGCGCCCCTGCCGGCGGCGGGCGTGGCGCGGCCGGAGTTCCGCGCCGTCTCCGGCGGGCTGCTGCTGCAGCAGGCCGACGTGCTCGACGCCGCCGGTGACGACCCGTCGGGCTGGACGCTGGCCACCGGCGAGGCGGCCTCGCCGGAGGTCCTCGCCGACCTCGCGTTCGCGTGGCGGGCCCTGCGCTCGGTGAAGTCCAACGCGATCCTCCTGGCGCGCGGGGGAGCGTCGGTGGGCGTGGGCATGGGGCAGGTCAACCGGGTCGACTCCTGCCGCCTGGCGGTGGAGCGGGCCAACAGCCACGGCGAGGAGCGCGCCCGCGGCGCCGTCGCCGCCTCCGACGCGTTCTTCCCCTTCGCCGACGGCCTGCAGGTGCTGCTCGACGCCGGCGTGCGCGCCGTCGTCCAGCCCGGTGGGTCGGTGCGCGACGACGAGGTCGTCGCCGCGGCGCAGGCCGCCGGCGTGACGATGTACCTCACCGGCGCCCGCCACTTCACGCACTGACCCCCCGGCGGAGCAGGTGCACGGGAAGCCCATGATCACCGTGATCATGGGCTTCCCGTGCACCTCCCACCCGTGATCATGGACCTCCCGAGCAGTGTCAGCGGGCTCCGGGGAGGGCGCGGGGCTCCAGGCGCTCCTCGACGGCGACGGCGCCTCCGTCGTCGTCCTGATCGGTGGACGAGCGGGTGACGGTGTAGGCGCCCTTGCCGCGCACCTCGCTCACCGCCTCGACCAGCTCGGTGCCGCGGTAGACCAGGCCGACGCCGTCGTCGGTGCAGTGCGTGGTGGGCAGCACCCCTTCGGCGACGAGCCGCTGCACGAGGGGGCGCCGCTCGGCCTCGGAGTCGTAGTGGACGCCGTTGCCGTAGGGGAGCAGGGCGAGGCCGTCGGTCACCGGGCGCAGCGCCGGGCCGAAGGAGTCGGTGGTGCCGCCGACGTGCCAGCAGATGGAGCCGGCACTCACCCCGCCGAGCACCACGCCCGCCTGCCAGACCCGGCGGAAGACCTGGTCGAGGCCGTGCGCCCGCCACACCGCGAGCAGGTTGACCACGGAGCCGCCGCCCACCCAGACGACGTCGGCGTCCAGGAGCAGCGCCTCGGGATCGTCGACGCTCGGCATGGTGAAGAGGTTGAGGTGGCGCAGGTCCCAGCCGGCGTTGGCCGCGGCCTCGTCGAGCTCGGCGTTCCACCAGCGCTGGTCGCCGGAGGCGGTGCCGAGGTGCACGAGCTTGGGGCGGCCGGTGGTACCGGACAGCTCGACGGCGTGCTCGACGAGCGGGGCGAAGGCGAAACGGCTGCGCCGACCGGGCTTCATGCCGCCGGATGTGGCGACGATCGTGGGGGCGTCTGCAGGCATGTCGCGCACGGTAGTCGCCGGTGACGCGGTGGGCGCAGCGCCCATGATCATGGACGGGCGGGAGTCAGCAGGTGGCCCTTCTCGACGGCGGCCAGGGCGAGGGTCTTGTAGCCCTCGCGCTCGAACAGCACGGTGATCCGGTCGCCGTCGGTGCTCATGACGACGCCAGGGCCCCAGGCGGCGTGCTCCACGGCGTCGTCCACCCCGTACGAGCCGGCGCCGGACGCGGCGCTGGCGCGCTCGGCGTGGACGGCGGCCGCCGAGCCGGAGGCGCAGGTGTCGCAGTTCCCGCACGGGGCGTCCAGGCGCTCGCCGAAGTACGCCAGGAGGAACTGGCGCCGGCAGCCGGTGGTCTCGGCGTACCCGCGCAGCATCTCCAGTCGGGACCTGTCGGTGCGGCGGCGCTCCTGCGCGGTCTCGACGGCGGCCCTCACGGCGGCGCCGACCGCGGTGCCCTCCTCCGCCCACGCCGCACCGTCGCGCGTGACCCTCACGGCGCCGGCCTGCTCCAGGAGGTTCAGCAGCCCGGTGGTCCGGGTGGCGGTCAGCCCCGCGGCGCCGCGGACGTCGGCCGCCGGCACGGGGGAGCCACCGCCGTCGTGGACCGCGCCGGCCACCTGCGCGAGCGCCTGCTCGTCGGGACCGCCGCCGGCGTGGAAGCGCTGCAGGCCCAGGTCCTCCGGGCGGTAGCACAGCGTGGCCAGGGACGGCTCGCCGTCGCGTCCCGCGCGGCCGACCTCCTGGTAGTAGCTGTCCAGGGAGTCCGTCACCGACGCGTGCAGCACGAAGCGGACGTCGGGCTTGTCGATGCCCATGCCGAACGCCGACGTCGCCACCACCACGTCGAGGTCTCCCTGCGTGAAGGCCTCGTGCACCCAGTGCCGGTCCTCCGCGGACAGGCCCGCGTGGTAGGCCTCCACGTCCAGACCCAGGTGGGACAGGTCGTCGGCGTACGCCTCGGCGTCCTTGCGGGTGGCCACGTACACGATGCCCGGCTTGGCGGCCGTCGCCGCCCGCTCCACCACCACGGCGCGCTTGGCGTCGGCGCCGTCGGTCTCGCGGACCACCTCGAGGAAGATGTTCGGCCTGTCGAAGCCCTGGACCACCACCTCGGGGTCGCGCATGCCGAGGCGGGCCACCACCTCGCGGCGCACCGGCGGTGCGGCGGTGGCGGTCAGCGCGCACACCACCGGCCGGTGCTGCTCGCCGTCGTCGTCGTGGGTGGTGAGCTCGGCGACGACGTCGCCCAGGCGCAGGTACTCCGGCCGGAAGTCGTGGCCCCAGGAGGACACGCAGTGCGCCTCGTCCACCACGAAGAGGCTGGGCCGCAGGGCCCGCAGCCGCTCGCGGACGTCGGTGCGGGCCAGCTGCTCCGGCGCCAGGAAGACGAACTCCGCGTCACCGGTGCCCAGCGCGTCCCACGCCGCGCCGTTCTCGCGGGCCGACTGCGAGGAGTTCACCGCCACCGCGTCGTGCACGCCCGTGCGGGCCAGGGCCTGCACCTGGTCGCGCTGGAGGGCGATGAGCGGGGAGACCACCACGGTCGGCCCCGGCAGCCACAGCGCCGCCAGCTGGTACACCGCCGACTTGCCGCGGCCCGTGGGCATCACGGCCAGCACGTCGCGCCCGGCCAGCAGCGACTCCACGGCCTCGCCCTGCCCGGGGCGCAGCTGCGAGAAGCCGAAGCGCTCCCGAGCGGTCCGCTCCACGTCGGCGCGCGTGGGCCGCCCGTCGCCGGGCTGCTGCTGGGGCCGCTGCTGGGGCTGCTGCCCGGCGGGGGCCGCGGGGCGCGAGGTGGTGCGGGTGGTCACACGCCAGTGCTACCCGCTGCGGTGATCGACACGCCCGCCGTGCGTGCGACGAGCGTCACCACCGCTCGGGCGGCTCACGCGCGGCTAGCCTGAGCGGGTGGAGCCTGCACGGACGGACACCGGTCCGCCCGAGCCACCCCGTCAGCCCGGTCCTGCACCTGGTCCGGACGGCGACGGCGGCGGCGCCCCGCCGGCGGGGTCCGGCGGTGCTGCCGAGGACCGGGCCGCCCCCTCGACCGGGCCGACCGGGCCCGCGCGCTCGCCCTGGCCGCCGCCCGCCGCCCTCGTGTGGGGCTTCGGGGCGGGCCTGCTGGCGGTGCTCGTCGCCGCCGCGGTCGTCTCCTTCTGGCTGGCGGGGCTCATCCTGGCCGCGCTCCTGCTCGTGCTGGGCGTGCTGCACCTCGTGCTGCCCCTCTCGGCGCTCGGCCCCCTCGCCGTGCGCACGCCGTGGGTCGACGCCACCACCTGCTTCGTGCTGGCCGTGGGGGTCGCGGTGCTCGCCGTCGTCGCCCCGCGCGGTCTGCAGGGCTGACCCACCGCGCGAGCGGCCGAGCGCCGGAGCGCTCGAGCCGCGCGTCCGTCCGTGCGGCTCCCGGCCCTGCGGCGCGCCGGGCCGGGAGATTTGACGGGAGCCCGTCCTCCGGGACACGCTGCGCGCACCCATCCAGAGCGGCTGAGAGACCTGGCTCGCTGACGCCGCAGCAACCGACCGACCGAGGGCCCCGAGGGGCCTGCGGGGAGCGGTGCTCCCGCCAGGACCGATGAGGAGTCGAGGAGACCCCGATGAGCACGCCCCTGCCCCACTCCGCGTCCACGCGATCCGAGCTCGCTCCGGTGGAGTTCGCCTACTGGGTGCCCAACGTCTCGGGCGGCCTGGTGGTGTCCAACCTCCCGCAGCGCACGTCCCACGAGCCCGCCTACAACATCGAGACAGCCCGGGCCGCGGAGAAGGCGGGCTTCACGTACGCCCTCTCCCAGGTGCGCTACGCCGCCTCCTACGGCGCGGACGCCCAGCACGAGTCGACGTCCTTCTCCCTGGCGCTGCTGCTGGCCACTGAGAAGCTGAAGGTCATCGCCGCCGTGCACCCCTACTTCTGGCCGCCGGCGGTGCTGGCCAAGTGGGCCGCCACCGCGCAGGCGCTGACGGGTGACCGCCTGTGCCTCAACGTCGTCTCGGGGTGGTTCAAGAAGGAGGCGCTCGACCTGGGCGCCACCTGGCTCGAGCACGACGAGCGCTACGAGCAGTCCGAGGAGTTCATCCAGATCCTCCGCGGCGCCTGGACCACCGACCACTTCGCCTTCCAGGGCAAGCACTTCCAGGTGGGCGACCTCAACTTCCGCCCCCAGCCCGACGTGCTGCCCGAGGTCTTCCAGGGCGGCAACTCCACCGCCGCCCGCCAGATGGCCGGCCGCGTCTCGGACTGGTACTTCATGAACGGCAACACCCCCGAGGGCGTCGCCGAGCAGGTCGCCCAGGTGGGCGGGTACGCCGCCGAGAACGGCCGCACCATCAAGTTCGGGCTCAACGCCTTCGCCGTGGTCCGCGAGACCGAGGCCGAGGCCGTCGAGGTGCTCGACGCGATCATCGCCAACGCCGACGCCGACAAGGTCAACGACTTCGGCAACGCCGTCAAGGAGGCCGGCCAGGCGTCCAAGGACGGCAAGGGCATGTGGGCCGACAGTGAGTTCAAGGACCTCGTCCAGTACAACGACGGGTTCCGCACCGGCCTCATCGGCACCCCCGAGCAGGTCGCGCGCCGCGTGCTGGCGTTCCGCCTCATCGGCGTCGACCTCGTGCTGCTCGGCTTCCTCCACGTCAAGGAGGAGATCGAGGCGTTCGGTGAGACGGTCATCCCGCGGGTGCGCGAGCTCGAGGCCGAGCTGGCCGCTCTTCCCGAGGGCACCGACCCGGTCGCGCACCTCGGCCTCACCGAGGAGCTGGCCTCCGCGATCGAGGTCCTCGGGCGCCCGGGCGCCGTCGTCCCCGTCTGACCCGCATGATGGAGCCCGGCCGGTGCAGCAGCACCGGCCGGGCTCCTGCGCGTCCACGGCTGCGGCGACGAGAGGCCAGCGACCAGGGGGGTTGAGCGATCGGCGGCGTGCTCGAGGGGTTCGCCGTGGTGGCGGCCGTGGTGCTCGTCGGCTGGGTGCTGGGGCGCCGCGGCACCCTCGGCGGCGACGCGCAGCGGGTGCTGGCGCGGCTGGTCTACGCCGTGGGGACGCCCGCGCTGCTGGTGCGCACGCTGTCGACCACCGACGTCACCGCCGTCCTCGGCCGACCGCTCGTGGTCACCGCCGCCGCGGCGCTGGCCTGCGCGACGGTCTCCCTCCTGCTCTCGCGGCTGCGGCGGCGCACCGTGGAGGAGGGCGTCGTCGCGGCCTTCTCGGCCAGCTACGTCAACGCGGTGAACCTGGGCCTGCCGATCGCCGTCTTCGTGCTCGGGAACGGCGCGATCGTCGCTCCGGCGCTGCTGTTCCAGATCGTCGTCCTGGCGCCGCTGGGGGTGGGGGTGCTCGACGCGCGGCGCCACCGCGCCGAGCGCTCCTCCTCCGCCGCTGACCAGGACGACGACGGCGGCGGCCTGTGGGCGCGCACCCTGCTGCGCCTGGCGCGCAACCCGCTGCTGCTCGGAGCGGCCGTCGGGCTGGTGCTCGGGCTGCTCCGGGTCCCGCCGCCGGAGCCGCTGTCGTCGGCGCTCGACCTGCTGGCCGGCACGGCCGTGCCGTGCGCGCTGCTGGCCTTCGGCATCTCCCTGTCCGCGGGGCCCGGACCGCGGTGGGCCGACCCCGACGCCTGGACGGCGGTGGCCCTCAAGCTGGCCCTGTCGCCGCTGGTCGCGTGGCTCGTGGGTGGCCCCCTGCTGGGCCTGCGCGGCGACGCCCTGCTCGCGGTGGTGCTGGTGGCGGCGCTCCCGACGGCGCAGAACGTGTTCGTCTACGCCACGCGCTTCGGGGCCGCCGAGCGCCTGGCCCGTGACAGCGTGCTCATCAGCACGCTCATGAGCGTGCCCGCCCTCGCCGCGGTGGTGCTGCTCCTCGGCTGACGGCGCCCGGTCCGGGACGGGGCCGGCGTCAGCCGCAGGTGGACCGCTGCACCCGCTCGTTGAGGAGCCGCCGCGCCAGGGGAGCGGCACCGGCCGCCCAGAGGCGCTCGTGGTCCACCAGGGAGCTCCACAGGGCCCGCGTGGCGATGCCCAGCTGCTGGAGGGCGCCGACGCCCGCGGTCTGGGCGAGCAGGGCGCTGGCGCCCGGGTCCACCCCGCCGACCAGCTCCAGCACGCGGTCCGCCGACCGCATCGACGCGGAGAGCAGCTCCGCGCCCGTCCCGCCGTCCGCTGCGGCAAGCACCGGCGCGATGACGTCCCGCTGGCGGCCGACCTGCTCGCGCACCGCGGAGGCGGCGGCTGCCAGGTGCAGGCCGAGCGCCCGCGCTCGCACCCCGGAGGCGAGCTCGCCGGAGACGGCCACGCGCACGGACATGACGTCGACCGCCTGTGCCAGCAGCGCCAGCTCGTCCAGGAGCGGGCGCGGCTGCGGCTGCGCACGGCGCGGCGCTGGCACGGGGCCCGATCCGGAGGACGTCATGGGAGGAGCATGCACGCCGACGCCGACAGTCCGCTGGGATCGCGCCCAGATCGTGATCGAGAGTCATCCACGAGGGAGTCCGCACGCCCGTGACCTGCGACGACGCAGGTCACGGACGTGCGGGGCGAATCCGGTCAGACCTGAGTCAGACCTGAGTCAGACCGGCAGGTGCCGGGCCCACCACCGCTGCAGGTGCTCGAAGCGGGCCGTGCGGTGGCTCGGACGGCCAGACCGGGTCAGCTCGTGCCCCTCACCGGGGAAGAGCAGCAGCTCGGACTCCACCCCCTGGCGCCGCAGCGCCGTCCACCACCGCTGCCCCTGCTCCACCGGGCAGCGCCAGTCCTGCTCGGAGTGGATGACGAGCGTGGGCGTGCGGACCGAGGAGACGTGCGTGAGCGGTGACTGCTCACGCATGGCCTCCTCCGAACCGTGCAGCTGGTCGGGGAAGTACCAGCCGATGTCGGCCGACCCCACGAAGCTCGTCGCGTCGAGGTAGCCGCGCTCGACGACGGCGGCGGCGAACCGCTGCGTGCGCGTGGTGAGCAGCGCCGTCATGTAGCCGCCGTAGCTGCCGCCCATGATCCCCACCCGCTCGCGGTCCAGGGGGAGGGACGCGTCGCCGAGCACGCCGTCCAGGAGCGCCTCGACGTCGTCGGCGTCCACCGAGCCCAGCGCGCCCAGCACGGCCTCGCCGTGCGCCAGGCCGTACCCGGCCGACCCCCGCGGGTTGCCCATCACCACGGCGTACCCGGCGCCCGCGGCCACCTGCGCCTCGTCGAACAGCCCCCACCCGTACTGGGCGTGCGGACCGCCGTGGACCATCAGCAGCACCGGGTGCGGCCCGGCGCCGTAGCGCGTTTCGTCGGGCAGCACCACCCACCCGTGCACCGGGTGTCCGTCGCCGCTGGGGTGCTCGACCTCCAGCAGCGGGCGCAGGCGCCCCGTGGCGCGCAGCGGACCCCCGACGTCGGTCAGCGGCAGCGGCTCCCCGCCCTGGGAGTCCTGGGCGTCCTCGGCGCCCCCGGGACCGACCCGGACCAGCTCGCCGCGGCTCGCCTGGTCGGCCACCACCGCCACGAGCCCGGTCCCGTCGGGCGTGCTGGCCGCCGCGGTCACCTGCAGCGGGCCGCCCAGCAGCACCTCCCGGGCGCCGTCCGGACGAACGCGCAGCAGCCGCAGCGCCCCGCGGTGGCGCTCGGCCACCAGCGCGCCCGCGGCGTCGACCAGCAGGAACCCGGCGGGGTCGCCGAGGTCGACGTCCGGCGGGGTGAGCCGCAGCGCCCTCCCGGCGCCCGCCGGGACCGCGCTGCCGGGCCCGCCCGGGTCGGCGTCGGGGACCAGGACGGCGGTGAACAGCGACTCCGGCTGCGCCACGGCGCCGAGCCCGCGCTCGTCCAGCTCCGTCGCGAGCAGCCACAGCCGCCGGCCGTCGGGGTCGGGGGCCACCTGGCTGACGGCGAGGTCACCGCCGACCACCGGGTCGAGCTGGCTCTGGCGGTGCGCGGTCGCCTCCACCCGGTGCACGCCGCGGCGCAGGTCGTGCCCGGCGGAGCCGTGGCGCGCCGAGACGACGAGCAGCGCCAGCCCGTCCGCCGTCCACGCGACGCCGGTGTCGTCGGCGTCGCCGTCGGTGACCTGTCGCGGGGCGGGCCGGTCGGGCGCGGCGACGCGCTGGCCGGCGTCCAGCGCCGCCCGGTCCACGTCCAGCACGAACGCGTGCTGGCGGCGGTCGAGCGTGAAGCCCACGCCGTCGACGCGGTGCGCCGGAGCGGTGATGAGGCGCGGCGGCTCGGCGTCGGGACCGCGCAGGTGCGCGGGACCGGTGGACGTGCCGTAGCGGCCCGGCTCCGGCACCCGCGCGCTGAAGGCGAGCGCGGCGCCGCTGGGGGACCACACGGGCGCGCCAGCGCCCAGCGGCAGCTGCTCGGCGGTGGTCAGGGCCACCGGTTCACCACCGGCCAGCTCCACCAGGTGCAGCTGCGGTCGCCCACCGGGCTCCGCCCGCAGGAACGCCACCCAGCGGCCGTCGGGGCTGAGCGCGGGGGCCGTGTCGCGGTGGCCGCGGGTGAGGCGGTGCGGGGGAGCGGTGCCGTCGGTGGCGACCCTCCACAGGTCACCGGCCTCCTCGTCAGTGGCGAGGTCCGGGGCGGTGACCGACACGACGGCGGTGAGCCCGTCCGGGGTGAGCGAGGGGCTATAGCAGCCCGCGAGCAGGGGCAGGTCTGAGGGGAGCATCGGCCTCGACGCTACGCCCGGGACGCGGCCGGGGCCCCGTGGCGGTCAGGCGCCGCCGGCGAAGCCGTGCTGTCGCCACGCCTCGTGGACGACGACGGCGACGGCGTTGGACGCGTTCAGCGAGCGCCGCTGCGCCAGCATCGGGATGCGCAGCCGGTCCGTGACGCGCGGGTCGGCCAGGACCCGCTCGGGCAGGCCCACCGACTCCCGGCCGAACAGCAGCGCGTCGCCCTCGGCGTAGGCGACGTCCGTGTACCAGCGCGTGGCCGAGGACGTCAGCGCGAACGCCCGCCGCGAGCCCAGCTCGGCCAGCGCCCCCCAGAGCGCCTCGACGTCGTCGTGCACGGTGGTGCGGGCGAGGTCGTGGTAGTCGAGCCCGGCGCGCCGGAGCTTGGAGTCCTCCAGGTCGAAGCCCAGCGGGCGCACCAGGTGGAGGTGGGCGCCGGTGGTGGCCGACAGCCGGATGGCGGCGCCGGCGTTGCCGGGGATCTCCGGCTCGACGAGGACGACGTGGAACACGTGCCCAGTCTGCCGTCCGCCCCTGCCGCGAGCGTGAGGCCGGCGGACCCCCGAGCCCCGTCCGGGCCGCTCCCGAGCGGCTCCCGGGACCCGTTTCCTGGAGACCGGAGCCCTGTCCGACAGGGCTCCGGTCTCCGGGAGGGCCGTCCCCCGGCCGGTGCTGGGCGAGGCACCGGCGGACTACCGCCCGCACCCCGCCCCGCCGCCTGGTCGTCCACAGGACCCCGGGCCGCCGCGAGCGGGGGTGCCCGGGCTGCGGGCAGGCTCCCGCTGTGCCTGGTGAGGAGCAGACCGACGTCGACGGCGAGCCGGAGGCCGCCGAGGACGAGGGGTGGACCGACGAGCTCGACCACGACGAGTGGACCGACGAGGAGCTGGGCTTCGCGGCGGACGAGCCCGTCGCCGTCCTCGTGCCGCGGCCTCCTCGGCGCCTGCGGCAGCAGCGGCGCGGGCTCCTCCCCGGTGGCCTGCGCGCCGAGCGCGCCTGGTGGACCCCCGACGGGCGGGTGTCCTGGCCCTGGAGCGCCGGGCACGACCGGCCTCCGGCCGACGCCCGCCAGGACGGGTGGCACGAGCAGCTGCCCGGCTGGCGGCCGCGGCGTCGGGGTGAGCCGGAGCGCTCCAGGACGGCGCACGAGGAGTCGCTGAGGATCCACCGGCGACCGGGAGGGCAGCCGCTGGAGCGGTTCGACGGCCGGGACGGCGGTGACCGCGGCGCATCCCCTCGCGTGTCCTCCAGGATGCCCGTCTGGCTGCACGAGCGCCTCGTCGACGAGGCGCGGCGTCGCGGGAGGACCCCGTCGGACGTGGTCCGCGAGGCGGTCGAGGAGCACCTGCGACGTGCTGCGCGATGAGACCTGGGTAGGTTCGGGGGGAAGGCTCCAGGTACCGGCTGCTCCGACGGAGGACAGGGACGCGCATGGCGAAGATCAAGGTCGAGGGCAAGGTCGTCGAGCTCGACGGCGACGAGATGACGCGGATCATCTGGCAGTTCATCAAGGACCGCCTGATCCACCCCTACCTCGACGTCGACCTCGAGTACTACGACCTCGGCATCGAGCACCGCGACGCCACCGACGACCAGGTGACGATCGACTCCGCCAACGCCATCAAGAAGCACGGCGTCGGCGTCAAGTGCGCCACCATCACGCCCGACGAGGCGCGGGTGGAGGAGTTCGGCCTCAAGAAGATGTGGCGCTCCCCGAACGGGACCATCCGCAACATCCTCGGCGGCGTGATCTTCCGCGAGCCGATCATCATCAGCAACATCCCGCGGCTCGTCCCGGGGTGGACCAAGCCGATCATCGTGGGCCGCCACGCCTTCGGCGACCAGTACCGCGCCACCGACTTCACGTTCCCCTCCGCGGGCACGCTGACGGTGACGTTCACCCCGTCCGACGGCTCCCAGCCGATCGAGCACGAGGTCTTCCAGGCCCCCGGTGCCGGCGTGAGCCTGTCGATGTACAACCTCGACAGCTCCATCCGCGACTTCGCGCGCGCGTCGATGAACTACGGCCTGGCCCGGAACTACCCGGTGTACCTGTCGACGAAGAACACGATCCTCAAGGCCTACGACGGCCGGTTCAAGGACATCTTCGCCGAGGTCTTCGAGACCGAGTTCAAGGACCAGTTCGAGAAGGCGGGCATCACCTACGAGCACCGCCTCATCGACGACATGGTCGCCTCCGCCCTGAAGTGGGAGGGCGGCTACGTCTGGGCCACCAAGAACTACGACGGCGACGTCCAGTCCGACACCGTCGCGCAGGGCTTCGGCTCCCTCGGCCTCATGACCTCCGTCCTGGCCACGCCGGACGGGCGCACGGTGGAGGCCGAGGCCGCGCACGGCACGGTGACGCGCCACTACCGCCAGCACCAGGCGGGCAAGCCGACGTCCACCAACCCGATCGCCTCGATCTACGCGTGGACCCGCGGGCTGGACCACCGCGGCAAGCTCGACGGCACCCCCGCGGTGCGCGAGTTCGCCGAGAAGCTCGAGCAGGTCGTCATCTCCACCGTCGAGAGCGGCAAGATGACCAAGGACCTCGCGCTGCTGGTGGGCCCGGAGCAGCCGTTCCAGACCACCGAGGAGTTCCTCGCCACGCTGGACGAGAACCTCGCGAAGGCCCTCGCCTGACCTGAGGCCGGAGCTCTCCGCAGCACGGCGACCACCGGCGGCACCCCTCGGGTGCCGCCGGTGGTCGCCGTCCAGGGCCGCCGTGGCGCGGCCGTCGTCGTCGCGGAGGTCGGGTCAGGTGAGCGCGGGCTGGCGAGGACCCAGCGCCCCCGCCGCGCGCAGCGCGGCGAGCGTGCCCAGCACCGCCTCCGCCGCCTCGGCGCCCTTGTCCTCCTTGCTGCCCGGCAGGCCGGCGCGGTCCAGCGCCTGCGCGTCGGTGTCGCACGTCAGCACCCCGAACCCGACCGGCACGCCGGTGCGCACGGCCACCTCGGTGAGCCCGGTGGTGGCCGCGGAGCAGACGTACTCGAAGTGCGGCGTGCCGCCGCGGACCACCACGCCCAGCGCCACCACGGCGTCGTAGCCGGCTGCCGCCAGGCGGGCCGCCGCCACCGGCAGCTCGAAGGTCCCGGGCACGCGCACCACGGTGGGCTCCGGAGCGCCGGCCGCCTCCAGCGCGCGCAGCGCGCCGGCCAGCAGGCCCTCCACCACCTCGGTGTGCCACAGCCCGGCGACCACGGCGACGCGCACGCCGCTCCCGTCCACCTGCAGCGCCGGTGCTCCGTGTCCGCTCATGCCTGCTCCTCCTGCGTCGTCGTCGTGTCCTGCTTGCTCGCCGCGGAGAGCGCGGAAGCGGGCGTGGGGGGCGTGTGGCCCATCCGGGCGCGCTTGGTGGCGAGGTAGGCCTCCCGCAGCGGGGCGGTGCCGCTCCCGGGCCGGCCCACGTGCAGGCCCACCTGCTCGACCACCTGCACGCCGTGCTCGCCGAGCCCGGCGGCCTTGGCCGGGTTGTTGGTCAGCAGCCGCACCCGCTCCACGCCGAGCGCGCGCAGCACCGCTGCCGCGCCGCCGTACTCGCGGGCGTCGACGGGCAGCCCCAGCTCGAGGTTCGCGTCCACGGTGTCGGCGCCGCCGTCCTGCAGCGCGTAGGCCGCGACCTTGGCGGACAGGCCGATGGCCCGCCCCTCGTGGCCGCCCAGGTGCACCAGCACCCCGCCCTCAGCGCCGATCCGGTCCAGGGCCGCGCCCAGCTGCGGCCCGCAGTCGCAGCGCAGCGACCCGAACGCGTCGCCGGTGAGGCACTCCGAGTGCACCCGCACCAGCGGCGCGACCGCCTGCGGGGAGGACGGGGACGACGACGCGCGCGGCGGCCGTCCGACCACCGCGAGGTGCTCGGCGCCCGTGGCGAGGTCGCGGAAGGCGACGGCGGTGAAGTCGCCGTGCTCCGTGGGCAGCGCGGCGCGGGCCACCTCGACCACGCGCTGCCGCTCGGGCGCGCGGCGGGAGGTGGCCGCGGTGGCCGCGGTGGCCGACCGCCCCTCGCGGGGGGTGGGGGTGGCGGCCTCGGCGCGCAGGTGGGCGGCGAGCTGCTCGATGGTGATGACGGGCAGGTCGTGCTGGGCGCCGAGCGCCACGACGCCCGGGCCGCGGAGCATGTCGCCGTCGGGGTCGTCGAGGTCCACGAGCTCGGTGATGATCGCGACGGGGGGCAGCCCGGCCAGGCGGCACAGGTCGACGGCGGCCTCGGTGTGCCCGCGGCGCTCCAGCACGCCGCCGGGCCGGGCGCGCAGCGGCAGCACGTGCCCGGGGCGGATGAGGTCGGCGGGGCCGGAGGCCGAGTCGGCGAGCACCCGCGCGGTGCGGGCGCGGTCGGCGGCGCTGATGCCGGTGGTGACGCCGGAGGCGGCGTCCACGGTGACCGTGTACGCGGTGCGCAGCGAGTCCTCGTTGCGCTCGACCATGTCGGGCAGGCCCAGGGAGTCGGCGAGCACGGCGGGCATCGGGGCGCACAGCAGGCCGGAGCCGTGCTTGACGGTCCACGCGACCCACGAGGGCGTGGCGAGCGAGGCGGCGAGGATGACGTCGCCCTCGTCCTCGCGGTCGTCGTCGTCGAGCACGAGGACCGGACGGCCGCAGCGCAGCGCGGCGAGCGCCTCCTCGACGGTGCTCAGGCCGTCGAGACCGGTCTGGGAGGAGGTGCAGGCGCTCATCGCACGGACTCCGCCAGCCCGGCGACCGCGCGGTCCGCGAGCAGCCTCTCGACGTGCTTGGCCAGCACGTCCACCTCGAGGTTCACGGGGTCCCCGACGCCCTTGCGGCCCAGCGTGGTGGCGCGCAGCGTCTCCGGGATGAGGGAGACGGAGAACCACGCCCGCTCGGCGCCCGCGCCGCTGACCTCCGTCACCGTGAGGGAGACGCCGTCGACGGCGACCGAGCCCTTCTCCACCACGTACTTCGCCAGGTCGGCCGGCACCGACACCGTGACGACCTCCCAGCGGTCGCCGGGCACGCGCGCCGCGACCTCACCGACGCCGTCGACGTGGCCCTGCACCACGTGACCGCCGAGCCTGCCGCCGGCGGCCACCGGGCGCTCCAGGTCCACGCGGTCCCCGGGGCGCAGCGCACCGAGGGTGGTGCGCTCCAGGGTCTCGAGCATGGCGTCGGCGGTGAAGCCGACCGGTGCGCCGTCGTCGTCGCGCTGGATCTCGACCACGGTGAGGCAGCAGCCGTCCACGGCGATGGACGCGCCGTGGACGGCGTCGCCGGTGACGAGCGGGCCGCGGACGGTGAGGCGGGCGGAGGTCTCGCCGCGCTCCAGCGCCACGACCTCTCCGAGCTCCTCGACGATGCCGGTGAACATCAGGCCTCCTGCTGCTGGTCGGACTTCTGCTGCTGGTCTGCGGGGTCGAGGGGGCGGGCGAGGACGACGACGTCGCCGCCGAGCACCGACGCGTCGACGAGCTCCAGCCGGAGCGCGTCGCCGATGGAGGTGGCGCCGAGGTCACCCAGGGCGCTGCGACCGGCGCCGAGCAGCGCGGGGGCGAGGTGCGCGACGACGTCGTCGACCAGCCCGGCCCGCCAGAACGCCGCCGCCAGCTGCGGTCCGCCCTCCAGCCACACCGAGCGCACCCCGCGCTCCCACAGCGCGCTCAGCGCCTCGCGGGGGTCGCGGGTGCGCAGGTGCACCGTCTCGGCGGAGGCGTCGAGCAGCCGCGCACCGGCGGGCAGGTCGCGCAGGCCCACCACCACCCGCAGCGGCTGCCGAGGCAGCGGTGCGCCGGAGGCGTCGCGGACGGTGAGGGCGGGGTCGTCGGCCAGGGCGGTGCCGGTGCCGACGAGCACGGCGTCGTGCTGGGCGCGGCGGGCGTGCACGTCGGCGCGGGCCACGGGCCCGGTGATCCAGCGGCTGGAGCCGTCGGCGGCGGCGCTGTACCCGTCGAGCGTAGCGGCGTACTTCCACGTCACGGTGGGACGGCGGTGGCGGTGGGCGCGCGTCCACGGCCTCAGCAGCTCGGCGGCCCGGGGGTCGTCGAGGACGACGACGTCGACACCGGCCGCGCGCAGCTCAGCGGCTCCGCCGCCCGCGGTGGGCGTCGGGTCGGGGGTGCCGACCACCACGCGAGCCACGCCGGCGTCGAGCAGGGCGCGCGTGCAGGGGCCCGTGCGGCCGGTGTGCCGGCACGGCTCGAGGGTCACGACAGCGGTCCAGCCGGTGGCCCGCGCGAGGTCGTGGCCCCGTGCCGCGGCGTCGGCCAGGGCGGCGACCTCCGCGTGGGCCGTGCCCGCGCCGCGGTGCCAGCCCTCGCCGAGGACCGCCCCGTCAGGGGCGACGAGCACGCACCCGACCTGCGGGTTCTCCGTCTGAGGGCCACGGCGCGCCAGCTCCAGCGCGCGCTCGACCGAACGGTTGTCCACAGGTCCGTCCACAGGGCTGTGGACACCGCTGTGGAGGCCCGTGAGGCCCTGCTCGCTGCTCAACCCCGTCCCCTCCCGCATCGGTGCAGGCTCCGGGGTGCTGCGGGGGAGGGCGACGGCGGCGGACGACCCCCTGCGGTGGCCGGGCACCCGCCCCGGGAGGCGGACGACGCGGCGGGCCGCTGGGCCCTGCCGACGGCGCTGCGGGAGGGTCCCCTCGCGGGGCCCCTCCGCGTGCTCCTCCCCTCCGGACTCTCACCGTCGGTCCTGGGGTTCCACCAGGTCCACCGGCCGCTGGCTGCGGTCGGGTCGCGGACTGTCACCGCCGGTTCGGAATTGCACCGACCCCGGAGCGCGCGTCGTTCAGCTGTTGATGCTGCCACGACGGGGTCCGGGAGTGCCACTCGTCCAGCCTGGGAGGTGCCTGGGTGGGCAGGAGCGCATGGCCTGCCGGGTAAGCCGCCGGGGTGATCCGGAAGTCGCGCTGCGTTCACCTCCTGAAGTGTCGGGCCGGAGACCTAGACTCCGGGCGTGACGACATTCCGAGATGTCGCCGGTGTCGACCCGTCCACCACCCGTTACCGCACCGTCGCGGCGCTGCGGGACCACGGGGTGCTCAGCCGCGCCGGCCTCGCCCGCGCCACCTCGTTGGCGCCCTCCACCATCACCGCGGTGGTGCGGGGGCTCTCTGACGAGGGGCTGGTGGTCGAGGCCGGGCCCCCGGCCGGCGGGAGGGGCACCGCCCTCCGCGTGAAGGGCCAGCTGGCCACGGTCGCGGGTGTCGACTTCGGGTTCCGCACCGTCCGCCTGCTCGTGGCCGACGTGCACGCCACCGAGCTGGCACGTGCCGAGAGGGCGCTCCCGGACGGGTACGACAGCGCCCGGGGCCTGCAGGTAGTCCGCGAGATGATCGACGACACCCTGGGGGCCTCCGGCCTGGCCGGGCGCGCGTTGTCCGGGATCGGCGTCGCCCTGCCGGGACCTGTGGACTCCGAGCGGCAGGAGGTCGCCCCCTCCTCGGTGCTCCCCGGGTGGGCCGGCACCACCGCGTCCGCGGTGTCGGCCGCGCTCGGCGCCCCCGCCGTCATCGAGAACGACGCCAACCTCGCAGCGCTGGGGGAGCACGTCTACGGAGCGGGGCGCCAGGGTTCGAGCACGCTGACCGTCAAGATCCACAGCGGCATCGGTGCCGGGATCGTGCTCGGCGACCGGCTCGTCACCGGGTCGGCCGGGGGGGCGGGGGAGATCGGCCACGTGCTGGTGGACCGCCTCGGTCCGCTGTGCCGCTGCGGCAAGCGCGGCTGCCTCGACACCGTTGCCGCGGTGCCGGCGGTCCTCGCCAGCATGAGCCCGCTGCACCCGGGACTGCGCTTCGCCGACTTCCTCGCCATGGTCGCTGCCGACGACCCCGGTGCCCGGCGGATCGCTGCGGACGCCGCCGAGCTGGTGGGCGGAGTCGTCGCGACCGCCTGCCTGCTGGTGGCTCCTGACACCGTCGTGGTCGTGGGGGCCCTGGCGCGCGCGGGGGAGGTGGTGGTGGAGCCCGTGCGGCGGGCGGTCCAGGAGGCCGCCGTGCCCGGCCGGGCCGCACCCGTCGTGAGCGCAGGGCAGCTGGGCGACCGGCACACGGCCATGGGGGCCGTGGCACTGGCTCTGGGCGGCCTGGGGTGGCGTCGGATGGCCGGGGCGAAGGCCCTCCTGTCCTGAGCTGCGTCTGACGAATCGGCAGCCGTCATGTGGCGCCCTGAGAGGTGTTGAGTTTTCATCTCGTGAAGTCCAGGCTCCTGATCTGTCGACGCCGTCGTCGCGATCGGAAGGAGCGAGCCCGTGGACGCGCCCGCGCTGCAGCTCAAGGGGATCACCAAGACCTTCGGACAGGTGACCGCCCTCTCCGAGGTCGACCTCGAGGCCCACCGCGGGGAGGTCCTCGCTGTCGTCGGCGACAACGGAGCCGGCAAGTCGAGCGTCATCCGCACCATCAGCGGGATCCACCGCCCGGACAGCGGTGAGGTGCGTGTGGACGGTGTCCCGTACGACTTCCACAGCCCTGCTGACGCCCGGCGCGCGGGCGTGGCGGCGGTCTTCCAGGACCTGGCCCTCGTCGAGGTGCTCGACGTGGCCACCAACATGTTCCTGGGCGACTTCCCCCGCCGGGGCCCGTTCGTCGACCGCCGCGGCATGGAGCGCGAGGCCAGGCGCGTCTTGGACGACCTCGCCGTCACCGTCGCCGACGTGCGCACCGAGATCGGCATGCTGTCCGGCGGCCAGCGCCAGATGGTCGCCATCGCCAGGGCGATGCGCTCGGGCGGCCACGTGGTGCTCCTCGACGAGCCGACCGCGGCCCTCGGAGTCCGTGAGACCGCACAGGCCGCTGACCTCGTCCGGCGCCTGCGCGACAGGGGGGCAGCGGTGATCATCGTCAGTCACGACCTCGAGCTGGTGGCCCAGCTCTCCGACCGCGTCCAGGTCATGCGCCTGGGGCGGGTGGCCGGCGTGCGGCGCACGGCCGACACCAGCCGCGACGAGGTGGTCGGCCTCATCACCGGCTCCCTCGCCGCCGACAGGGGGAGGGTGGCGTGACCGCCCGCAGCCTCCCGCGCGACCCCTCCGAGCTGAGCGACCTGCGTGACTCGACGACCGCGAGCGACCTCGCCGTCCGCTTCTTCCACCTGGAGAAGTCGCTCCCCCTCGCGTCGGCGCAGAGGAGCGCCGCTGAGGCGGAGGCCGTCAACGCCCTCGTCGCGGGTCTGCCGAGCCCCGACTACCGCGCCGTCCGTGCGGGCCTGGAGGACGAGGCGCGCACCGCCGGCGAGCAGCTGGCGCGAGACCCTTCCCTGCGAGAGGCCTTCGCCGCCCTCCCCCTCACGGGCGAGGACCGCGTCGTCCTGCTCGGTGACTCCATCACCGACGACCTGTGCTCGTGGGGCCACCTCCTCTCCGCCGCCCTCGCCGTGCACCGACCCGGTGCGGTGGTCGTCAACAACGGCTGGACCGGGAGCACCACGCAGGAGGCCGTCTCGCGCTTCGAGCTGGTGGCCGCCGCTCGTCCCACGTGGGTGCTGCAGATGCTCGGCACCAACGACGTGCGCCGCCACGGGCGCCTCCGCGTGCCCACCACCAGCACCCGCGAGAGCGCTCGTGACCTGCGCGCGCTGGAGGAGATGGTCGCCTCCGTGCCTGGAGCCCGCCACGTGGTCCTCACCCCACCACCGGTGGACGGCCAGCTCGCCGCCGCCTGGCCGGGCTTCCAGGCCGAGGTCATCAGCTGGGACGGGGAGGACCTCGACGGCCTCGTCGCCGTGATCCGCGAACAGGCCTCCGTCCCCCTCATCGACGTCCACCGCGCGCTCGCCGACCTGGACCCCGCCCGGTGGCTCCTGCCCGACGGGGTCCACCCCAGCCGGGGCGGGCAGCGGCTCATCGCCGAGGTCGTGGTGCGGGGTCTCGCCGCCCTGCACTGACCGGCACCGCAGCCCGACGCGCCCGCCCCCCCCGACACCACCTGACACGACAGAGAGGTCGTCCCATGAGCCACCAGCCTGCCCGCCGCCCCCTGCTGACCGCCCTCGCCGCGACAGCTCTCCTGATGACCTCCACCGCCTGCGGTGCGGTCAGCGGCGGCTCCGTCGACGCCGCCTCCGGCAGCGCCTCGGGCTCGTCCTCGGCCTCCGCGTCGCTGCGACCGGTCAAGACCATCACCTACGTCAACCCGGCGCCCTTCTACCCCGCCTTCACCGACGTCGGGGACTGCCTGACCAAGCAGGCCGACACCTACGGCTGGAAGACCAACGAGGTCGGCACCCCGGGGAGCGCCGTCGACAACCAGGGAGCGATCGACCTCATCTCCCAGGCGATCGCGAACGGCACGGACGCCCTCGTGGTCTTCCCCACGATCCCTGAGCTCTTCACCCCCGTCATCCAGGAGGCCCGCGCCAAGGGCATCTACGTGGTGGCCCAGAACGCCGGCGCGCCCAGCACCGGGCAGCAGACCCAGGTCGGCACCGACGCCAAGCAGCTCGGCGGCATCATCGCCGAGGGTCTGGGCGCCAAGCAGCCCGACGCCCAGGTCGGAGTGCTGTCGGGGTCGGCGAGCACCACCCCGCACGTCGACGAGATCAAGGGCTTCCAGGACGCGGCCGCGTCGAAGTTCCCCGGGATCAAGGTCGTCGCCGGTGACTACACCAACGGTGACGCCACCAAGGCGCCCGAGCTGTGGAGCAACATGCTGACCGCCCACCCCGAGATCACCACGCTCTTCGCGGTGCAGGGGACCGACGTGGCGGCGGCCATCACGGCCGTCAAGGAGCGCGGCCTGACCGGCAAGGTCACGGTCGTCGCGAACGACCTCACCCCGGACCACCGCGCCGCCATCGAGGACGGCTCCCTCCTCGGCGTCGGCGAGCAGGGCTGGTGCGAGGCGGGCACGAAGGCCGCAGAGGCCGTCAAGAGCCTCTCCGAGGGGCAGCAGCTGCCGGAGTTCATCCCCACCACGAGCACCTACTACGACAAGAGCAACCTCCCGGCGCAGTGAGCGCAGCGCCGGCGACGGACGCCACCGGTCCAGCAGTCCCCTCCCGCACCCGAGGAGCTCCCGTGCTCGCCTCCCTGCGCCGCGCCGCCTCCGGCCAGCAGCTCGGCATCGTGATCATCATCGCCGTGCTGCTCGCCCTCGCGGCGGCCTCCAACCCCGTCGCGCTGTCAGGCGCCAACCTCATCGAGGTGCTGCGCTCGGCGTCGATCTACTTCATCGGCGCCAGCGCAGCGACGCTCCTCATCATCGGAGGCGGCCTCGACCTGTCCATCGGCTCGGTCTTCGCGGTCGGCGGGGTCTCGACGGGCTTCCTGCTCAACGCCGGGGTGCCCTGGCAGCTGGCCCTCGTGGGTGGGCTCCTGGCCAGCGCCGTCATCGGTCTCGTCAACGCCCTGCTCATCGTGGTGATCGGCATCCCGCCGTTCATCGCGACCCTCTCCACGCTCTTCGTCGGCAGCGGGCTGGTGGTCGTGAGCACGTCGGGAACCCCGAGGTTCGGCTTTCCGAGCGGGTTCACGGACGTCGCGCAGCTCAACCTGTTCGGCGTTCCCTTCCTCGTGCTGTACGCACTGCTCATCGGGGTCGTGGCTCACGTGGTCCTCACCCACACCCGCTTCGGGTACGACGCGCGAGCCCTCGGCGGCAACACCGCCGCGGCCCGGGCCAACGGGGTGAGGCCCGCGGTCATGAACACCGCGCTCTACACGGCCAGCGCCGTCGTCGCGGGCCTGTGCGGCATCCTCCTGGCCTCCAGGGTCGCCACCGCCGACCCAGGAGCCGGAGGCACCGGCTTCACCTTCCAGGTGATCGCCGCGGTCATCATCGGCGGGACGAGCCTGTTCGGGGGAGTGGGCACGATCGGCGGCACAGCGCTGGGCGCCCTGCTCTTCGCCGTCATCAACAACACGCTCTCGCTGACGGGCACCAACCCGCAGTGGGGCAACGTCGTGACCGGCGTGATCCTGGCCCTGGCGGTGGCGGTGGACCAGCTGCGGCGGGCCCGGCGCTTCCGCTCCTAGCGACACGCCCCAGCGGCTGACGAGGGCGCTCGCGCTGGCTCGTCACATCCTGGGCACCGGCGGTGCTGAGGGGGTGTGGAGCGTGTCGAGACCGCAGGGGTGCTCAGGGCCGTCGGCCCGCCCGTCGCCGCCCGTCGCGCCGTCGGCGAGGCGCGCACCGGTGACCGGGCCGCCATGAGGGCCGACCTCGAGGCGGTCTTCCGGCGCGACTACGCCCTGGTGGCCGGTGTCGCGGCCCGCGTGCTCGGCTCGCGGCAGCAGGCCGACGACGTGGCGCAGGAGGTCTTCCTGTCCTTCGCCAGGTCCTCGGCCGCCACCGTCCCGGCCGAGGCCGCGCGCGGCTGGCTGTGCGTGGCAGCCAGCCACACCGCGCTGAACCTCCTGCGCTCGGGGCGGCGCCGCACCGCCCGAGAGGACGCTGCGGCCACCCGCGACGCCGCCCTCACCGGCGGGGCCACCCCCGACGTCGCGGAGGGCGTCGTCGCCGGCGAGGAGCGCCGCCGCGTCCGGGAAGCCCTCGCCCGCCTGCCCCGCCGGCAGGCCACCGCCCTGGTGCTGCGGCACTCCGGCCTGTCGTACGCCGAGGTCGCGGCGGCCCTGCACCTGTCACCCACCAGCGTCGGCACCACCGTCCGACGCGCCGAGAGCGCCCTGCGCGAGGAGCTGACCCGCTGATGTCCTCCAGGAAGCACCCCGCCGACGGCGTCCTGCGCCGCCTCGTCGACGAGCCCGCCGGGGTCTCCGACCCCGACCGCGCCCACGTGGCCGCCTGCACCCGCTGCCAGCACGCGGTGTCGGTCGCTCGCCAGGACGCGTCGGCGGTGTCCGCGCTGCTCGGCGCCGAGCACGCCGGCTCGCCCACCGCGCAGGACGGCGACGCCGCCTGGCAGCGCCTGAGCGGGTCCGCCGCGGCGGGCACGGGCGACCGCAGCTCCGTGGTCGCGCTCGACCCCGCGCGCCGCCGCTCGGGCCGGCGCAGCGCCTGGCGCCGCCCGGGAGTCGTGGCGCTCGGTGTCGCCGTCGTCGTCGCCGGTGCGGGCACGGCCGCCGCGTCGGACTGGCTGCGCATCTTCCAGGTGCAGCAGGTGGCGCCGGTGAGCGTCACCTCCGCCGACCTCGCGGGCCTCGGGCAGCTGCCCGACCCCAGCGCCTTCGGCGACGCGGTGACCACGAAGCCCGTCGAGGTCCGGCAGGTCGCTGACGCGGCCAGCGCGGCGCAGGCCACGGGCCTGCAGGTGCCGCGCGTGGCCGAGCTGCCCCGCGGCGTGACCGGGCAGCCGACCTACCAGGTGGGCGACGCCGGCCAGGTCAGCTTCACGTTCTCCTCCGCGAAGGCCGCCGCCTCCGCCCGGGCCGCGGGCGGGCAGCTCCCGCCGGTGCCCGCGGGCCTGGACGGCAGTGTCGTCCGGCTCACCGCCGGCCCGGGGGTGGCGGCCACCTGGTCGTCGTCGTCCGGGGCGCCCGCCCTGGTGGTCGGCCGGGCGAAGGCCCCCACGGCCGAGTCGACGGGCGTGCCCTTCACGCAGGTGCGCGACTACCTGCTCTCGCTGCCCGGGATCCCCGCCGACCTCGCCGACCAGCTGGCCACGTTCACGGGTGACGGCTCTACGCTGCCGCTGCCCGTGCCCGCCGACCGCGCCACCACGTCCACCGCGGACGTCGACGGCGTGCCGGCCACCGTGGTCCGCGCGAACGACGGCACGATGGCCGCCGTGGTCTGGGTGCGCGACGGCGTCGTGACGGCGGTGGCCGGCTCCCTGAGCACCGACGAGCTGCTCGCCGTGGCCCGGGGCCTGCGCTGACCACTGCAGCCGCGGCACACACCGCGGGCGGGCCCGTGCCGGACTCGCCCGCGGTGTGGTGCTCCCACCTGCGCAAGCGGTTCCGGCGCCACCAGGCCGTGCACGACGTGTCCCTGCAGGTGGGCCGCGGTGAGGTGGTCGGCCTGCTGGGCCCCAACGGCGCCGGCAAGACCACCGTCATCAAGATGCTGCTGGGCCTGGTCACCCCCGACGACGGCGAGGTGCTGCTGCTGGGCAGGCCGGTGGCCGACCCCGCTGCCCGCGCCGGCGTCGGCTACCTGCCCGAGCTGTTCCGCTACCAGCCGTGGCTGTCCGCCGCGGAGGTGCTCGCGCTGCACGTGCGGCTGTCCGGCGCCGACGTCAGCGCCGCCGAGCAGCGGGACCGGCTCGACCTCGTGGGCCTGGGCGCGCGCGCCGCGGACCGGGTGGGCGGGTTCTCCAAGGGCATGCAGCAGCGCCTGGGCCTGGCCGTGGCGCTGGTGGCGCGGCCCCGCTTCGTCGTCCTCGACGAGCCGACCAGCGCCCTCGACCCGCTGGGCCGCGCCGACGTCCGCGACGTCGTCCTCGGTCTGCGGGACCAGGGCGTGGCGGTGCTGCTGAACTCCCACCTCATCGGCGAGGTGGAGCGCGTCTGCGACCGCGTGGTGGTCCTGGAACGGGGGCGGGTGGCGGCCGCCGGGTCGCTGGAGGAGCTGCTGGGCCAGCGGCAGGTGCGGCTGCGGCTCACCGGGCTCACCCCGGCCGCCGAGCAGCGGCTCGCCCGGGCCGGAGCGGTGCACCGCGGGGGAGACGGCCCCGACGTCCTCACCCTCTCCCTGTGCCACGACGGGGCTGAGGACGACGACGGCGGGCGCGCTGTGCCCGCCCTGGTGCGCGACCTGGTGGCGCTCGGGGTGGACGTGCACGCCGTCGAGCCGGTCCGCGTCAGCCTGGAGGACCGGCTGCTCGGCATCCTGCGCGGAGCCGCGCAGGAGCGGGCGGCCAGCGAGGAGGCTGCGCGGTGAGCCACCAGCTGCGCGTGGTGGCCGTGGTGGCGCTGCTCACCCTGCGGGAGGCGTCCCGGCGCCGCGTGGTGCTGGCCCTCGTGGGGCTGACGCTGCTGCTGCTGGCGCTGTCGGGCTGGGGGTTCTGGCGCCTCGCTCAGGAGCTCACCAGCGGGGAGGCGCTCGTGGCCGCCTCGCAGGTGCTCAACCTCGTGATGTTCGGGCTCTCGCTCATCGGAGCCCTCGGCACGGCGTTCCTGTCAGGGCCCACCCTGTCCGGCGAGACCGAGTCGGGCGCGGTGCTGTCGGTGCTGGCGCGCCCGGTGCGCCGCTGGGCGTGGCTGCTCGGCAAGTGGCTCGGCCTGGCGGTGTTCGGCGGGGCCTACGTGGTGGTGGCGGGAGCGGCGCTGTGCCTGGTGGTGCTCGCCACCGTCGGCTACTGGCCGCCGCACCCGCTCGCGGGTCTGCTGCTGCTCGCCGGGCAGACCGCCGTGCTCCTCGCCCTGTCGGTGCTGCTGGCCACCGTCGTGTCCCCGATGGCGTCCGGGGTGGTGTCGGTGGGGCTGTTCGGCGCGGCGTGGATCGCGGGGGTGGTCGGCGGTGTCGGGTCGGCGCTGGGCAACGAGGGCGTGGCCCGCGTGGGCACGGTCTCGCGCGTGGTGCTGCCCACCGACGGGCTGTGGCGCGGGGCGATGAGCGCCTTCCAGGACCCGTCGGCGGTGACCGCCCTGGGGCGCGGCGCTGAGGCGTTCCCGTTCCTGTCGACCAGCTCCCCGACACCGGCGTACCTGGTGTGGGCGGCGCTGTGGGTCGCCATGGTGCTCGCCCTGGCGGCCGCGGTGCTGGCCCGCAAGGACCTCTGAGGGCCCCGCCGCACCTCCTGGGCTCCCGGCTGCCGGCTGCTCCCAGCTGGTGTCAGCTGCCGTCAGCCGTGGGCGACGGGGTCTGCGACCACCACGCGGTCGCGGCCGGCGGCCTTCGCGGCGTACAGCGCCCGGTCGGCCGCCACCAGCAGCCGGGAGAGGACCGCGGGCCCGTCGGCGGGTTCGCCGTCGTCGAGGCCGCGGGGGTCCAGGACGGCGACCCCGGCGCTCACCGTCACGGGGCGGCCGGCGCCGGCCGTGGCCGCGGCGACCCTCGAGCGCAGGCGCTCCGCCGCGGTGACGGCGGCGTCCGCGGCGGGCCAGGGGGCCACCCACGCCAGCTCCTCACCACCCAGGCGCACCAGCAGGTCCCCCGAGCGCGCCCCGGCCCGCAGGGCGTCCGCCACCGCCACGAGCACGGCGTCGCCGACGTCGTGGCCGAAGGAGTCGTTGACGGCCTTGAACGCGTCGACGTCCGCCACCACCACCGCGACGACCTCTCCGCGCGCCGCAGACCGCCGCTGCATGGCGCCGAACCGCTCCTGCAGCCCGCGGCGGTTGAGCAGCCGCGTCAGGGGGTCCGTGGTCGCCGCCTCGGCGAGGGCCCGCACGCCGCTGCGCCGCGAGTGCTCGAGCCACACGATGACGGCGCTGGTCGCGACCGTCGCGGCGAGGGCGGTGGCGGTGTCGGCCGCGTACCGCGCGGTGTCCGCGGCGGTGTCCGCGGCGTGGACGAGCACCGCCTGACCCACCACCGCGGGCAGCACGACGAGCGGGACGTGGCGCGGCCGGGTCAGCAGCGCCGACGCCGCGCAGATGGCGATCATGCCCACGGCCGCGGCCACGAGGTTCCCGGGTCGCGGGGGCGACAGCCCCGACAGCGTCAGCACCACGGCGTCCAGCGCCAGCGCCGCCGCCACCAGCCCCTGCGGCACCGCGGCCTCGCGGCGCAGGGCCCGCACGGCCAGCACGGCCAGCGCCGTCCACAGCAGGAAGCTGACGGCCACCGAGCCCAGGGGCGCCCACGCCGGGCGCCCCAGGGCCACGACGAGCCCGGGCAGGTGCACCGCGGCGAAGGTGGTGAAGACCGCCAGCTCCGTGCGCCGCGGGCGCAGCCGGCCCGTGCCGGCCGGGTCCGAGCGCACGTGGTCCACGTCCTCCCCTCGGCGGGTCCGGGCCCGGGGGACAGCCCCGTGGGACGTCACCACCCGGACGGCCCGTCGCGGGCGCCGTCGGCGCGCCGCCACGCGCCCTGCGAGACCAGGGCGACGACGGCGGCGAGCCCCAGCGCAGCGGCCGCCGCACCGAAGGCGGCTGCCACCCCGGCCGCCTCGATGACCGCTCCGCCCGCGGCCGTGCCCAGGGCGCCGCCGGTGGTGACCGCGGTGGACAGCCACGCCTGCGCCTCGGTGGTGCGACCCGCGGGTGACAGCCCGTCCACGAGGGCCTGCTGGATGATGAGGCTGGGCGCGATGACGAGCCCCACCACGAACAGCACGCCCAGCAGCACGGGCGTGGGCGGGCTGCCGGGCGCGGCGAGCACCAGGGCGACACCGCCCAGCCCGGCTCCGAACACCCCGAGCAGGACCGGCAGCAGCCGCGCGCCGGAGCGGTGTCCGCCGAGGGCTCCGTAGGCGAGCCCCCCGAGCGTGCTGCCACCGGCGATGGCGGCGAAGAGCAGGCCCAGCGCGGCGTCGTCACCGAGCACGGTGCGCGCGGTCGCGGCCAGGGAGGTGTCGGTGGCACCGAAGGCCAGCGCCATCGCCAGGCCGCTGGCCAGCACCGCCAGCAGCGGCGCGGAGGTCAGCAGCGCCCGCGCGGCGGGCGGCGCACCCACCTCCGCCGTCCCCGCCGTCCCCGCCGTCCCCGCCGTCCCCGCCGCCCCTGCCGCTCCCGCCGCCCCTGCGGGGGCGGCACCGGGGGACCGGTCGTGGGGGTCCTGGCGCGCGGAGCCCGTGGCCGCGTAGCCCAGCCCCCCGACCAGCAGCACCGCCGCGGTGACGAGCAGCGGCCCCGAGGTCGGCAGCGCGACCAGCAGCCCCGACAGCAGCAGCGGACCCAGCACGAACAGCGCCTCCACCGCGGCCGCGTCGAGCGCGTACCCGGCGCGGCGGTGGCCGGGGTCGGCGAGCAGCACGCGCCAGGAGGCGCGCATGGCGGCGCTGAAGGGCGGGAAGGTCAGGCCCGCCGCGAGCGCGGTGCCGGCCAGCACCGCGGCGGGTGCGCCCCGCGGAGCGGACAGCGCGAGCACGGCGAGCAGCGCGGCGCTCGCGGTGACGGCGGGCGCCAGGACGCGGGCCTGGGCGCGGGCGTCCATGGCCCGGCCCCACACGGGGGCACCGGCGGCCGTGCCGACGGCGAAGGCCGCGGTGACGGCGCCAGCCGTGGCGTACGAGCCGGACGTGCGCTCCACGAGGAGCACCATCCCGAGCGGGGCCATGGCGATGGGGAGCCGGGCGAGCACGGACGCCGCGAACGTCAGCCCGGTCCCGGGCCGCCGGAGCACGGTCCCGTAGACGGCGACCCCGCGCGCCGGTGCCCCGGCGTGCGACGTCACCCGGCGAGGCTACGCGGCGGCCCGCGCGGACGCCGACCGGGTGAATCGACGAAGAGTGATGATCCGAACGCTCAGGGTGAGAGCACGCTCGGTGGTGACCACGCGGGCACCGGGCCCGCCGGTCGGCACCGGGAGGTCGCGATGGCGTTCGACGCGGGGCTGCCGCCCACGGGCTGGGGGACCACCTCCGCCGCGGGACCCTGGTGGGCGCGCAGCGCAGCAGCCCCCTCCTCGGGGGTGGACCCGGTCGCGGCCAGCTCGACGGCCAGCTCGACCGCCGGCTCTGCCGGCATCCCCAGGCAGGACGCGCTGACCCTCGGCTCCGACGGGCCGGGCTCGTCCTCCCCGCTCGACCCCCTGGGCCCCGACGGCACCGGGGTCCTGTACTCCCCGGCGTCCGTGCTGGGAGGTGCCGCGCTGGCCGCCGCGCCGCCGGACGAGCGGGACGCCCTCGGCGACGCCGACGAGCAGGCCGGGCTCGGGGGAGGGCTCTCCAGCGCGGACACCGGCGGGCTCCCGGCGCTGCAGGACCAGCGGGTCGGCGCGGGCGACGCCGCGGCGCAGTCCTCGCAGTGGCTCAGTGCGTTCGCGCAGGTGGCCGGCCGCGGCGGGACCGGCGCGACCGGGGCGCTGGGCCTCGACGTGGTGGTCTGAGCCCGCGCCGGCCGTCTCAGACGCCGTCGGCCGTGGTGAACCGGGTCAGCCGCGGCGGGCCCGCCAGCACCTCGCCCAGGCGCGAGGCGCCCTCGGGCGTGCGGCGCCACGCGCGGTAGGCGTCGTCGTGGGCCAGCGAGGCCCACCGCTCGAGCACCACCAGGTGCGCCGGGTCCTCGACGTCCTCCAGGACGTCGCAGCCCAGGCACCCGTCGAAGGCGCGGGTGGCCTGGAGCGTCTGGCTGACCACGGCGTCGGTGGCGGCGCGGTCGGCCACCGCCTCCGCAGTCAGGGTGAGCTCGAGCAGGGACGTCACGGAGGAGGACACGTCGGACATGGTGCCCACGGGTCGCCCCCGGGCGCGCGCCGACCGGTGGTCAGCGGAAGACGACCGTGCGGTGACCGTCCAGCAGCACCCGGTGCTCGGCGTGCCAGCGCACCGCCCTGGCCAGCACCTGCGCCTCGACGTCCTGCCCGATGGACTGCAGCTCGGCCACGGTCATGCCGTGGTCGACCCGGTGGACGTCCTGCTCGATGATCGGGCCCTCGTCGAGGTCGGGCGTCACGTAGTGCGCCGTCGCACCGATGATCTTCACGCCGCGCACGTGCGCCTGGGCGTACGGCCGCGCGCCCTTGAAGCTGGGCAGGAACGAGTGGTGGATGTTGATGGCCCGCCCGCTCAGCGCCCGGCACAGCTGCGGCGACAGGATCTGCATGTACCGGGCCAGCACCACCAGCTCCACGTCGAGGGAGTCCACCAGCCCCAGCAGCGCCGCCTCCGCGGCCTCCAGGGACCCGGGCTCGCCCGCGGCCACGGACCTGTCCACCGGCAGGTGGTGGAACGGCACCCCGTAGAAGCCCGCCAGCGGCTCGAGGTCGCGGTGGTTGCCCGCGACGGCGACGACGTCCACCGGGAGCTGGCCGGCGCGCGTGCGGAACAGCAGGTCGTTGAGGCAGTGGCCGGCCCGGGAGACCATCACCAGCGTCCGCAGCGGGCGCCCCAGCTCGTCCAGGGTCCACTCCATGCCGAAGCGCTGCGCCACCGGAGCGAACGCCCCCCGCAGCGCGGGCTCGTCCAGGTCGGCGCTGACCTGCACGCGCATGTGGAACCGGCCGGTGTCCGGGTCGCCGAACTGCTGGCTGTCGGTGATGTTGCCGCCCAGGTGCGCCAGCACCCCGGTCACGGCGTGCACGATGCCCGGGCCGTCGGGGCAGGCCAGCGCGATCACGTAGTGCTTCGAGGGGGTCGTCGGTGCGGAGGCGGACACGACCGACGAGGGTAGCCAGCGCGGGGGGCGTCCGGTCCGCCTAGCGTCAGGGGGTGCCCCACCCCTCCCGGGCGGACACCGGTCCGCCGGAGCCGCCCGCCCCCTCCCCGCTGGCGGGGGGCGCCGCCCGCTCGCGGGCGTCGGCTCTGCCGGTCCTCGCCCTCGCGGCCGTGGTGCTCGTGGCGCTCAACGTGCGCGGCCCCCTGGCGGCGCTGCCGCCGGTCGCGGTGGAGCTGCGCTCGGACCTGGCGGTCAGCGCCGGCGCCGTGGGGCTGCTGACCACGCTCCCGGTGCTCTGCTTCGGCGCCGCCACCCCCTTCGGGGCGTGGGTGACCGCCCGGTTCGGGCTGCGGACCGCCGTGCTCGCCTGCCTCGGCGGGGTGCTGCTGGGCACCCTCGTGCGCTCCGCGGGCGGCTACCCCGCGGCCCTGGCCGGCACCGTGGTGCTGGGGATGGCCATCACCATCGGCAACATCGCGATGCCCGTGCTCATCTCGGAGGACTTCCCCAGCGCCGTCGGCCTCGTCACCGCGCTGTACGCCGCGTCCTTCAACGTGGGCAGCGCCCTCACCACCGCCGTGACGCCGCTGGTCGCCGTCCCCCTGGGCTGGCGGACCGCCACGGCGGTGTGGGCGGTGCTGGCCGTGGTCGCCGCCGTCGTCGTCCTGCGGGCCCACCGCCGCTCCCGCGGCGGCCCGGGGACCGCGCCGGCCGGGTCCGACCGCACCGGCCGCACGGACCGCGCGGGCCGCGCCGGCCGCGCCGACGGCGGGCGCCTCGACCCCCACCCCGTGCCCGTCCGCCGGCGCGCCACCACCTGGCTGCTGGTGGCCGCCTGCGCCGCGCAGTCGTTCTCCTACTACGGCACCACGGCCTGGCTGCCCGAGCTGCTCGCCGACCGGCTCGGCGCCGGCCCCGAGGCCGCCGGGGTGAGCGCCGCCGTCTTCCAGGTGGCCGCCGTGGTCGGGGCGTTCGGGGTGCCCGCCGTGCTGCGCGCCACCGCCCGCCCCCGCGTCGCGCTGTGGCTGGTCTGCGCCGGCTGGGCCACCCTGCCGCTCGGGCTGCTGCTGGCGCCGCAGCTGTGGTGGTGCTGGGCGGCGCTCGCGGGGGCCGCCCAGGGCGGCGGGATCACCGTGGTGCTGGTCTCAGCGGTGGCCCGCGGCCGCGAGGTGCGGGCAGGCCGCGCGGGCGGTCCCGCCGACGTGCGGGCCGCCTCGGCGCTGGTGCAGGGCGGCGGCTACCTGGCCGGTGCCCTGGGACCGGTGGTGGTGGGCGCCGCGCACGACGCGAGCGGCGGGTGGACGGCGCCGCTGCTCGTGCTGCTGACCGCCGTGGCCGTGCTGCTGGCGACGGGCACGGCGGGGGTGCCCCGGCGCGAGCCGGCACCGGTCTGAGCAGCCCCTCCGCCCGATGTCCGGCCCGGGGAGCGGGCGCGCCGCGCCGGGGCCGAATACGGTGGCTGGTCGTGACCGACGCATCGTCCGAGACCTCCACCGACGACCACGGTGCGGCCACGCCCACCGCGGTCTCCACCCCCACCGTCTTCGTCCTCTTCGGCGCCACGGGAGACCTCGCGGCGCGCATGGTGCTGCCCGCCTTCGGAGCGCTCGCCAAGCACGGGCTGCTCCCCGACAACTGGCGCCTCATCGGCAACGGGCGCGGGCACCAGACCCACGACGAGTTCCGCGAGCACGTCAAGAAGGTGCTGGACGACGCCAAGACCGGCCTGAGCGGGCGCCAGTGGCGCGGCTTCTCCTCCTCGCTGCGCTTCGCCGGCGGCGGGTTCACCGAGTCCGACCCGGGCGAGCTGGCCGACGTGGTGGCCGAGGCGAAGGACGACCTCGGCGGCGGCGACGACGTGCAGCTGGTGCACTACATCGCGCTGCCCCCCTCGACCTTCGAGCCGTACACGAAGGCGCTGGACGCGCACGGCCTGGCCGAGGGCGCGCGGGTGGTCTACGAGAAGCCCTTCGGCACCGACTCCGAGAGCTTCGAGCGCCTCGACGAGCTGGTCCTGTCGATCTTCCCCGAGGAGCGCGTCTTCCGGATCGACCACTTCCTCGGCAAGGAGGCGACCCAGCAGCTGCACGTGCTGCGCTTCAACAACCGCCTGCTCGAGCAGGTCTGGAACCGCTACCACGTGGCCGCCGTGCAGATCGACATCCCGGAGACCCTCGGGGTGAGCAACCGCGCCGGCTTCTACGACGAGACCGGCGCCACCCTGGACATGCTCGTCACCCACCAGCTCCAGGTGATGGCGGAGGTGGCGCTCGAGCCCCCGGCCGACGCCTCGCCGGAGGCGCTGCTGGAGGCTCGCGAGGCGGTGCTCAAGGACTTCCGCCCCATGGACCCCTCCGAGGCCGTGCTCGGCCAGGTCGAGGGCTACCGGGACATCGAGGAGGTCGACGACGACTCCCAGACGGACACCTTCGTGGCCGCCAAGGTCTGGATCGACAACGACCGCTGGGAGGGCGTCCCCTTCCTGCTGCGCACCGGCAAGCAGCTCAAGGAGAGCCACCAGCACGTGACGCTGGTGCTGCGCCGCCCGCAGACCCGCGGGTTCGGCGAGCGCCCGCCGCGCCCGGAGACCATCGCGTTCTCCCTGGCCGGCAACGGCACCGTGGCGGCCACCGTGACGGCCCAGCGCCCCGGGGCCCCGGGCGACCTGGTGGCCGGCTCGCTCCTGCTCGACCTCGAGGACCTGCCCCGCGCCGAGCCGCTGCCCGCGTACGCCTCGCTGCTGCGGGACGTGCTGGCGGGTGACCGGGCGCTGTTCACCACGGCGACCGGCCTGCGCGAGGCCTGGCGCGTGGCGGCGCCGCTGCTGGACAACCGCCCGCAGGTGCAGCCCTACGCCCCCGGGTCCTGGGGTCCCGAGGCGGCCAAGGAGATCGCGGCCCCCCACGGCTGGCTCTCGCAGAACAGCCTGGATGACTGATACAACAGTCTGAAGGTCAAGGGTCGCCGCTGCCCGCCCCGCCGGGGCGGGCAGCGGCGACCCGGCGTCACGGCGCTGCGGGAAGGGAGTCGACCGGGAGGGTGCTCGCCGTCTACCCTGGCGGCGTCGCGACTGGCGAAGGTGGGTCACCACCGGGGAGCGGCGGGAGAGCAGCCGATCGGGTCGTCCGCCTGGGCCCGTTCGCGACGTGAGCCGACCGCAGCCCGACCGCCGCCGAACCGCCGCTGAACCGCGAGGAGCGCCCCGTGACGCAGACCGCTCTGCCCGCCCAGTCCCTCACCGACGCCCCGCTGGCCGAGGTCGACCCGGAGATCGCCGCCGTCCTGGACGGGGAGCTCCGCCGCCAGCAGGACACCCTCGAGATGATCGCCAGCGAGAACTTCGCGCCCCGCGCGGTCATGGCGGCCCAGGGGTCGGTGCTCACCAACAAGTACGCCGAGGGCTACCCCGGTCGCCGCTACTACGGCGGCTGCGAGCAGGTCGACGTGGCCGAGGAGCTGGCCCGCGAGCGCGCCAAGGCGCTCTTCGGCGCCGAGCACGCCAACGTCCAGCCGCACTCCGGCGCCCAGGCCAACGCGGCCGTCATGCACGCGCTGATCCGTCCGGGTGACACCATCCTCGGCCTGGAGCTGGCCCACGGCGGCCACCTCACGCACGGCATGAAGATCAACTTCTCCGGCCGCCTGTTCGACGTGGCCAGCTACGGCGTGGACCCCGAGACCTTCCTCGTGGACATGGACGTCGTGCGGAAGGTCGCCCTCGAGCGCCGTCCCAAGCTCATCATCGCCGGCTGGTCGGCCTACTCCCGCCAGCTCGACTTCGCCGCCTTCCGCGAGATCGCCGACGAGGTCGGCGCGCTGCTCATGGTGGACATGGCGCACTTCGCGGGTCTCGTGGCCGCCGGGCTGCACCCCAACCCGGTGCCGCACGCCGACGTCGTGACCTCCACCGTGCACAAGACCCTGGCCGGCCCGCGCTCCGGTGTCATCCTGTGCCGCGCCGAGCACGCCAAGAAGATCGACTCCGCGGTCTTCCCCGGCCAGCAGGGCGGCCCGCTCATGCACGTCATCGCCGGCAAGGCCGTCGCCTTCAAGATCGCCGCGAGCGAGGCGTTCAAGGAGCGCCAGCAGCGCACCCTGGAGGGCGCCAAGATCATCGCGAACCGGCTGCTCGAGCCCGACGTCGACGCGGTCGGCGCCTCCGTGCTCACCGGTGGCACCGACGTGCACCTCGCCCTGGTCGACCTGCGCCGCTCCGAGCTGGACGGCAAGCAGGCCGAGGACCGCCTCCACGAGGCCGGCATCACGGTCAACCGCAACGCGGTGCCGTTCGACCCGCGCCCCCCGATGGTCACCTCCGGCCTGCGCATCGGCACGCCCGCCCTGGCCACCCGCGGCTTCGGGGCCACCGAGTTCACCGAGGTCGCCGACATCATCGCCGGCGCCCTCGACCCGGCCGCCCCCGTGGCGCCCCTGCGCGAGCGCGTCCGCAGCCTCACCGAGGCGTTCCCGCTCTACCCCGGCCTGCCCGCGGCCGGCGCCGCGGGCGAGACCGGCGCCTGATGGTCGCGCAGCTCCTCGACGGCAGGGCCGCCGCGGCGAGCACCAAGGACGACCTGCGCCAGCGGGTCGCCCGCCTCGCCGAGGCCGGGCTGCGGCCCGGCCTCGGCACCGTGCTCGTCGGAGACGACCCGGGCAGCCAGGTCTACGTGGCGGGCAAGCACCGCGACTGCGAGGAGGTGGGCATCGCCTCGATCCGCGAGGACCTGCCCGCCGACGCCGCCCAGGCCGACGTCGAGGCCGCCATCACCCGGCTCAACGAGAACCCGGCCTGCACCGGCTTCATCGTGCAGCTGCCGCTGCCGAAGGGCCTCGACGAGCAGCGGGTGCTCGAGCTCATCGACCCCGCCAAGGACGCCGACGGGCTGCACCCCACCAACCTGGGGCGGCTCGTGCTGCGGCTGTCGGGCCCGATCGACTCTCCGCTGCCGTGCACTCCGCGCGGCTGCCTCGACCTGCTCGAGCGGGCCGGGGTGCCGCTGCGCGGCGCGCACGTCGTCGTCGTCGGCCGGGGGACCACGGTGGGCCGCTCCATCGGCCTGCTGCTGACGCGGCGGGGGGTGGACGCCACCGTGACCCTCACCCACACGGGCACCAAGGACCTCGGCGAGCACGTCCGCCGCGCCGACGTCGTGGTGGCCGCCGCGGGATCGGCGCACCTCATCACCGCCGACATGGTCAAGCCGGGCGCCGCCGTGCTCGACGTGGGGGTGACCCGCGCCCTCGACGAGCAGACCGGGAAGAGCCGCCTCCTGGGGGACGTCCACCCCGACGTCGCGCAGGTCGCGGGGCACCTGTCCCCGAACCCCGGCGGTGTCGGGCCCATGACGCGGGCGCTGCTGCTCACCAACGTCGTGGAGTCCGCCGAGAGGGCGCTCGCCGCCCGCCGCTGACCACCACCCCCGTCCGTGATCATGGACTTCCGGTGCACCTTCCGACCGTGATCATGGGCTTCCCGCGCACGAAGACCCCCGGTGCTCGTCGCCGGGGGTCTTCGTCGTCGAGGGCCTGCGCGGGAGGTCCATGATCACGGGGACCGCGACCACGCGGGCGGTCGGCGCCTCGCGCCCGTCGGAACGGGTGGGCCAGGATCGGGCGCGTGCTGCTCCTCGTCCCGTGCGACCCCGTCGACCCGCGCCGCCCCGACGAGCACCTCGCCGCCGAGGCCCGGGCCGCCCGCGAGGCGGGGGCGGCGGTGGCACTGGTCGACCACGACGCCCTGGCGCGCGGTGACGCCGCCGAGGGCGTGCGCCGCGTGCGCCGCGCCGCCGTCGAGGACGACGACGCCGCGGACGCCGTCTACCGCGGGTGGATGCTGCGCACGGAGCACTACGACGCCTTGGAGGGCGCGCTCGCCGAGCGCGGCGTCCAGCTGCGCACCTCGGCCGACCAGTACCGCACCGCGCACGAGCTGCCCGGGTGGGTCGACGCGCTAGCGCCGGTGACACCGCGCTCCCGCTGGACCACCGGCGCGGACCTCGACGCCGTCATCGCCGCCGGTGCCGCGCTGGGGCCCGTTCCGGCGGTGCTGCGCGACTGGACCAAGTCCCTCAAGCACTCCTGGGACGAGGCGGCCTTCGTGCCCGACGCCGCCGACGCCGCTGCCGTCCGGCGGGTCGCCTCGCGCTTCCTGGAGCTGCGCGGGGACGACCTCACCGGCGGGCTCGTGCTGCGCCGCTTCGAGCGCTTCACGGGCCCGGAGACGCGCACCTGGTGGACCACCGGCCCTTCCGGGACGCGCTGCGCGCTCCTCACGCCCCACCCCGACGGCGATGGCGACGGCGATGGCGATGGCGACGTGACCGTCCAGCCCGACCTCTCGCTGGTCGAGCCGCTGGTCAGCGCGCTCGCGCTGCCGTTCGTGACCGTCGACGTGGTCCAGCGCGACGACGGCGCCTGGCGCGTGGTGGAGCTGGGCGACGGCCAGGTCAGCGACCGTCCCCGCTCCACCGACCCGGCCGCGCTGGTGGCCGCCCTGCTCGCCGCCGCTCCGTGACCACGGCGGGGGCGGCGGGGGCGGCCGGGGATCAGGTGGCCGCGCCCCCGGTGACGTTCCAGCGCGCCAGGCGCAGCGGCGGGACCACGACCCGCGCCGTCTGCCAGGCCATCGGGGCGAGCGCGCGGGGGAGCGCCTCGGCCTGGGAGCCGACGCTCACGGCGCCGGGGGAGAGCGCCTCGAGGTAGGACTGCGTGAACCGCAGCACGCCCACCGGCCCGACCACCTCGCCGTCGCGCACGAGGAACGTCCCGTTGCGCGTCAGCCCGGTCCACACCGAGCGCCGCGCCTCCGCGAGCCGCGTGTACCAGAGGTCGCACACGAGCAGCCCGTGCTCCAGGCCGGCGACCAGGTCCTCGACCGAGCCACCGCCGCCGCAGGAGAGCACCGGTGCCTGCGCCGCCGGCCCCCAGGTGTCGCTGGCGTCGTGGGCGCCCGCGGTCGTCGGCAGCCCCCGGTGGCTGCTGCCGGTCGCGCGCAGGGCCGCGGCGGTGCGCCGGTCGGTGGTGACCGCCCGAGGCACGCCGTCGCGCACCAGCTCGGTGCGCACCGCCGGGGTGCCCTCGGTGTCGAAGGGGAGCGCTGTGGACGCCGGGTCGAGCGGGTCGTCCAGCAGCGTCAGCGACGGGTCGAGCTGCTGCTCGCCGAGCCGGGCCCCGCTCGTCCCCTCGACCAGCCCCCGCCCGCTGAAGGTGGAGCTCAGCAGTCCGGCCACGACGTCGAGCACCGCTGACGGCTCCAGCACCACGGGCAGCTCACCGCGGCGCAGCGGTTGGGCCGGGGCCGCCTGCGCCCGGGCGCGGCGCGCGGCGCGCGCCCCGAGGGCGGCGGCGTCGAGGTCGGCCAGGGCGCGGACGGCAGCCCTGCCGACGCCGTCGGCGCGGAAGGAGGCGTCACCTGACGGCCCGGGGCCACCGTCCAGGCCCGGCGCCGGCAGGGCGCGCGCGATGCCGTCGACCACCGCCCCCGTGGCGGTGGCGCGGGCGTGAAGCCCGGCGGTGTCGGCGATCGCGCTGGTCAGCACGGTGGTCTGCGCGTACCCGGCGGTCTCCAGCCCTCCGGCGGCCTCGACGAACGCCGCCACGAGGGCCGCCCGCTCGGCGGGGCCGGCGGCCGCGGTGGCGTCGTCGGGGCCCGCCCCGGCCGGCACGGGCGCCGGCCCGGACAGCCCGGGCCAGGCGGCGTCGCGCGGACTCAGCCGCGCGGCGGCCAGCGCAGCGGACACCAGGTCCGCGAGCGCCGTCGTCGTCGTCCTCGTGGTCGAGACGGACGCGCTGCGGCCGCCGTCCAGCGCGACGCGCAGGTGCACGGTGGTCCGGTCGTCCTCGGTGTTCTGGTGGATCCCCGAGCCGGCGAAGCGCGTGAGCGCCAGGCGGTGGTGGTCGGCGCGGGCGGTGGCCTCGACCGGCCCCGCCGCCGCGCCGCCCTGGCGGCGCACCTCGTCGAGCACCCGCTCGACGACGGCGTCCAGCTGCTGGTCCACGTGCTGGGCGCTCATCCGCGCACCCCCACCCGCACGCCGGTGAACCGGGCGGGCGCGGCCCCGTGGCCGGTGTGCCCGACCTGGCCCGGCTGGCCCTTGCCGCAGTTGGGCGTGCCCCAGGCCCGCCACTCGCCGGGCTCGCGGCCGGCCAGCATGTCCAGGCTGTTCCAGAACACCGGGCCGGTGCCCGTGTAGGAGGGGTTGCGCAGCATCCGGCCGCGCCGCCCGCCCTTCACCTCCCAGCCGATCTCGCAGCCGAACTGGAAGTCGAGCCGCTTGTCGTCGATCGACCAGGACCTGTTGTGCTCCATGAGCACGCCGTCGTCGGTGGCGGCGACCATCTCCTCCAGCGAGTGCGGCCCGGGCTCGAGGCCCACGTTGGTCATCCGGACCATCGGCAGGCGGCCGTAGCCGTCGGCGCGCACGGAGCCGGCGTGGTCGTACCCGGCCAGCGCGGCGGAGTCGCGTCCGGCCAGCACGCCCGTCCAGATCCCGTTCCGCACCGCGTCGCGCGGGGCGGCCGGCGTGCCCTCGTCGTCGTACCCGAACGAGCCGAGCGCGCCCGGGATGGTCGGGTCGATGGTGATGGTCATGAGCTCGGAGCCGAAGCGCAGGTCCCCGAGCCGTGACAGGTCCAGCCAGGACGTGCCCGCGTAGGCCGCCTCCCACCCGAGGATGCGGTCCAGCTCGATGGCGTGGCCCACCGACTCGTGGATCTGCAGGCTCATCTGCTCCCCGCCGAGCAGGAGCGTGGTCTCGGTGCTCGGGCACAGCGGCGCGCTGAGCAGGGCGGCGGCCTCCTCCGCGATCCGGTCGGCGTGGGCGGGCAGGTCGAGCTCGTCCACGAGCTCCCACCCGCGGGTGCCGTACTGGCCGCGGAAGGCCGGGTAGGAGCGGCGCTGCACCTCGTGCTCGCCCAGGGCCAGGCAGTGCATGCCCGCACCGGTCTCGCGCACGTGCTGCCCGACCCGGGCGCCCTCGCTGGAGACGTAGGCGGTGCGGGTGTCCCACGCCGCGGAGAGCGCCTCGGCGACGCCGATGACGGAGCCGCCGGCGCTCCGCATGGCCCGGGTGACGCCCACGAGGAGGTCGGCCTTCTCCGCCAGCGGGACCTCGAACGGGTCGCGCGCGCAGCCGCTGCTCCAGCCGCCGCGCTGCGGCGGCACGGGCAGCAGCTCCACGCGCCCAGCTCCCGGTGCGCGGACGGCGGCGCTGGCCCGGGCGACGGCGACGGCGCGCTCACCCGTGGCGCGGGCGTCGCGCTCGCCGGTCGGGTCGGCCAGCGCGGCGAAGCCCCAGCCGTCACCGACCAGCGCGCGCACGCCGAGGCCCGCCTCGGTGGTCTGGGAGAGCTGGCGCAGGTCGCCGTCGCGGGCGGTCAGCGCCTCGTGCCGGCGGTCGACCACGCGGGCGTCGGCGAACCGGGCGCCCGCGGCGAGCGCGGCCTTGACGGCGGCGCTCGCCAGGTCGAAGGCCGCCGAGGGCACGGCGTCGGGCGGAGCGCTGGTGGCGGTGGGGGGCGGCGTGGCCGTCGCGGAGCCGGCGGCACCGGCGGGGCTGGCTGTGCTGAGCATCGCGCTCCACCCTGCCCCCGCCGCGCGCGCCAGGCACCCCCACCCCACCCCCGCACGCCCCGTGATCATGGGCGTTGTGCGCACCACTGGCCGTGATCATGGGCGTTCTGCGCAGCGGACGTGCACCACGCCCATGATCACGAGGGGTCGTGGGCAGAACGTCCATGATCACGGTGGGGGAGGGTGGTGCAGGGGACGGCCAGGCGGTACGGCTGGTGCGCCAGCAGCGGTCCCAGCGCCCGCCGCAGCCGCGACAGCTCCGCCCGCACCGTGACGGTGCGCGCGGCGTCCCCGAACACCTCCGTCGCCAGCTGCGCGGCGCTCAGCCCCTCCGGGTGCGCCGCCAGCGCCGCCACGAGCTCGGTGTGCCGCGGGGTGAGCCGGTGCTCCCACGCGCCGTCGCCGCCGGCCACCCGCAGCCGCGCCGGGCGCGAGCGCAGGTCCAGCACCACGCCGGTGGCGGCCGCGCCGTCGTCGTCCCCGTCGCCGTCCGCCGCTGAGCCCGCGCGCGGGCGCAGCAGCCAGCCGCCCGGCAGCGGCTCCGCGGTCCACGCGCCCAGCGCCGGCAGCCACAGCGCACCCGGCTGCAGCCCGGTCGGCAGCCACACCCGGCCGGGCACCTCCACCCCGCGCGCCGCCGCGGTGGCGCCGTCGGGGGCGACGACGACGGCGGGCCCGCCCACCTGCGCCAGCACCGGCTCCGCGACCTCCCGCAGCGCCGCCAGGCGGGCGTCGGACTCGGCGCGCAGCTCCAGCTCCACAAGCCGCGCCACCGCGTCGACCAGCGACACGGTGCTCTGGTGCACCGTGTGCGCGGGCCCGGACAGGTCCACCACCCCCAGCGGGGCCCGGGTCACCGGGTCGTGCAGGGGCGCTGCCGCGCAGGTCCACGGGGTGTGGGACTCGGCGTAGTGCTCCGCGCCGAAGACGTGCACCGCCTCGCCGGTGACGATCGAGGTGCCGATGGCGTTGGTGCCCACGGTGGACTCGTCCCACGCCGACCCCTCGACGAAGCCGAGCCGGTCCGCGCGGTGGCGCACGTCGGGTCCGCCCTCGCGCCACAGGACCCGGCCCTCGTCGTCGGCGACCACCATGATCTGGCCGGCGGCTTCCGCAGCGGGCAGCAGCCGCGTGCGCAGCAGCGGCATCAGCGGCTCCAGCCCGCTCGCGGCGCGGCGCTGCGTCAGGTCAGCGCCCACCAGCGGCGGCACCTCGGCGGCCTGCCCCGGGTCGAGGCCCCGGCGGCGGGCCCGGCGCCAGGAGGCGCCGATGACCGTCCGGGCCGCCTGCGGCGGCTCGGCCCCGGACAGCGCCTGCAGCCGGATCCGGTGCAGCGCCCGCGCGTGCTCGCGCGGGTCGCTCCCGGCGGGCAGCGCGCTCTGCCCGGCGCTGTGCGTCACGAGACCTCCTCTGCGGCGCGTCCGGTCCTCCTCGACCGGACCGCGCAGCAGCACCACCCTGCGGTCCGCGGGGTGCGGCCGTCCAGGGCTGCAACCCGGCCTGCAACCCCCGCTGCAACCCCTGCGCGGGCCGCCGAGGCGGGCGCAGCCTCGGTGGTGTCGCCGCCGGCAGCGGAGCCGGCGGCAGCACGCACCCACGGGAGGCGCTCACCGATGAGCCAGACCCTCGACCACCCCGAGGTGGACCTGCGCGAGCAGGCCGCCGGCGGGGAGCCCACCGCCCAGCAGCGCGCCGACGCCTGGCTCGCCGCCTTCGAGGCGGCGCTCGGGCGCGCGGACGCCGACGCCGTCGCCGACCTCTTCGCCACCGACTCCTACTGGCGGGACCTCGTGGCCTTCACCTGGAACATCACCACCGCCGAGGGGCGCGGCCAGGTCGCCGAGCGCGTGCGCGCCACCGCGGCGCGCACCGGCGCGCGCAGCTTCTCCACCAGCGAGCCCGCCACCGACGCCGCCGCACCCGACGGCCGCCCCACCGTCGAGGCCTGGATCACCTTCGAGACGGAGGTCGGCCGCGGCAAGGGCCTGCTGCGGCTGGTGGAGGAGGACGATGACGGCGAGGGCGGCGGCCAGCGCGACGTCGCGTGGACGCTGCTCACCACCCTCTACGAGCTGAAGGGCTTCGAGGAGCACCAGGACGGGCGCCGTCCGCGCGGCGCCGAGCACGGCGTCCAGCGCGACCGCACCTCGTGGCGCGAGCGCCGCGACGCGAGCCAGGAGGGCTGGGGGGAGGACCGCCAGCCGCACGTCCTCGTCGTCGGCGGTGGGCAGGGCGGCATCGCGCTGGGCGCGCGGCTGCGCCAGCTGGACGTGCCCGCCCTCGTCGTCGACGCCCACGAGCGCCCCGGCGACCAGTGGCGCGGACGCTACAAGAGCCTGTGCCTGCACGACCCGGTCTGGTACGACCACCTGCCCTACCTGCCGTTCCCGCGGAACTGGCCGGTCTTCGCCCCCAAGGACAAGATCGGCGACTGGCTCGAGATGTACGTGCGGGTCATGGAGGTCGACTACTGGGGCTCCACCCGCGTCACCTCCGCCCGCCGCGACACCGACAGCGGCACCTGGGAGGTGCACCTCGAGCGGACGACCAGCGACGGCGTCCAGCACGTCGTCCTGCGACCCACCGAGCTGGTGCTCGCCACCGGCATGTCCGGCAAGCCGAACGTGCCCACCTTCCCCGGCGCGCAGACCTTCCGCGGGGACCAGCACCACTCCAGCGCCCACCCCGGCCCCGACGCCTACCGCGGCAAGAAGGCCGTGATCATCGGGGCGAACAACTCCGCGCACGACATCGCCGCCGCCCTGTGGGAGCACGGGGCCGAGGTGACGGTGGTGCAGCGGTCCTCCACGCACATCGTGAGGTCGGACTCGCTCATGGAGGTCGGGCTGGGGGCGCTGTACTCCGAGGAGGCCCTCGCGAACGGGGTCACCACGGAGAAGGCCGACCTCGTCTTCGCCTCGCTGCCGTACAAGATCATGCACGAGTTCCAGATCCCGCTGTACCAGGAGATCGAGCGGCGCGACCGCGACTTCTACGACCGGCTCGAGGCCGCCGGGTTCTGGCTGGACTTCGGCGACGACGGCTCCGGCCTGTTCATGAAGTACCTGCGCCGCGGCTCGGGCTACTACATCGACGTGGGCGCCAGCGAGCTCATCGCGAACGGCAGCGTGGCCGTGGTGCACGAGCCGGTGCGGGAGCTCGTGGAGGACGCCGTGGTGCTCGACGACGGCACCCCGGAGGGGAAGCGGCTGCCGGCGGACCTCGTCGTCTACGCCACCGGCTACGGGTCGATGAACGGCTGGGCCGCCGACCTCATCTCCCCGGAGGTCGCCGACCGGGTCGGCAAGGTCTGGGGCCTCGGCTCGGACACCACCAAGGACCCCGGCCCGTGGGAGGGCGAGCAGCGCAACATGTGGAAGCCCACCCAGCAGGAGGGCCTGTGGTTCCACGGCGGCAACCTGCACCAGTCGCGGCACTACTCCCTGTACCTGTCGCTGCAGCTCAAGGCCCGCTACGAGGGGCTGGACACCCCCGTGCACGAGCTCGCGCCCGTGCACCACACCCGCTGATGCGCGCCGCGAGGTGGCACGCCCGGGGGGACGTGCGGGTCGAGGAGGTGCCGGACCCGGAGCTCGCGCCCGGGACGGTGGCGATCGACGTCGCCTGGTGCGGCATCTGCGGCACCGACCTGCACGAGTACACCGAGGGCCCGATCTTCATCCCGGCACCGGGGCACCCGCACCCGGTCTCGGGGGAGAGCGCCCCGCTGGTCATCGGCCACGAGTTCTCCGGTGTGGTGAGCGCGCTGGGGGAGGGCGTCGACGACCTGCGGGTGGGGGAGTCGGTGGTGGTCGAGCCGTACATCCTGCGGCCCGGCACACCCACCGGCGACGACGACAGCTACCAGCTGAGCCCCGACATGAACTTCATCGGGCTCGGCGGGCGCGGCGGCGGGCTGGCCGAGCGGATCGCGGTGGAGCGGCGGTGGGTGCACCCCGTCGGGGACGTGCCGCTCGACCAGGCGGCGCTCATCGAGCCGCTCGCGGTCGGCCACCACGCCTACCGCCGCAGCGGCGCGGGGGCCGGTGACGTCGCGCTGGTCGGCGGCGCGGGGCCCATCGGCCTGCTGCTGGCGGCGCTGCTGAGGGCCGAGGGGCTGAGGGTGCTGCTCACCGAGGTCAGCGAGGCCCGCAAGGCCAAGGCGCGGGACACCGGCGTGGCCGAGGAGGTGCTCGACCCGCGCGACGGGTCCGTGGCCGACCGGGTCCGCGAGCTCACCGGCGGGCGGGGTGCCGACGTGTGCTTCGAGTGCTCCAGCGTGCAGCCGGTGCTCGACACCCTCGTCGACGCCGTCAAGCCCGGCGGGGTGGTGGTCAACGTGTCGATCTGGGGGCACCGCGCCTCGCTCGACATCCAGTCCTTGGTGCTCAAGGAGGTCGACCTGCGCGGCACCATCGGCTACGCGGGCGACCACCCCGCCACCATCCGCCTGGTGCAGGAGGGGAAGGTCGACCTGGCGCCGTTCATCACCCACCGCATCGGGCTCGACGAGCTGGTGGACGTCGGCTACGACACCCTGCTCCACCGCACTGAGACGGCGGTGAAGATCCTCGTCAGCCCCACCCTCTGACCACCCGCTCCGTGATCATGGGCGGTCGGCCACCAGGTGGCCGACCGCCCATGATCACGGAGATCGGGGTCAGGCGGCGGGGGCGGGCGTCAGGGAGCGGGCCACCGCGGCGTCGACGGGCTCGTCGCCCGCCATCAGCTCCAGCACCGGCCCCTCCTCGGCGGGCAGCAGCGACGTCGCCCGCAGCAGGGCCGCCAGCACCGCCGCCACGTCGTCCCGCGAGACCTGCCCGCGCGGCAGGGAGCGCTCCAGCGAGACGGTGCCGGTGCCCGGGGAGTCCGTGAGCCCACCCGGCCGCAGCACCACCAGCTCGAACGCCCCCGCCGCAGCCCTGGCCAGCAGGTCCTCCTCGGCGGCGAGCTTGGCGCGCAGGTAGGCCACGAACACGGGGTCCACGCCGTCGGGGGTGGCGCCGTCGCGGACCGCGTCCACGCCGTAGGAGCTGACCAGCACGTACCGCCCTACGCCCGCCGCCTGCGCGGCGTCGGCCAGGAGCAGCGCCGCCGCCCTGTCGACGGTGTCCTTGCGCGCCTCGCCGCTGCCCGCCCCGGCGCCGGCGGCGAACACCACGGCGTCGGCGCCGGACACCGCCGACGCCACGTCCTCCACGTCGGCGGACTCCAGGTCCACGACGACGGCGCGGGCGCCGTCCGCCCGGACGTCGTCGACGTGGTCGGGGTTGCGCACCAGCCCGACCACCTCGTCACCGCCCTCGGCCAGGAGGCGGACGAGACGGCGGGCGACCTGCCCGTGGGCTCCGGCGACAGCGACGATCACCCCTCCAGCGTGCCCCCCGGTGCCGCCCGGCGCCTCCCGGCGCCTCGAGCACCCCGGTGGAACGAGGGGCGAGGACGGGGCAGGGGATCACGCCAGGGCCCGCAGGAAGGTCTCGGCCACCGGCACCGCCGTCGTGCCGCCGCTGGAGCCGTTCTCCACGAGCACCGCGAACGCGAGGTCGCCCTGGAAGCCGATCACCCAGGCGTGCGTGGGCGGGGTGTCGCCGGAGCCGTACTCCGCGGTGCCGGTCTTGGCGTGCACGGGAGCGCCCGGCACGTCGGACAGCGCGCTGGCCGTGCCCGAGGTCACCACCTGCCGCATGAGGTCGCGGACGACGGCGAGGCGCGCGGCGTCCGGCTGCGGCTCCGCCGCGGCGCCCGCGGACGCGCTGGTGGGAGAGCTGGTGGACGTGCCCGTGCCCTCGGCGGCCCCGGGAGCCGGGTCCAGCACGAGGTGGGGCGCCGTCCAGGTCCCGCGGGCGATCGTCGAGGCGGCCACCGCCATGGCCAGCGGGCTGGCGAGGACCGTGCCCTGGCCGATGGAGGCGGCGGCCCGGGCCACGGGGTCGTCGTCGGCGGGCACGTCACCGGTGGAGGCGTCCACGCCGAGCCCGCTCGCCCAGCCGCCCCCGATCCCCACCGCCGCGGCGGCGTCGGGCAGGTCCTGCGCGCCGAGCCGGCTGGCCAGGCCCACGAAGGCCGTGTTGCACGACTGCGCGAAGTCGACGGCGAAGGGCACGGACCCCAGCGCCTCGCCCTCGAAGTTGCGGAAGCTGCGCCCGTCCACCGTCGTCGTCGCCGGGCACGGCACCACCCGGTCGGGCGCCAGGCCCGTGGCCAGCAGCGCCGTGGTGGTCACGGCCTTGAAGGTCGACCCGGGCGGGTAGCGCCCGGTCAGGGCGCGGTCCGCGCCGGTGGTGGGGGTGTTGGCGACGGCGAGGACGTCACCGCTGGGCACGTCCACGGCGACGAGCGCCGCGGCCGGCTGGGCGTCCTTGCTCTTCGCGGTGGCCAGCGCGGCGTCGGCGGCCCGCTGCACGCGGGCGTCCAGGGAGAGCTGCACGGGCCGCCCCGCCACCGCGTCGGCGGTGAGCAGGGACCGCGGCCCACCCTGCGCGCCCTCGTCGGGCACGGCCTGGACCGTGGTGCCGGCCGTGCCGGCCAGGCGCTCGTCGTACGTGCGCTGCAGCCCCGACAGGCCCGTGGTGTCCCCGGCCGCGATGCGCCCGCCGCTGGACCCCACCAGCTCGGAGGTCGCCTGCCCGACCCTGCCGAGCAGCGCCCGGGCGAACGCCGGGGTCGGCGCCAGCGGCAGCGTCGACTCGCGGAACACCGTGCCCGGCAGCGGCTTGAGCTGCGCGCTGAGCGCGTCGTAGTCGGCGCGGCGCAGCGTGATGACGGGCACGAAGGCGTCCGGGGAGGCGCTGGTGACCCGGCGGGCGAGGTCGTCGCCGTCCACGTCGAGCAGCGCGGCCAGCCGGGTGGCCAGCCCGGAGGGGTCGGTGGTGCGGCTCGGCTGCACCCCGACGTCCACCACCGGGGAGTCGGCGACGATCGCGGCGCCGTCGCGGCCCAGCACCTGGCCGCGCTGCGCGGGCGTGCGCTGCACCGCCAGCCGCTCGGTGGCCGACAGGCTCGGCTCGACCACGGAGGGCGTGAAGACCGACCCCCAGGTCCCGTCCCCGGAGGACAGCGGCCTCAGGGCTGCCTGCGTGGTGTACGACCAGCCCTGCCCCACGGGCCAGGTGACGGCCAGCCGTGCCGTGGCCCGCTCCCCGTCGCGCTCGACGGAGGCCACCGCCACCTGCGGGCGCAGACCGTCCATCCCCTCCAGGACCGTCGCCAGCTCGGTCGCCGCGCCGGGGTCGGCGCCCCCGGCGTCGTCGACCGGGCGCGCCCCGCCGAGGTCTCCGGCCGCCAGGCCGGCGGCGAGCGCCACCGCGGCCGCCCGCGCGGCGTCGTCGCGGTCTCGCTCGCGCCCCTGCCAGACCAGCGCGGTGGCGGTGCCGCCCGCCGCCAGCGCCACGGCCACCCCGGCGGCGACCAGCGCGGTGGTCCGGCTGGGTCTGCGCCCGGGGCGGGGAGCAGGGGCGGCTGCGCGTCGACCGGGCACCCTGCGCAGTCAACCGGAGGCAGCGGCCCATCACGGCGGGAACGGCCGGTCCCGGCCCCCTCGGGAGCGATCACGGGGTGGGGCAGGATCAGCGGGTGCCCCTGAGCCTCGCCACCGTGAACGTCAACGGCATCCGGGCGGCGGTGCGCCGCGGCATGCCCGCCTGGCTGGAGCAGCGCCGCCCCGACGTCCTCGCGCTCCAGGAGGTCCGCGCCGACGACGCCACCCTCACCGGCCTGCTGGAGGAGGCCCTGGGCGGCGGCTGGCACGTCGCGCACGTCGAGCCGACCGACGCGGGCAGTAAGGGCCGCGCCGGCGTCGCCGTCGCCACCCGGCTGCCCGCCGGGGAGGCGCGCACCGCCCTGCACGATCGCTTCGACGGCGCCGGCCGCTGGGTGGAGCTCGACGTCGAGGTGCCGTCCAGCCCCGGCGGCGTCGTGACCGTGGTGTCGGTCTACGTCCACTCCGGTGAGGCGGGGACCCCCAAGCAGGACGACAAGATGGCCTTCCTCGACGCGGTCGGCGCGCGCATGACCGCGCTGCACGCCGCCGCGGCGGACGGCGGTCCGCAGGCGGTGGTCTGCGGCGACCTCAACATCGCCCACACCGAGCTCGACATCAGGAACTGGAAGGGCAACCTCACGAAGGCCGGCTTCCTGCCGGAGGAGCGTGCCCACCTCGACGGCTGGGCGGCGCAGGGGTGGGTGGACGTCGCCCGGCGGCTCGCCGGCCCCGTGGACGGTCCCTACTCCTGGTGGAGCTGGCGGGGGCAGGCCTTCGACCGCGACACCGGCTGGCGCATCGATGCGCAGTGGGCGACCCCCGGCCTGGCCGACGTCGCGACCTCCTGCGAGGTGGACCGCGCCGCCACCTACGCCGAGCGCTTCAGCGACCACGCGCCCGTCGTCGCGGTGTACGGCGGGTGACCCCGTGTTGACCGGACGGGGGACACCGGGTGCGCTCGGACGCCGCCGACCTGCTCGGTCACCGGGCGTGGCGGCCCGTCCGGGGCTACCGTCGTCGGCATGCCTGAGCGGGCGGTGAGGGGTGGGCTGGCGCCGGTCACCCTGCTGGCCGGGGGAGCGCCGGTCGCCGAGCTGACCATGGCGCGCGTGCCCGCGTCGGTCGGCCACGTGCGCCTCCTCGTGGACGACGCCCTCTCCGACCACGGCGTGACCGACAGGTCCCTCATCGACGCGGCCGTGCTGCTCGCCTCCGAGCTCGCCACCGACGGCGTCCGCCACGGCGCGGGAGAGGACCTCCACGTCGAGCTCTCCCTGGGCCCCCGCCGGGTGCAGCTGACCGTCACCACCGCTGCCGAGCGCCGCCCCGGGGAGCCCGTGCCCGCGATCGCGGGCCACAGCGAGCAGCTCCTCGACATGCTCACCAGCGCCTGGGACGTGCGCTGCGGCGCTGGTCAGCGCGTCGCCTGGTACCGCCTCGACCGCTGAGCCACCTCGCTGCCAGCGGCGGCGTCCCCCGTGCGCAGGACGGCGATCCACCCGACCGGCTGGCGCTCGCGGCGCGGGCGCGGTTGGCTGCCAGGGGTGTGCGGACTCTCCGGTGAGCTCAGGTTCGACGGCGCCTCGGCCGACGCGGACGCCGTGCGCTGCATGTCGGAGGTCCTCGCGCCGCGGGGTCCGGACGGCGAGGGGGAGTGGGCCCGCGGCCCCGTGGCCCTCGCCCACCGCCGTCTGGCGATCATCGACCTCTCCGAGGCCGGCGCCCAGCCGATGGTGGACCGTCCCGAGGGCGGCAGCGCGGACGACGAGGTCGTCGCGGTCTTCAACGGCTGCATCTACAACTACCCGCAGCTGCGGGAGGAGCTGACGGCGAAGGGGCACCGCTTCCGGTCCACCTCCGACACCGAGGTGATCCTCAAGGGCTACCGGGAGTGGGGCGAGGACGTCGTCGACCACCTCGTGGGGATGTTCGCCGTCGTCCTGCACGAGCCGCGGACCGGGCGCGTGGTCATGGCCCGCGACCGGCTGGGCATCAAGCCGCTCTACCTCGCCGAGAGTCGCGGCGCCGTGAGGTTCGCCTCCAGCCTGCCGGCCCTGGTGGCCGCCGGCCGCCGGGACGGCAGCCTCGACACGAGCATCGACCCGGTGGCGCTGCACCACTACCTGTCCTGGCACGCCGTCGTCCCCGCGCCGCGCACCCTGCTGCGCGGGGTGCGCAAGCTGCCGCCCGCCACCGTGCGCGTCTACGAGCCCGGCTGCGGGCCCGACGGCTACCGCGACCGCGTCTACTGGCAGCCGTCCTACGAGCGCGACCCCGCCAAGGCCGGCTGGACCGCGCGCGACTGGGAGGACGCCGTCGAGGAGGCGCTGCGCACCGCCGTCCGCCGCCGCCTCGTGGCCGACGTGCCGGTCGGGGTGCTGCTCTCGGGCGGGCTCGACTCCAGCCTCATCGTCGGCCTGCTCGCCGAGGAGGGGCAGACCGGCCTGGCCACCTTCTCCATCGGCTTCGACGCCGCCGGCGGCCGCGAGGGCGACGAGTTCCAGTACTCGGACGTCATCGCCGCGCACTACGGCACGGACCACCACAAGATCGCCGTCGACAGCCCGTCGCTGGTGGACGCGCTCGGCCACGCCGTCGGCGCCATGAGCGAGCCGATGGTCAGCCACGACGTCGTCGCCTTCGACCTCCTGTGCCAGCGGGTGGCGCAGGAGATCCGCGTGGTGCAGTCAGGCCAGGGCGCCGACGAGGTCTTCGCCGGGTACCACTGGTACCCGCCGATGGGCCGGGTGCCGTCCGCGGCCGGTGGCGGGTTCGACGTCGAGGCCGCGACCAGCACGTACGCCCGCGCGTTCTTCGACCGCGGCCCCGACGGACCGGGAGGGATGTCGTGGCTGGTCGGCGACGGCGTCCTGGAGGGGATGCTCGCCGAGGGCGGGCCCGACCCGTCCCGCGCCTTCGTCGCAGCCCACCTGGGCCGTCCCGGCGCCGCCACCGCCGTCGACGCAGCGCTGCGCCTCGACACCGAGGTCATGCTCGTGGACGACCCGGTCAAGCGGGTCGACAACACCTCCATGGCCTGGGGCCTGGAGGCCCGGGTGCCCTTCCTCGACCACGACCTCGTCACCCTGGCCGCGCAGGTCCCGCCGGAGCTCAAGCTCGCCGACGGCGGCAAGGGCATCCTCAAGGCCATCGGCCGGCGCACCATCCCGAGCGAGGTCATCGACAGGCCCAAGGGCTACTTCCCGGTGCCGGCGCTCACGCACCTCGAGGGCGGCGTGCTCGACCTCGTGCGCGACGCGCTGTCCTCCGACGCCGCCCGGAGGCGGGGGCTCTTCCGCCCCTCCGCCGTGGCGGAGCTCCTCGCCGACCCGAACTCCGAGCTGACCCCGCTCAAGGGCAACCGCCTGTGGCAGGTGGGTCTGCTGGAGCTCTGGCTGCAGACGCACGGGGTCGCCTGATGGCGGGCACCGCGGGGCTGCGCCGCCACCGGCAGGTGGCAGGGCTGCGCGCCCGACGGCCGGACCTCGGCACCGGGCACCCTCGTCACGGCACCGACCCCGACGTCGTCCTCGACATGGGGTGGGGCCGGCTGGTGTTCGGCAGCACCTTCGCCGAGCCCAGCGGGGTGCTCGACGCGCTGCGCGACGAGGCCAGCGGCCAGCGCGACATCGCCTGCTACGTCCCGGACCCGCAGGTGCTGGTGGGCACCTCCCCCCACGAGCTGTTCGTGGACCCGTCCTACACGTTCCGGCTCGACCTGCACTCCTACCGCCAGCGCCGTGACGCGGTCCGCGACGTCGAGGTGCGCACCGTGCAGGCCCGCGAGGAGCTCGAGCAGGTCAACCGCATCTACGCGACGGCGCGCATGGTGGAGGCCGACGTCGACACCATGTGGGCCAACCAGCGCACCCGCACCTTCACCCACCTCGTGGCCCTGGACCAGCGCCGCAGCGCGCACGACGGGCAGGAGCCGCCGCGCGTGGTCGGCACCGTCACCGGCGTCGACCACGTGCTCGCCTTCGGGGACCCCGAGGGCGGCGCCAGCCTGTGGTGCCTCGCCGTGGACCCCGACGCCGCGCCCCCCGGCACCGGGGAGGCCCTCGTGCGCCGGCTCGCGGAGCGGTACGCGGCGCGCGGGCGCGCCCACCTGGACCTGTCGGTGCTGCACAGCAACACCGGCGCCATCGCGCTGTACCGCAAGCTCGGGTTCACCCCCACCCCGGCGGTCTGCGTCAAGCGCAAGAACCCCATCAACCAGGCGCTCTACTCCCCGCGGCCGGCGGGCCTGGACGACGTCAACCCCTACGCGCGGATCATCGCCGACGAGGCCATGCGCCGCGGGCTGCGCGTGGAGGTCACCGACGCGCCGTCGGGGGAGCTGCGGATCTCCTCCGGCGCGCGCAGCGTCCTCACCCGCGAGTCGCTGTCCGAGCTCACCAGCGCCGTCGCCATGAGCCGCTGCGACGACAAGCGCGTCACCTCCCGGCTCCTCGCCGGCGCCGGCCTGCGCGTGCCGCGCGCCGCGGAGACCACGGGCGCCGGCGACGACGACCTGCGTCCCGTGCGGTCCCTGCTCGCCGAGGTCGGCGACGTGGTCGTCAAGCCCGCCCGCGGCGAGCAGGGCCGGGGCATCACCGTCGGGGTCGCCGACGACGACGCCCTGGTCGCGGCCGTGCGCCGGGCGCTGGCGTTCTGCCCGGACGTGGTGGTGGAGGAGCGCGTCGACGGGGAGGACCTGCGCGTCGTCGTCATCGACCACGAGGTGGTGGCCGCCGCGGTGCGCCGCCCCGCGCAGGTGGTGGGCACCGGGCGTGACTCCGTCGCGGAGCTGGTGCGCCGGCACTCCCGGCGGCGCGCGCAGGCCACCGGCGGGGAGAGCACCATCCCCCTGGACGAGACCACCGAGGCCGTGGTGGCCGCCGCCGGGTACCGCCTGGCCGACGTCCTCCCGCGCGGGGAGGTGCTGCCGGTGCGGCGCACCGCCAACCTCCACACCGGCGGCACCATCGACGACGTCACCGACCGGCTCCACCCCGTGGTGGCGGAGGCGGCGCGGCGCGCGAGCCGGGTCATCGGGATCCCCGTCACCGGGCTCGACTTCCTCGTGCCCGACGTCGAGGGCGACGAGTACGTGATCATCGAGGCGAACGAGCGGCCGGGGCTGGCCAACCACGAGCCGCAGCCGACCGCGGAGCGCTTCGTGGACCTCCTGTTCCCCGAGACCCGGCGGTGACCGGCGGCCTCGACAGGACGGCGGGGCCCGGCAGCCCTAGCGTGACCGGTCGTGCCCACCGCTCCTGAGCTGGACCCCGCTCCCCGCGACCTGCCGGTCGACGAGGAGTACCTGCGCTCCACCGCGGTCGACCTGCTGCTCACCCCCAGCCCGTCGGGCCGCACCGACGCGGTGATGCAGCTGGTGGGCGACCGGATCTCCGCGCTCGGGCTGCCGTTCGACCTGACCCGCCGCGGGCTGCTGCGGGCGCGGCTCGGCTCCGGGTCGACGGTGCGCCGCGCCGTCGTCGTCCACGCCGACACGATCGGGTGCATGGTCAAGCGGCTCAAGGAGAACGGCCGCCTGGAGGTGGTGCCGGTCGGCTCGCACAGCGCGCGCTTCTCCGAGGGCGCCCACGTCACCGTGATGACCGACGACCCCGACCGCGTCCACACCGGCACCGTGCTGCCGCTGCTGTCCGCCGGGCACGCCTTCGGCGACGACATCGACACCCAGGGCGTCGGCTGGCACCAGGTGGAGGTCCGCGTGGACGAGCCCGTCTCCGACGCGGCCGGGCTCGAGGCGCTGGGGATCCAGGTGGGCGACTTCGTGGCGCTCGACGCCGACCCGCGGATCACACCCGCTGGCTTCGTCAAGAGCCGCCACCTCGACGACAAGGCCGGGCTGGCCGCGTGCCTGACCGCGCTGAAGGCGCTCGCCGACGCCGGGGTGGTGCCGCGGGTGGGCGCGCAGCTGCTCGTGACCATCGGCGAGGAGGTCGGGTTCGGCGCCACGCACGGCCTGGACCGGGACGTCTCCGAGCTCGTCGCCGTCGACAACGCCGTCGTGGCCCCCGGCCAGGCGAGCTCGGAGCGCACGGCCAACGTCGGCATGATGGACATGACCGGGCCGTTCGACTACCACCTGTCGCGCCGGCTGCTGGCCCTCGGCGCCGAGCACGGGGTGCCCGTGCGCCGCGACGTGTACCGCCACTACCGCTCCGACGCCGCCCCCGCGCTGGAGGCGGGCATCGAGGCGCGGGCCGCGCTGCTCGGGGCGGGTGTCGACTCCGGTCACGGCCACGAGCGCACGCACCTCGACGGCCTGGTGGCGCTGACGCGCCTGCTGGTGCTGTACCTGCAGACCGACCTGACGTTCTCCGACTGGGACCGCCGCCCGGCCGGGCCGCTGGAGGAGTTCCCCTCGGAGTCGGTGCAGCCCGCGCCGCGCGAACCCGCCCGCGAGGACGCCACCGGCGCCTGACCCCCCCCCGCCCCGCTCCACCGCAGCCGAGCGCTCGGCTGCGGTGGACCGCGGGCCGGTCAGTCCTTCACCGCGCCCTCCGTCAGGCCGCCGCGCCAGTACCGCTGCAGGACGAGCATCGCGATCGCCAGCGGGACCACGCTGACCAGCACGCCCGCCGTGGTCAGCTGGTAGAACTCCGGCAGCCGGTCCACCTGGCTGCGCCACGCCGTCAGGCCCAGCGTCACCGGGTACAGCCGCTGGTCGGCGAGCATCACCAGCGGCAGGAAGTAGTTGTTCCAGATCCCGACGACCTGGAACAGCAGCACCGTGACCAGCGCCGGCGCCAGCGCCCGCAGCGCGAACACGTGGAAGATGCGCAGCTCGCCCGCGCCGTCCAGCCGCGCCGCCTCCACCATCGAGTCCGGCACGGTCGCCCTCGCGTACACCTGCACGAGGAACACCCCGAACGGGCTGACCAGGCTGGGCACGAGCACGCCCCAGTACGTGTTGGCCAGGCCCATCTGCGAGAACAGCAGGAACAGCGGCAGCGCTGTCGCCGTCCCCGGCACCAGGACACCGCCCAGCACGAGCGCCTGCACCAGGCCGCGCCCGCGGAAGTCGTACTTGGCCAGGGCGTACCCGGCCGCCGCGGCGAAGTAGGTGGCGAGCACCGCGCCCAGGCCGGCGTACAGCAGGCTGTTGAGCAGCCAGCGCACGAAGATCCCGCCGTCGTAGGTGAAGACCGCGCCGAGGTTGCTCAGCAGCTGCGGACGTGCGGAGAACCAGAAGCCGTTCGTGCCGAACAGGTCCTGCGTCGACTTCGTCGCCGCGACCACCACCCAGTACACGGGCAGCAGGAAGTACGCGGTGACGACGGCGAGCACGGCGGTGACCAGCACGGTCGTGCCTCGTCTGCGGCGTGCTCCCTCGCCGGCCTCCTGCCGGGGCGCAGCGGGCCCCTCGCCGGCAGTGCTCGTCGTCGTGGATCCGGGGGTGCTGGTGGTGGTCATCGGCGTCCCCTGTTCGTCAGGCCCAGGAAGACCGCGCTCAGCACGAACGCCGCGAGGGCGATGAGCACGGCCTGCGCCGAGGCCACCCCGTAGTCGTTGTAGTTGAAGGCGGAGTTGTACGCGGCGAGGTTGGGCGTGTAGTCGTTGCTGATCGCCGGGGAGACCGCCTGCAGCACCTGCGGCTCCGCGAACAGCTGCAGCGTCCCGATGATCGAGAAGACCGTCGCCAGCACGAGCGCCGGACGCACCAGCGGCAGCTGCAGGGACCGGGCGATGCGCAGCGGGCCGGCGCCGTCCACCCGCGCCGCCTCGTACAGCTCCTTCGGGATCGACTTCAGCTGCGCGACGATGATCAGCATGTTGTAGCCGGTGTAGGCCCAGGTCACGATGTTGGCGATCGACCACAGCACGGTGCTCGGGGCGAGCGGGTCCAGGTCGATCCCCACCGCGGCGAGCAGCCCCAGCACCGGGGAGATGCCGGGCACGTACAGGAAGCTCCACAGGATGGTCGCGATGACGCCCGGGATGCCGTAGGGCAGGAAGTACGCCGTGCGGAAGAAGCCCGGCCACCTCGCCGAGGCCGACTCCAGCAGCAGCGCCAGCACGGTCGCCGCGACGATCATCACGGTCACCTGGACGACGCCGAACAGCAGCACGCGGCCCACCGACGCGGCGAAGCCGCCGTCCGACAGCGCCCGCGCGTAGTTCTCGAACCCGGCGAACCCCGACGACGCGCCGGCCTGCCCGAACAGCCCCTCGCGGGTCACCCGCGTGAAGCTCTGCCCGACCGCGTAGAGCACCGGGGCGACGAACGTCAGCGCGAAGAGCAGCAGGAACGGCGCCATGAGCAGCCACGGCGCCCTCCGCTGGGCGCCCCCCGCGCGCCGGCGGCGCGGGACGGGCGCCGACCGCGCGCCCGTCGTCGTCCTGCTGGTCTCCTGCCCGGAGGCCTCCACGGCGCTCACGAGGCGGCCCTCACGGCCAGGCCCTTGTCGCGGTGCGCGGCCACCACCTGCGGCTGCGCCGCGGCGAGGGCGTCCAGGCAGGTGCGGTACCCGCCGGTGAGCCGGGCGCGGAACGCGTCAGCCACGATGTTGATGGCCTGCAGCGTGACCGGCGACCAGGTCCAGTCGGTGCGCTGCTGCTGCGCGGCCGGCTGGAAGACCTCGGTGTTGTAGGACTGGCCGCTGAAGAACTCCGACGGCTGCTGGCGGGCCTTCCCGATGTAGTCGCTGGCCGGCGACCAGCCGATGCCGCTGTACTGGATCATCGCGTCGATGCCCTCCGGGTCGGTGGTCATCCAGGTGGCGAACGCCAGCGCCTCGCGCGGGTGGGCGCAGGTGGAGGTGATGGCCGCCGTCGAGCCACCGAGGTAGCTCGAGCCGACGGCCTTCGTCAGGCTCGGGTCGGAGGCCCAGGTGGGCACCGGCGCGACGCGCCACTGGCCCTCTCCGCCGGTGGTGCCCTCGATGAGCGCGTCGGCCCACGAGCCGGACACCAGGCTGGCGATGGCGCCGCTGCCGGCCGCGGCGAACCAGCCGACGGAGAACGGGGGGAGGGCGGTGTTGAGCAGGCCCTCGTCGAGAGCGGTGTCGAAGAGCGTCGCGACGGCGGCGGTGGCGTCGTCGGTCATGTCGATGACCCACTCCTCGCCCTCCGGTTTGAACCAGGTGGCCCCGGCCTGGGTGGCGATGGAGATGAAGGTGGTGGGGTCGCCGGCGTTGAAGCTGTCGATCCAGTGGCCGGCGTCGTTGCCGTGGATGGCACGCGCGACCTCCAGCCACTCCTCCCACGTGGACGGTGGCTGCGCGCCGACGGCCTCGAGGCTCTCGGTGCGGTAGAAGAAGCCGATCGGGCCGGAGTCCTGCGGGACGCCCCACAGCCTGCCGTCCAGGCGGACCTGGCTGGCCAGGCCCTCGTCGTAGGACCCGATGACGTCCCCGAAGCCGTACGCGGACAGGTCTGCGAGGCCGTTCTGGAGCAGGTAGCTGGGCAGCGTGCGGACCTCGATCTGCGCGAGGTCCGGGCCCGAGCCGGCGGCCAGCGCGGAGAAGATCTTCTGGTAGCCGCCGGAGTTGCCACCGGGGATCCAGACGGCCTCCACCTGCACCGAGGGGTTCTTGGCGTTCCACACGTCGCAGACCTTCTGCAGGTCCTTCAGCCACGCCCAGTACTGCAGCCTCACCACCTCGCCGGGGCTCGCGGCCGGCAGCGGAGCGCCGGCGGCCGGGGCGGTGCCGGGGGTGCCGCAGGCAGCCGTGGCACCGAGGGCGCCCAGGCCCGCGATGCCGAGACCGGCGGCGCGCAGCACCTGGCGGCGCGTCGGCGGTGGGCTCGGTCGCCTGCTGCTGCGTGGTCGGGTGAGCGGTGTCCACGGATCGGGCACGTCGACCTCCTCGTCGTCGGACCTGGTCACCGAGCGTCCCTGCTCCGTGACTGGATCAGGCTAACCCGACCGTCCGGTAAGCACCTTTCCTCCCGATCTCGAAGCCATCACGACCGCAGCCGAGCGCCGGGATGCGGTTCCGGAGGGGGCGGGAACCGCGAGCAGGCGCTCGGCTGCGACGAGGGAGGAGGAGGGTGGTCAGCGCAGGCGGGAGGCTCCCGGAGAGGCGAGGGCCCGCAGGAACGCCGGCTCGGGGTGGCCCGCCTCCAGCGCCGCCGCGCGGACCGCCGCGGCCACGGCCTCCTCGGTCCCGGCGCGCACCAGCGCCACCGCCGACCCGCCGAACCCGCCGCCGGTCATCCGCGCGCCCAGCGCGCCGGCGGCCTCCGCCGCCGCGCACACCACGTCGAGCTCGGGGCAGGAGATCTCGTAGTCGTCCCGCATCGACGCGTGCGACGCCGACAGCACCGGGCCCACGTCGTCGATGCACGCCACCGCGCCCACGCCGCTGACGCCGACGCAGCTGCCCTGCGCCGCCGACGTCAGCAGCGACACCACCTGGTGCACCCGGGCGGTCTCGGTGATGACGTGGCGGGTGCGGCGCACCAGCTCCTCGACGCGCTCGGGCGTCTCGCTGGCCGCCACGGCCGCAGACCGGAGCCGCTCCAGCACCGCCGACGCGCCCTCCGCCGTCCCGCCCGACTCGGCCACCGCCTCCGCCAGCAGCCCGTACCCGAGCAGCGAGGCCGCCCGCTCCGAGGCAGCGCGCCGGGAGCCGTACTCGCCGTCGGCGTGGCGGTGCGGCGCGCGGGTGTCCATGACCAGCAGAGCCCTGCCGTGCTCGGCCAGCGGCAGCGGCACCTGCGTGACCGCTCCGCTGGCGCTGTCGAGCCTCAGCGCGTGCTCGGCGGTGCACCGCAGCGACGCCGCCTGGTCCATCCCACCGGTGGAGGCGCGGGCCACCTCGTTCTCGGCGCGCACGCACGCCGCGGCCAGCCCGGCGCGGAACGCGTCGGCCGAGGTCTCGCCGAGCCGGCCCAGGTCGGCCACGGCCAGGGCCACCACGCACTCCAGCGCCGCGGAGCTCGACAGCCCCGCGCCCAGCGGCACGGTCGAGACGACGGCGGCGTCCACACCGCCGACGGCGTGGCCGGCCTGCGCCAGCGCCCACAGCACGCCCGCCACGTAGGCGGCCCACCCCTCGGGCGCTCCCGGGCCGACGTCGGACAGGTGCCCCTGCCACACGCTCGGCTCCGATCCCAGGTCGGCGGACGACACCACGCGCACCACGCCGTCGTGGCGCGCGCGCACCGCGGCCACCGTGCTGTGCGGCAGGGCCAGCGGCAGCACCGGGCCGCCGTTGTAGTCGAGGTGCTCGCCGATGAGGTTGACCCGTCCGGGCGCGGACCAGACGCCGTCGGCCTGGCCCTCCCAGCGCCCGGCGAACAGCGCCACCGCGGCGTCGGCCGCCGCCGACGGCGGCGCGGCCTCCAGCCACGTCGGCGCGCCCTGCGCCGCTGCGCTCCCAGCGTCCGACGTCGTCGTCGTCGTCACGAAGCCACCTCCCGCAGCCGGTCGGCGATCCGCTCCGGCGTCGTGTCGTTGATCCAGGCGCCGACCCCGGACTCCGAGCCGGCGAGGTACTTGAGCTTGCCCGGCTGGCGCAGCACGGAGAAGGCCTGCAGGTGCAGCCGCCCCAGCTCCCGGTCGGCGCCGAGCGACGCCTGGTGCCAGCCCGAGATGTACGGCAGCGCGTCCACGCCGTCGAAGTAGCGGTCCAGCCGCTGCAGCATCTCCGAGTACACGACCGCCAGCTCGTCGCGCTCGCCGGCGTCCAGCGCCGCGAGGTCGGGCACGTCGCGGTGCGGTGCCAGGTGGAACTCGACGGGCCAGCGCGCGGCGGCCGGCACGTACGCCGTCCAGTGCTCGCCCCGCAGCACCACCCGGGTGCCGGCGCGCTGCTCGGCGGCGAGCACGTCGGCGAGCAGCGACGTGCCGTGCGCGGCGCGGTGCCGCTGGGCCTGCACGAGCAGCTGGGAGGTCCGCGGGGTGGGTGCGGGGTAGGCGTAGATCTGCCCGTGGGGGTGCTGCAGCGTCACCCCGATCTCCTTGCCGCGGTTCTCGAAGACGAACACCTCGCCGCCCTCGCGCACCCCGGCCAGCGACGACAGCTCCGCCGTCCGGTCGGCCCACGCCTCCACGACGGTCCGCACCCGTGACACCGGCAGCGAGGCGAAGGTGGCGGAGTGGTCGGCGGTGAAGCAGACCACCTCGCAGCGCCCGACGGCCGGGCGCACCGGCCACAGGGCATCGCCGTCCACCAGCGACTCCGGCTGCGAGGCGAGGTCCGTGCCCGCCCCCGCGTAGGAGGGGAACCGGTTGGCGAAGACGACCACGTCGTAGTCGGCCTCCGGCACCTCGCCGGGCTCCTTGCCCGGGCGCGCGGGGCACAGGGGGCACAGGTCGGCCGGGGGCATGAAGGTGCGGTCCTGGCGGTGGGCGGCGTGGGCGACCCACTCGCCCGTCAGCACGTCCCACCTCATGGTCGAGGTGGTGGCCACCGCCGGCAGGTCGCGGGTGTCGACCGCGGAGCGCTCCTGGGCCCCGGAGAGCCACGGCTCGGTGTCGTCGAAGTAGTGGATGGGCCGTCCGTCGGCCATCTGCCGGTCGGTGCGCCGCACGTGCGCCATCGACGTCCTCCTGGAGCTGGTGGCCGGCGGTCCGCAGGCCTGCCAGCGAACGCTACTCGCGCGCATCGCTGTGCGGAAGTGTTCGCTCTTGGTGGTTCCTGGTCGTTGTGGGGACGGCGACGAACGCCGCCGTCAGGCCGGTCCCGGGTCCCGCTCCGCGACGACCAGCCGCCCCACCCGCGCGGCCAGCAGCTCGCGGGCGGCCGGCGGGAGGCCGTCGTCGGTGACGAGCACGTCGACGTCCTCCAGCCGCGCGATGCCGGCCAGCCCCACCACGTGCCACTTGGTGGAGTCCGCGACCACCACCACGTGCCGCGCCGCCGCCACCAGCGCCCGGTTGGTCTCGCCCTCGACGAGGTTGGGCGTGGTGAGGCCCGCCTCCGCGTCGACCCCGTGGACGCCGAGCAGCAGCGTGTCGACGTGCAGCGAGCGCAGCGCCGCCACCGCCACCGGGCCCACGAGGGCGTCCGAGGGGGTGCGCTCGCCTCCGGTGAGCACCACCGAGCCGCCGGACGCGCTGGTCCCGTCCGGCCCGCACCACGCCTCGTGCAGCACCTGCGCCACGGGCAGGGAGTTGGTCACCACCGTCAGGCCCGGGGTGTCGACGAGGGCGGACGCGACCGCGTGCGTCGTCGTCCCCGCGGAGATCGCCACCGACGAGCCCGGGGCCACCAGTGCGGCCGCGGCCCGGGCGATCGCCTCCTTCTGGGGCAGCGCCATCCGGGACTTGGCGCTGAAGCCGGGCTCGTCCGACCGCGCCGACAGCGCCGTGGCGCCACCGTGCACCCGCGCCACGAGGCCCTGGCCGGCGAGGATGGTGATGTCGCGCCGGACGGTCATCTCCGAGACCCCGAGGGCGCTCACGAGGTCGCTGACGCGCGCCCCGCCGTGGGAGCGCACCTCCTCCAGGATCCGCTCCTGGCGCTGCCGGGCGAGCACCCCCGCAGGCTACGGCCGTTCGACGCCCGGTGCCGGACCTCCGGACGGGACCAGCCGCCCGACCAGCCGCCCGACCAGCGCTCGGACGCGGCCTGATCCGCGGCGGCGGGGGCTGGTGGTTGACTGGGAGCGTGCCAGCCCGCCTGTTCTCCGGCATGCAGCCGACCGCCGACTCGCTCCACCTCGGCAACTACCTGGGGGCGCTGGTCAACTGGGTGTCGATGCAGGAGACCTACGACGCGACCTACTGCGTGGTCGACCTGCACGCCCTGACCGTCTCCCCGGACCCGGAGGCGCTGCGCCAGCGCACCCGCGTGACCGCGGCCCAGTACCTCGCGGCGGGCATCGACCCGGAGCGCTCCACGCTCTTCGTGCAGAGCCACGCGCCCGAGCACGCGCAGCTGGCGTGGCTGCTCAACTGCCTCACCGGCTTCGGCGAGGCCAGCCGGATGACGCAGTTCAAGGACAAGACCGCCCGCTTCGGCGCCGACCAGCAGAACGTGGGCCTGTTCGCCTACCCGGTGCTGCAGGCCGCCGACATCCTCGTGCACGACGCCGACCGCGTGCCGGTCGGCGAGGACCAGCGCCAGCACCTGGAGCTGACCCGCGACCTCGCCCAGAGGTTCAACGCGCGGTACGGCGACACCTTCGTCGTGCCCGACGTCCACATCGTCGCGGCCACCGCGAAGGTCAACGACCTGCAGAACCCCGGCGCCAAGATGAGCAAGAGCGCGTCCTCGCCCAACGGGATCATCGAGCTCCTCGACGACCCGAAGAAGACCGCCAAGAAGATCCGCTCCGCCGTGACCGACACCGGCACCGAGGTGCGCTTCGACCCGGCCGAGAAGCCCGGCGTCTCCAACCTGCTCACCATCCACTCGGCGCTGTCCGGCGAGAGCATCGCCTCCCTGGAGGACCGGTTCGCCGGCAAGGGGTACGGGCACCTCAAGGTGGAGGTGGCCGACGTCGTGGTGGCGGCCCTCTCCCCGGTGCGCGAGCGCGCCCTGGAGCTGCTGGCAGACCCGGCCGAGCTCGACGCGCTGCTGGCCCGCGGCGCGCAGCGCGCCCGCGAGCGCGCCTCGGCGGTGCTCGCGCGCGCCTTCGACAGGGTGGGCCTGCTGCCCGCCCCCCGCTGAGGGACCGCGCTGGACGAGGACGACGTGACGACGACGAGGTCAGCGGCCGGCGTGGTGCCCGCCGCGGGCGCTGCGGCGCTGACCGGCGTCTTCTCCGTGGTCCCCGCGGCGGGGGAGGTGCTCATCGGGGTGGCGATCGCCGTGCCGCAGCCCTGGGCCGCGGAGCTGGAGGCGTGGCGCCAGCGCTTCGGGGACCCCCTGGGCAGCACGGTGCCCGCGCACGTGACGCTGGTCCCGCCGACGGCGGTGCGGCGCGCTGACCTGCCCGCGGTGCGCGAGCACCTCGCGCGCGCCACGGCGGCGGGGGGCCCGTTCCGCGTGGTGCTCGACGGCACCGGCACCTTCCGGCCCGTCACCCCGGTGGTCTACGTGCGGCTGAGCGCCGGTGCGGGGGAGTGCACGGCCCTGGAGGAGCGGGTGCGCGCCGGGGTGCTGGGCACCCAGCGGCGCTTCCCCTTCCACCCGCACGTCACGGTGGCCCAGCAGCTGGAGGACGAGGCGCTGGACCTCGCCAGCGACCAGCTCGCGGGGTACGACGCCGCCTTCGACGTCGACGAGGTCGACCTGTACGAGCTGGGCGCCGACGGCCGCTGGCGCTCGGTGCAGACGTTCCGCCTGGGCGGCTGAGCCCGGCGCGCGCCGCGGGCCCGGCTGGGCCACGATCGACGGCGTGATCGCCCTTCTCCGCTCCGTCCGCTGCGCGCCGAGGTCCGGCTGATGGGCGCCGTCCTCGGGCTGTGGCAGAGGTACCAGGCCAGCCACCTGGGGCGGGCGCTGGCGCACTACGGCCGTGAGCGCGGGCAGATCCTCGCCGGCGGCCTGGCCTACGTGGCGCTGTTCTCGCTCTCGGCGATCCTCGTGCTGCTCTTCACCGTCTCCGGCAGCGTGCTGGCGGCCAATCCGACGCTGCTCGACACCGTCGTCAGGACCATCAACGGCTACGTCCCCAACCTCCTGGGCGGGAAGGGCTCCGGCGCGGCGCTGGACCCGCAGGCGCTGCTCAGCACCGACGCGCTGTCCACCACCGGCGCCATCACCCTGGTGGTCGCGCTGCTGGCGGGCACGGGCTGGATCGACGCGCTGCGCGAGGGGGTGCGCGCCATGTTCGGCGTCGCCACCGACCAGCGCGCCATCTGGTGGCAGAAGCTGCGCGACCTGGGGATGCTCATCACCCTCGGGCTGGCGCTGCTGTGCTCCGCGGTCGCCTCGATCACCGTGAACGCCGCCGCGCCGTGGCTCCTGGGACTGGTCGGCCTCCAGCAGAGCTGGGTCTCGAAGGCGCTCCTGTACGTCCTCGGCATCGCGATCGTGTTCGCCGTCGACTGGGTGATCTTCCTCATCCTGCTGCGCGTGCTCAGCCGGCTCGCCATCCCGTGGCGCCACCTGCGCTCGGCGGCGCTGCTGGGGGCCGCGCTGTTCGGCGTCCTGAAGATCCTCGCCGGTCAGGGCCTGGGGTTCCTCACCGGGACGTCCAACCCCCTGCTCGCCACCGCCGGCGTCATCGCCGGTCTGCTGGTCTGGCTGAACATCCTCTTCCGCGTGGTCCTCACGACCGCCGCGTGGGCGGCCACCGACCCCGTCGTCGTCGCCCACCTCACCGCCGGTCAGGGCGAGCCGGTCATCGGCCCGCCGGTGGGCCCCGCCGCCGACGCCGCGCTGGCCCGCGCGTCGCTGCCGCACCACGTCCCGTCGCACTCGGAGCGCGCCGCGGACCGGGTGCAGGTGGCCGCGGGCGTGGTGCTCGGCGCGTCGGTGGCGACGGGGGCCGCCCTCCTCGTAGGGGGGACGAGGGGCGTGCTCGCAGCGCTGCGACCCTCGAGGCGCAGGACCTGAGGGCCACCCGTTCGGGCTAGGGTGCGCCCGTGGCCTCCGCGCTGACGCTCGGAGCCGAGGAGGAGCTGCACCTCATCGACCTGGAGTCGCTGCAGCTCTCGGCCCGGGCCCCCCAGGTGCTCTCGCGCCTGCCGCGCGAGGGCTACTCCGCGGAGATCCAGCGCACCACGGTGGAGACCAACACCGCGGTGGTGGACACCCTCGACGGCCTGCGCACCGAGCTGCTGCGCCTGCGGCGCCAGCTGGTGGAGGTGGCCGCGCGCGAGGGGCTCGGCGTGGCGGCGGTGGGCACCGCACCGCGCTCCACCCCGCCCGACTTCGAGCTCACCGCCACCGGGCGGTACGGCCGCATGCAGGAGCAGTACCGGCTCCTGGTGGACGAGCAGCTCATCTGCGGCACGCAGGTGCACGTCGGTGTCGCCGACCGCGACCTCGCGGTGGACATCGCCCAGCGCATCGCCCCCGACCTCCCGGTCCTGCTGGCGCTGTCCGCCAGCTCGCCGTTCTGGAACGGGCAGGACACCGGCTACGCCAGCATCCGGACCACGGTGTGGCAGCGCTGGCCCACCGCCGGCGCCACCGGGCCGCTGGCCTCGGCCGCCGAGTACGACGCGCTCCTGGCGGACCTCATCGGCTCCGGGGTCATCGCCGACGCCAAGATGGCGTACTTCGACGTCAGGCCCTCGGCGCACGCCCCCACCCTGGAGCTGCGGGTCTGCGACGCCTGCCCCCTCGTGGACGACGCCGTGCTCATCGCCGGGCTGTTCCGCGCGCTGGTCCGCGAGGCCGAGGTGGCCGTCGAGCACGGCCTCCCGCTGCGCGACCGGCCCGCACCGCTGCACCGCGCAGCCCTCTGGCAGGCGGCGCGCGGGGGCCTGCGGGGCCGGCTGCTGGACAGGTCCGAGCACCCGCACCCGGTGGCCGCCGCCGACGTCGTCCGCGCCCTCGTCGAGCGCCTCGCGCCGGTGCTGGACGAGCTCGGCGACGGTGAGCAGGTCCGCGCGCTGGCCGAGCGGGCCCTGGCCCGCGGCAACTCCGCCGACCGCCAGCGCGCCGCGATGGCCGAGACCGGGGACCTCGACGACGTCGTCAGGCTCGTCGTGGAGGAGACCCACGGCCCCGCCGGTGGCCGTCCCCCCAGCACCGAGGCGCTGCACCGCTACCGGGTGCGCGCCGGTGACGAGGCGGTGGCGCCGTCGGCGGAGCCGCGCTCCCTGTACGCGCCCGTGCTGCGGGCCCTGGAGGACCTCGGTCCCGCCGAGCTGGTCCGGCGCGAGCACGCCCGCGACGCCTGGGCCGACGCCGCCGCCCTGCACTTCCGGGTGGGCGGGCACGACAGGCGCTTCGCCGTCGACCTCGTCCCCCGCGTCCTGGGCCGCCACGAGTGGGCGCAGCTGCGCGAGGGGCTCGAGCAGCGCGCTGTGGCGCTGGAGCGCTTCCTGCGGGACGTCTACGGCGAGCAGCGCGTGGTCACCGACGGCCTGCTGCCCGCCTCCGCGGCGGTGGGAGCGCCGGGGTGGCGCGAGGAGGGGCGCCGCGTCCCCCCGGGCGCCGTGCGGGCCACCGTCATCGGCTTCGACCTCGTGCGCGGGGAGGACGGCGGCTGGCGCGTCCTGGAGGACAACCTGCGCGACCCCAGCGGCGCCGCGTTCGCTGTGGCCGCCCGCGACCTCCTCGACGCCGTCGTGCCCGAGGTGCCACGCCCGCACGGGCTCGCCGCACCGGCCGCGTACTACGAGCGGCTGCGGGCCACCCTGCTCGCGCACGCCCGCCCCGGCACCCGCGCCGCGCTGCTGTCCAGCGGCCCCGGCTCCGGGGCCTGGTACGAGCACCAGGCCCTCGCCGCCGGTGCCGGCCTGCTGCTCCTGGGGGCGGGCGACCTCGACGTCGTCGACGGCCGGGTGCTCGCCACGGGCGGCCACCGGCGGCCCGAGCGCGTCGGGGCGGTCTACCTGCGCCTCGACGCCGACCTCGCTGACCTCGTCGACGGCGCAGGGCGCCCCGTCGGCGCGATGCTGCTCGACGCGGCCGCCGACGGCGCGGTCGTCCTGGCCAACGCGCCCGGCAACGGCGTCGCGGACGACAAGGCCGTCTACCGCGCCGTCCCCGAGCTCATCGGCTACTACCTGTCCGAGCGCCCGCTCATCGAGCAGGTGCCCACCTACCTGCTCGGCGACGACGCGGAGCGCCGCGCGGCGCTGGAGCGCATCGGCGAGCTGGTCACCAAGCCCGTCGACGGGCACGGCGGCGCGGGCGTCATGATCGGCCCCGCTGCCAGCGCCGCGGAGGTGGTGGCCCGCCGCGCCGAGGTGGCCGCCGCGCCGCAGCGGTGGGTGGCCCAGGAGCTCGTGCAGCTGTCCTCCCTGCCGTCGCTGGTCGGCGGCGACCTCGTGCCCCGGCACGTGGACCTGCGGGTGTTCGCCCACGTGGTCGGCGACGGCCGCGGCGACGCCCGCGTGGCCGACGTGGCCCTGACCCGCGTGGCCCCCGAGGGAGACCTGGTGGTGAACTCCTCCCGCGGGGGCGGCGCCAAGGACACCTGGCTGCTCACCTGACGGCGCCCCGGACGGCGGGGCGGACCAGCACGACGACGGGGGAGGGGCACCGGTGAGCGACACCGCGGCCAGCAGCACGGTCGCCAGCAGCACGGTCGCCAGCCGGGTCGAGGCGGCGGTGGCGCTCGCGGACGACCTCGTCGGCGCGTGGGGCAGCTGGAGCCCCGTCATGACGCCGGACGCCCGCCGCGTGGCGTTCGTCTCCGACAGGTCCGGCTCCCCGCAGGTGTGGGTGCAGGACGTCGTCACCGGCCTGCCCGAGGGCGCCGCGCTGCCGCGCGCCCACCACCTGCCGCTGGGCACCCCCGACCCGGTGGTGGGCCTCAACTGGGCCGCTGACGGCCGCTGGCTCGGCGTGGAGGTCGCCACCGGCGGCGGCGTGCGCACCGAGGTGTGGGTGGTGCGCCCCGACGGCAGCGACGCCCGCCGCATCGCCGGCGGCGCCGGGGCAGCGGACGGCGAGGGCGCCGAGCACGCGGCGCTCGGCCCGTGGACCCGCAGCGGACACCGCCTCGTGGTGACGCTGCCGTCACCGGGCGCCGGCCGGCCCACGCGCTCCTTCCTCGCCGACCCCGCCACCGGCCGCCTCGACCCGCTCGCCGAGGGCGCCAACACCACCGTGCTGGACGTCTCCCTCGAGGAGCGCTTCCTCGTGCTCAAGGACGGCGAGCGCGGCCACCAGTTCTGCGTGGCGGTGGACCGGCTGGAGGACTCCCACTTCCCGCTGCTGCAGCCCGGCGCCACCGGCTCCACCGACCGGGCCGTGCTGCGCCCCGCCCCCGAGGGGGACTCCGGACCGCTCTGGGTCTACCTCGCCTCCGACGTGGGCCTCGCGCGGCGCCAGCTCATCGGCACGGCGCTGGGCCCGCACGGCTTCAAGGGCGAGCCGCGGGCGCTGGCGGTGCGCGACGACGCCGAGCTGGAGGGCCTGGACGCCGACGACGCCGGCCGCCTCCTGCTGCTCGTGTGGAACTGCGCCGGGCGCAGCGAGCTGGAGCTGTTCGACACTTCGACCCACCAGCGCACGCCCATCACCGGCATGCCCGGGCAGGTCGCCGCCGACCCGGTGCTCTCCCGCGACGGCTCCTCGGTGGTGCTCGGCGTGGAGGGGCCGCGCCGCCCGCGCGAGCTGTGGCACGTCGACGTCACCACCGGGGCGTGGTCGCGGATCACCCACGCCCCCGAGCTGCCCGAGTCCTCCCTCGTGGAGCCGGAGCTCGTGCGCTTCCCCGGCAGGGACGGGCTGCCGCTCACGGGGTGGCTCTACCGGCCGAGGCCGTCGTCGTCGGGAGGGTCGTCGGGAGGGTCGGCGGGACCGGGGCCGGCGGCCCTGTGGCTGCACGGGGGCCCGGAGGCCCAGGAGCGCCCGACGTTCAACGCCCAGCACCAGGCGCTGGTCGCGGCGGGCATCGCGGTGCTCGCGCCCAACATCCGCGGCTCGTCGGGGTTCGGGCGGGAGTTCGTGCACGCCGACGACGTCGAGAAGCGCTGGGACGCCTTCGCCGACGTGCTCGCCGCCGCCGACCACCTCGTCGCGACGGGCGTGGCCGACCCCGCCCGCATCGCCGTGACCGGCCGCTCCTACGGCGGCTACCTCGTGCTGGCGTCGCTGGCGTTCTCGCCGGGGGTGTTCGCCGCCGGGGTGGACGTGTGCGGCATGAGCGACCTCACGACGTTCTACCGCGACACCGAGCCGTGGATCGGTGCGGTCGCGGTGACCAAGTACGGCCACCCCGAGCGCGACCGGGCGCTGCTGGAGGCGCTGTCCCCGCTGCGCGCGGTGGACGACGTCGACGCGCCGCTGCTCGTCGTCCACGGCGAGCACGACACCAACGTCCCCCTCGGCGAGGCCCACCAGGTGGTGGCCGCCCTGCGCGAGCGGGCGGAGCTGGACGAGTCCGCGCCACCGGTGGAGTACCTCGAGCTCGCGGGGGAGGGGCACGACTACCGCCGCGCCGACTCCCGCCGGGCTCTGCACGCCGCCGTCGTGAGGTTCCTCGCCGAGCACCTCGGCCCCCTCTGACCCACCGCCCTCTGCGCAGCCGAGCGCCCGGCTGCGGCTCGTGGGGACGTCGAAGGGCCGTGCCCCTCGACGCAGCGAGGGGCACGGCCCCGACGCGGTACCGGCGCCGAGTGCAGCGCCGGGACCGGCCTCAGATCTTGCGCTGCAGCAGCGCCTGCTTCACCTCGGCGATCGCCTTGGTGACCTGGATGCCGCGCGGGCACGCCTCCGAGCAGTTGAAGGTGGTGCGGCAGCGCCACACGCCCTCGCGGTCGTTGAGGACCTCCAGGCGCAGGTCAGCGCCCTCGTCGCGGCTGTCGAAGATGAAGCGGTGCGCGTTGACGATCGCGGCCGGGCCGAAGTACTGCCCGTCGGTCCAGAACACCGGGCAGCTCGACGTGCACGCCGCGCACAGGATGCACTTGGTGGTGTCGTCGAAGCGCTCGCGGTCGTGGGCGGACTGCAGGCGCTCCTTGGTCGGCTCGTGCCCGGAGGTGATGAGGAAGGGCATCACCTCGCGGTAGGACTGGAAGAACGGCTCCATGTCCACCACGAGGTCCTTCTCCACCGGCAGGCCCTTGATGGGCTCGACGGTGATGGGCTTGGACGGGTCGAGGTCCTTGAGCAGCGACTTGCACGCCAGGCGGTTGACGCCGTTGATGCGCATCGCGTCGGAGCCGCACACGCCGTGCGCGCAGGAGCGGCGGAAGGTCAGCGACCCGTCCTGCTCCCACTTGACCTTGTGGAGGGCGTCGAGGATGCGGTCGGTGCCGTGCACCTGGACCTTGTAGTCCTCCCAGTGCGGGGCCTCGTCGCGCTCGGGGTCGTAGCGGCGGATGCGCACCGTGACCTCGAAGCTCGGGATGGCGCCCACCTTCGCCTCGGGGGCCGCGTCGGTCTGGGCCATGGGTGTCAGTACTTCCGTTCCATCGGCTGGTAGCGGGTGGTGACGACCGGCTTGGTGTCCAGCCGCACGCCCTCGTGACCGTTCTCGTCGACCGCGCGGTAGGCCATCGTGTGGCGCATGTGGTTGGCGTCGTCGCGGTTGGGGTAGTCCTCGCGGAAGTGCCCGCCGCGGCTCTCCGTGCGGTGCAGCGCACCCGCGCAGATGACGTTCGCCAGCTCCAGCAGGAAGCCCAGCTCGACGGCCTCCAGGAGGTCGGTGTTGTACCGCTTCCCCTTGTCCTGGACCCGGACGCGGCCGTAGCGCTCGCGCAGGGCGTCGATGTCGGCCATGGCCTGCTTCAGCGTGGTCTCGGTGCGGAAGACCTGGGCGTTCGCGTCCATGGTCTCCTGCAGCTCGCGGCGCAGGACGGAGACGTTCTCGGTGCCGGTGGAGGAGCGCAGCCCCTCGACCATCGCGACCACGTCGGCCTCGGGGTTCTCCGGCAGGTCGGCGAAGGTCTCGGTGGCCAGCGCGTGCTTGGCCGCCGCGATGCCGGCGCGCTTGCCGAACACGTTGATGTCCAGGAGCGAGTTGGTGCCGAGGCGGTTGGAGCCGTGCACCGACACGCACGCCACCTCGCCGGCGGCGAACAGGCCCGGCACGGCGGTGTCGTTGTCGGCCAGCACCTGGGAGGTGACGTCGGTCGGCACGCCGCCCATGGCGTAGTGCGCGGTCGGGTAGACCGGCACCGGCTCGGTGTACGGCTCCACCCCGAGGTAGGTGCGGGCGAACTCGGTGATGTCCGGGAGCTTGGCGTCGATGTGCGCCGGCTCCAGGTGCGTCAGGTCCAGCAGCACGTAGTCCTTGTTGGGGCCGGCGCCGCGGCCCTCGCGCACCTCGTTGGCCATGGAGCGGGCCACGATGTCGCGCGGGGCGAGGTCCTTGATGGTGGGGGCGTAGCGCTCCATGAAGCGCTCGCCCTCGCCGTTGCGCAGGATGCCGCCCTCGCCGCGGGCCGCCTCGCTCAGCAGGATGCCCAGGCCGGCCAGGCCCGTCGGGTGGAACTGGAAGAACTCCATGTCCTCCAGCGGCAGGCCGCGCCGGTAGGCGATGCCCATGCCGTCACCGGTGAGGGTGTGCGCGTTGGAGGTGGTCTTGTAGACCTTGCCGGCGCCGCCGGTGGCGAGCACCACGGACTTGGCGCGGAACACGTGGATGGTGCCGGTGGCGAGCTCGTAGGCGACCACGCCCGCCGTCGTCCTGACGCCGTCGACGTCGGTGAGGAGCAGGTCGAGCACGTAGAACTCGTTGAAGAACTCCACCTCGTGCTTGACGCACTGCTGGTAGAGGGTCTGCAGGATCATGTGGCCGGTGCGGTCCGCGGCGTAGCAGGACCGGCGCACCGCGGCCTCGCCGTGGTTGCGGGTGTGCCCGCCGAAGCGGCGCTGGTCGATGCGGCCCTCGGGGGTGCGGTTGAACGGCAGCCCCATCTTCTCCAGGTCGAGGACGGCGTCGATGGCCTCCTTGCACATGACCTCGGCGGCGTCCTGGTCGACGAGGTAGTCGCCGCCCTTGACGGTGTCGAAGGTGTGCCACTCCCAGTTGTCCTCCTCGACGTTGGCGAGGGCGGCGCACATGCCGCCCTGCGCCGCGCCGGTGTGGGAGCGGGTGGGGTAGAGCTTGGTGAGCACGGCGGTGCGGGCGCGCTGGCCCGACTCGATCGCCGCGCGCATGCCGGCACCGCCGGCACCCACGATGACGACGTCGTAGCTGTGGACCTGGACCTCAGCCATGGGGTGTCCTCCTCGGGTGGACGCTCAGCGAGCGGTCAGCGGACGGCCGAGCAGAAGCTCGGGACGAGCGACGGGTCGGCACCGACCGGGCACGGGTCGAAGGTGAAGATCACCAGGGTGCCCAGGGCGACGGTCAGCGCGAACGCGGTGAAGAGCAGCGCCTTCAGCCAGAACCGGGTGCCGTTGCGCTCGGCGTAGTCGTTGATGATCGTGCGGACGCCGTTGGTGCCGTGGAGCATGGCGAGCCAGAGCATCGCCAGGTCCCAGACCTTCCAGAACGGCGAGGCCCACTTGCCGGCCACGAAGGCGAAGTCGACCTGGTGGATGCCGTCCCCGAGGACGAGGTTCACCAGGAGGTGGCCCAGGATCAGCACCACGAGCAGCACGCCGCTGAGGCGCATGAACGCCCAGGCGTACAGCTCGAAGTTGGTCTTGGTGGGCTTGCTGCGGCGGTACGGGGAGCGGGGCGCGTCGATCGCCTCGGCCGGACCGGGCGTGGACTGCAGTGCGGTCATCGCGGGAGCCCCTCTCTCAGCCGTTGACGGGGGAGAAGATGACGATCATGTGCCGCACGAAGAACGGCACGAACAGGAGCACCCACACCGCGAGGACGCCCCAGAAGAGCTGGCGGTGGTAGCGGGGGCCCTTGGACCAGAAGTCGACGAGCATCACGCGGATGCCGTTGAACGCGTGGAACAGGACGGCGGCCACGAGGCCGGCCTCGCCCAGGCCCACCACGGGGTTCTTGTAGCTGCCGATGACGGCGTTGTAGGACTCCGGCGAGACGACCACGAGGGCCGTGTCGAGCACGTGCACCAGCAGGAAGATGAAGATCAGCACCCCGGTGATGCGGTGGCCGACCCAGGACCACATGCCCTCGCGGCCCCGGTAGAGGGTGCCGGTGGGCCCTGAGACCGTCGGCATCAGCGTGCGTGCCACGGAGTGCGCCTCCTTGTTCCCCGCGCCAGTGGTCCCTGCAGGTGTGCAGGGGGCGCCCGCCTCGGGAGGACCTGAGCGCTGGCTGGTGCCTCGCTGTGGTCAGGCCGGGACTGCGGCGTCGCTCGTGAGCGTAGCGCCGCCGGGAGATCGTGCTCCCCGGACGGCGCGCTGAGGTGACCTACGCCTCACGCCGTTGTGCCAGGCTGGCGAGGTGACGTCAGCTGACACGCGCCCCGGCCGCGCCGCGTCCCGCATCGACGGCTTCGCCGCCGTCGTGCCCGCGGGGGGAGCCGGCACGCGCCTGTGGCCGCTCTCCCGCGCCGGCGCCCCGAAGTTCCTGCACGACCTCACCGGCTCCGGCCGGTCGCTGCTGCAGGCCACCTGGGACCGCCTCGAGCCGCTCTCCGGCGCGGAGCACCTGCTGCTGGTCACCGGCCGGTCGCACGCCGACGCGGTGCGGGCCGCGCTGCCGGGCCTGCGGGCGGGCAACCTGCTGCTGGAGCCCTCGGCCCGCGACTCCATGGCCGCCATCGGCCTGGCCGCCGCGGTGCTCGAGCACCGCGAGGGCCCGGACGCGGTGCTCGGCTCGTTCGCCGCCGACCACGTCATCGACGACGACGAGGCCTTCGGCGACGCCGTCGCGCAGGCCGTCGCCACGGCCCGCACCGGAGCGGTGGTGACCATCGGCATCACGCCCACCGGCCCCGCCGCCCAGTTCGGGTACGTCCGCAGCGACGGGCCGCTGTCCGTGCCCGGCGCCCCCGACGCCCTGCGGGTGGCCGAGTTCGTGGAGAAGCCGGACGCCGCGACCGCCGCCGGGTACGTCGCCTCGGGCGACTACCGGTGGAACGCCGGCATGTTCGTCGTGGGCGCCGGGGTCCTCCTGGGCCACCTCCACGAGCAGCTGCCGACGCTGGCGGACGGGCTGCGCGAGATCGCCGCCGCGTGGGACTCCGACGGGCGCGAGCGGGTCCTGGACGCGGTGTGGCCGGGCCTGGTGAAGATCGCCATCGACCACGCCATCGCCGAGCCCGTGGCCGCCGCGGGCGGCGTGGCCGTGGTGCCGGGGGCCTTCGGGTGGGACGACGTGGGCGACTGGGACTCCCTGGCCACCCTCCTGCCGGGCGCCGCCTCGCGGGTGGCGGTCCTCGGTGACGACGACGCCGTGCTGGGCCTGGCCGCCACGGGCCTGGTGGTGGCCGGCAGCGGCGTGCCCGGGCGGACCGTGTCCGTGCTGGGCGTTCCCGACGTCGTCGTCGTCGACACCCCCGACGCCCTGCTGGTCACCACGCGTGAGCACGCGCAGTCCGTGAAGGGCCTCGTGGGGGCCTGGCGCGAGCGTGGGCGCGACGACCTGGTCTGACGCGCGCATGATCCTGCGGTGACCTACCACGTCCGCCGGTCCCCGGAGCGCGAGCCGTCGCGCCCCCGCACCCTGACCGAGCTCCTCGCGCCCCGCCTGGAGGCCCTGGTGGCCTTCCGGCGGGACCTGCACGCCCACCCGGAGACCTCGCACGCCGAGCACCGCACCACCGCGCAGGTGGCGCAGCAGCTCCGCGACGCGGGGCTGGAGCCGTCCCTGCTGCCCGGGACCGGCCTGGTCTGCGACGTCGGGACGGGCCCGCGCACCGTGGCGCTGCGGGCCGACCTCGACGCGCTGCCGCTGGCCGACGAGACCTCCAGCCCCTGGTGCTCGACGGTCCCCGGCGTGGCGCACGCCTGCGGGCACGACGTGCACACCTCGGCCGTGCTCGGGGCCGGCCTGGTGCTGGCGGACCTCGCCCGCGCGGGCCAGCTGCCGGGCCGGGTGCGGCTGGTGTTCCAGCCGGCCGAGGAGGTCACCCCGGGCGGTGCGCTGGGCGTGGTGGCCGCCGGCGCGCTGGAGGGGGTCGAGCGCATCTTCGCCGTGCACTGCGACCCCCACACCGACGTCGGCCGGGTGGGCCTGCGCGTGGGCGCCATCACCTCCGCCTTCGACCAGGTGAAGGTGGAGCTGCACGGTCCCGGGGGCCACACCTCGCGGCCGCACCTGACGGGCGACCTCGTCTTCGCCCTCGCCAAGGTGGTCACCGAGGTGCCGGCGGTGATGTCCCGCCGGCTCGACCCCCGCGCCGGCGTCTCGCTGGTGTGGGGCAGGGTCAGCGCCGGCGGGGCCGCCAACGCCATCCCCCGGATCGGGGTGGCCGAGGGGACGCTGCGCTGCGTGCGCCAGGACGCCTGGAAGGACGCCGGCGACCTGCTGCCGGAGGTGGTGCGCGAGGTGGTCGCGCCCTACGGCGTGCGCGCCGACGTCGAGCTGCAGCGCGGCGTGCCGCCCGTGGTCAACGAGGCCGTGAGCACCGGGCTGCTGCAGCGCGCCGCCGAGGAGCAGCTGGGGGAGGGGGCGGCGGTCCCCACCGACCAGAGCCTGGGCGGGGAGGACTTCGCCTGGTACCTCCAGCACGTCGCGGGGGCCATGGCCCGGTTGGGCACCCGCACGCCCGGGGGACCCACCCACGACCTGCACCGCGGGGACTTCCAGGCCGACGAGCGGGCCATCGCCCACGGGGCCCGGCTGCTCGCCGGGGCGGCGCTCGAGGCCCTGCGGCTGCCGCTGGCCTGACGGGCTCCGCAGCGGTCGGTGACCGGCCGACCACCGGCAGCAGCCCTGCTGCGCCGGAGATCCACCTCCCGCGGGGCCCTTGGGTCACGGAACGGTTGCGATCGCGTCCGCCCCCTCGTCCCCCGCGCGAGACGGCGCCTAGCCTCGCCCCCGATGACGCCCGAGGGCGCGGCCAGCACCCCTGCCCGCCCTCCGCGGGCGCCGCGACCGCGGCGCCCCGGGCCGGACCAGCGCTCGGCGCCCAGCGCCTGCGGGAGGAACCCACTCGTGAAGAAGATCTTCGGCACCGTCGCTGCCGCCGGCGCCCTGGCGCTGGTGGCCGCGTGCGGCCAGGCCCCGACGACCTCCACCGGTGGCGGCTCGAGCGCCGCCACCGCCTCGGCCTCGGGCTCCGGCTCGAGCGTCAAGGGGTGCATCGTCTCCGACGGCGGCGGCTTCAAGGACCAGTCCTTCAACCAGGCCGGCCTGGAGGGCCTGGAGAAGGCGAAGTCCGAGGACGGCATCCAGATCGCCTCCGTGGAGTCGAAGTCGGACGCCGACTACGCGCCGAACATCCAGTCGCTGGTCACGCAGAACTGCAACCTCGTCATCGCCTCCGGCTTCCTCCTGGCCGACGCCCTCGGCCAGGCCGCGGACGCCAACAAGGACATCCAGTTCGCCATCGTCGACTCGACCGTCGACCCGGCGCGCGACAACGTCAAGCCGCTCCTGTTCGACACCGCGCAGGCCGCCTACCTGGCCGGCTACGTCGCCGCGGGCATGTCCAAGACCGGCACCGTGGCCACCTACGGCGGCATCCAGATCCCGTCCGTGACCATCTTCATGGACGGCTTCAGCGACGGCGTCGCGAAGTACAACCAGGACAAGGGCAAGAGCGTCAAGGTGCTCGGCTGGGACAAGAACGCCCAGACCGGCTCCTTCACCGGTGACTTCACCGACGCCACCAAGGGCCGCAACACCACCCAGAACTTCATCGACCAGGGCGCCGACATCATCCTGCCGGTGGCGGGCCCGGTGGGCGCCGGCACGCTGGCCGCGGCCAAGGCCGCGAACGGCGGCGGCAAGGACGTCAAGGTCATCTGGGTCGACTCGGACGGGTACAACACCCAGCCCGACTACCGGAACATCATCCTCACCACCGTGGTGAAGCAGATCGGCACCGCCGTCCAGGCCGCCGTGAAGTCCGAGGTGGACGGCTCCTTCTCCAGCCAGCCCTACGTCGGCACGCTCCAGAACGGCGGCGTCGCCCTGGCGCCGTACCACGACCTCGACTCGCAGGTCCCCCAGGAGCTCAAGGACGAGGTGACCAAGCTCCAGGAGCAGATCTCCAGCGGGGCCATCAAGGTGGAGTCCAAGTCCACCCCGTGACGCACCGCTGACCGCGCTCGGGCCCCTCGGTAGCGTGCCGAGGGGCCCTGGCGCGTCTGGTGTCCGCTGGTCGACCAGACCGCTGCGCCGGGGGGACCCGCCGCAGCTGTGGAAGGAGGTGCGGGCGTGGAGCTCGCGCTGGAGGGGATCACCAAGCGCTTCGGGGCGCTGGTCGCCAACGACGGCATCGACCTGGTGGTGGCCCCCGGGGAGGTGCACTGCCTGCTCGGCGAGAACGGCGCCGGCAAGAGCACCCTCATGAACGTCATCTACGGGCTGTACCGCCCGGACGCCGGACGGCTCCTCGTGGACGGCCGCCCGCTGGAGCTGACCGGTCCCGGGGACGCCATGGCGGCCGGCATCGGCATGGTCCACCAGCACTTCATGCTGGTGCCCGTCTTCACGGTCGCGGAGAACGTCGTGCTGGGCCACGAGCCCACCCGCGGTCCGCGGGCCGCGGGGCTGCTGGACCTCGACAGCGCGCGGCGCCGCGTGCGCGAGCTGTCCGACCGCTACGGGCTCGCCGTGGACCCGGACGCCCTCGTCGAGGACCTCCCCGTGGGCGTGCAGCAGCGCGTGGAGATCCTCAAGGCGCTGGTCCGCGACGCGAAGGTCCTCATCCTCGACGAGCCCACCGCCGTGCTCACGCCGCAGGAGACTGATGAGCTCATCGCGATCATGCGCCAGCTCACGGCCGCGGGCACCTCGATCGTCTTCATCACGCACAAGCTGCGCGAGGTGCGCGCCATCGCCGACCGCATCACCGTCATCCGCCGGGGGAAGGTGGTCGGCTCGGCCGACCCGAGCGCGCCGGAGAACGAGCTCGCGGCGCTCATGGTGGGGCGCAGCGTCTCCCTCGGGGTGGCCAAGCAGCCCGCGACACCGGGTGAGGTCACCGTCGTGGTCCGCGACCTCGTGGTGCGCGACCACACCGGAGCCCGCGCCGTGGACGGCGTCGACCTCGACATCGCGCGCGGCGAGGTGCTCGCCGTCGCCGGGGTGCAGGGCAACGGCCAGACCGAGCTCACCGAGGCGGTCGTGGGCCTGCAGGGCGACGTCACCGGGTCCATCACCCTGGGCGGCACGCAGCTGGTGGGGCTGAGCACGCGCCAGGTGCTGGACGCCGGGGTCGGCTTCGTCCCGGAGGACCGCACCCACGACGGCCTGGTGGGCACGTTCTCCATCGAGGAGAACCTCGTGCTCGACCGCCACCGCGCCGCGCCGTTCGCCAAGGGCCCCGCCCTCGACCGCGCCGCCCTGCGCGCCAACGCCACCGAGCTCATCGGCGCGTTCGACGTGCGCGCCTCCGGGCCGTCTGTGGCCGCGGGCACGCTCTCGGGCGGCAACCAGCAGAAGGTGGTGCTGGCCCGCGAGCTGAGCCGGCCGCTGCAGCTGTTCATCGCCTCCCAGCCCACCCGCGGCCTGGACGTCGGCTCCATCGAGTTCGTCCACCAGCGGATCATCGCCGAGCGCGACGCGGGCACCCCGGTGCTCATCGTCTCCACTGAGCTCGACGAGGTGCTGGCCCTGGCCGACCGCATCGCGGTCATGTACCGCGGACGGGTGGTGGGCGTGGTGCGCGCCGACGCCCACGAGAACCTTCGCGACGTGCTCGGGCTCATGATGGCCGGGGTCCCCGAGGCCGAGGCCGTGGCGCAGGCCGCGGCCCACCCCAGCGAGGTGGAGGCCGCCGCCGCCGAGGCCGGCGACGACCCGGTGGCCACGACGTGAGCGCCACCACCGCCCCCAGGACGCACGCGTCGACGACGGAGAGGACCGACCGGTGAAGGCCTGGCTGGAGGACGTCCGGCGGAGCAGCTGGCTGGTGTCGCTGCTCGCCATCGTCGTCGCCTTCGTGCTCGGCGGGGTGCTCATCGCCCTGACCGACGCCGACACGCAGAACGCGATGGGCTACTTCTTCGCCCGTCCCACCGACGCCATCACCTCGGGCTGGCGCGCCGCCACCGAGGCGTACGGGGCGATGCTGCGCGGCGCGGTCTACGACCCGCAGGCGAGCACCACCGTCCGGCAGTGGCGCCCGATCACCGAGACGCTGACCGTGGCCACCCCGCTCATCGCGGCCGGGCTCGGCGTCGCCGTGGCCTTCCGGGTGGGCCTGTTCAACATCGGCGCCCAGGGCCAGCTCATCATCGGCGTGGTGCTCGCGGGCCTGGTCGGCTTCCGCCTGCACCTGCCGCCGGGCATCCACCTCGTGGTGGCCGTGCTGGCCGCGCTGGTCGGCGGAGCGCTCTGGGGCGGTCTGGTCGGGGTGCTGCGAGCCCGCACCGGAGCGCCCGAGGTGATCACCACGATCATGCTCAACTACGTCGCCCTGTACCTGCTGGCGTACCTGCTCACCACGAGCACCTTCCAGCGCGACGGCGCCTCCAACCCCATCAGCCCGCCGGTGGACGACTCCGCGGCCTTCCCGCTGCTCCTGGGCGACAGCTTCCGCCTGCACCTCGGCTTCCTCGTGGTGCTCGTGGCCGCCGCCGTCGTCTGGTGGCTCGTGGAGCGCAGCACCCTCGGCTTCCGCTGGCGCGCCGTGGGCGCCAACCCGGCCGCCGCCCGGACCGCGGGCATGAGCGTGCCCGCCGCCTACGTGGGCGTCATGGTCGCCGCCGGCGCGCTGGCGGGCCTGGCCGGCGCGGCCCAGCTGCTGGGCACCGAGAAGTCGCTCACCGGCGGCATCGCCGGCTCCATCGGGCCGGACGCCATCACCGTGGCGCTGCTCGGGCGCTCGCGCCCCTTCGGCGTGGTGCTGGCGGGCCTGCTGTTCGGCGCCCTGCGCGCCGGTGGCGTGCTCATGCAGGCCCAGACCGGCACCCCCATCGACATCGTCCTCGTGGTGCAGTCGGTGATCGTCCTGCTCATCGCGGCCCCGCCGCTCGTGAGGGCGATCTTCCGCCTCGAGACCAAGCGCCGCCGCGGCACCGACGCCGCCGCACCGACCGCCGAGCGCCAGGGAGCCGCCGCGTGAGCACCACCGCACCCGTCGACCCCACCCCGCACCCGGCGCAGCAGGCGCCCGCGCCGGTGCCGGAGCGCGCCAGCGCCCGGCCCGTGTGGGTCCTGGCCGTCTTCGCCGCGCTGGCGCTGCTGCTCTTCGGCGGCTTCGGCCCCTCGGGCAGCTCCTCCTTCGCCCTGTCCGGCGGGGGAGCGGCCATCGCGCTGCCCGACCTGCCGCTGCCGGGTCGCCCCACCGGCTGGCTCGTGGGCCTGCTGTGCGCGGCGGTCGTCGTCGTCGTCGAGCTCGCCCGCAGGGCGGGGCGCCCGGCGCCGCGCTGGGCCGTGCCGGCGTTCGCGCTGCTGTGGGTGGTCGGCTTCCTCGTCTGGGTGGTCGCCGGCCAGCGCATCAGCCTGGTCGGCCTGCTCGGCGGTGGCCTCGTGCTGGCCGTGCCGCTGGTGTTCGGGGCGCTGTCCGGCGTCGTCTCCGAGCGCGCCGGCGTGGTGAACATCGCCATCGAGGGGCAGCTGCTGGCCGGCGCGTTCCTGTCCGCCGTCGTGGCGAGCGCCACGCAGAGCGCCTGGCTGGGGCTCGTCGCGGCTCCGCTGGCGGGCGTGCTCGTCGGGCTGCTGCTGGCGGTCTTCGCCATCCGCTACCTGGTCGACCAGATCATCGTGGGCGTCGTGCTCAACGTGCTGGTGCTGGGCCTGACCAACTACCTGTTCAGCACGGTGCTGTCGGCCGACCGCGCCCTCAACACCCCGCCCGGGCTCGGGCCGGTGGCCGTCCCGCTGCTGTCCGACGTCCCCGTGCTCGGGCCGGTGCTGTTCAACCAGTCCGTGATCGTCTACCTCATGTACGTGGCCGTGGTGGTGGTGCACGTCGCGCTGTTCCGCACCCGGTGGGGCCTGCGGGTGCGCGCCGTAGGGGAGCACCCCCGCGCCGCCGACACGGTGGGCATCGACGTCAACCGCACCCGCTTCGTCAACGTGCTCATCGCCGGTGCGCTGGCGGGGCTGGGCGGCGCCATGCTCACCCTCGGCGCGAGCCTGGCGTTCGGGCAGAACATGAGCGCCGGCAAGGGCTACATCGCCCTCGCCGCCATGATCTTCGGGCGGTACTCGCCCAAGGGCGCGCTCGCCGCGGCGCTGCTGTTCGGCCTCGCCACCAACCTGCAGGACATCCTCAGCTCCATCTCCACGCCGGTGCCGAGCCAGTTCCTGCTCATGGCCCCCTACCTGGCGACGGTGCTCGCCGTGGCGGGGCTCGTCGGCCGGGTGCGCGCGCCCGCCGCCGACGGCCAGCCCTACGTCAAGCAGTGACCCCGGGAGCCCGGCGCCACCGGTGAGGTGTCCGGAGCCCGGAGCCCTGTCCGACAGGGCCCCGGGCTCCGGACACCGACCCGCCGTGCCCGGCCCCACCGACCCTCAGGAGGACCTCGTGGACGACCGCTCGGACGACGTCGACTGGGACGGGCTGCTGACCGCCGCCCGCGAGGTGCAGCAGCGGGCCTACGCGCCCTACTCGCGCTTCCACGTGGGCGCAGCGGCGCTCGTGGACGACGGGCGCGTGGTGACCGGGTGCAACGTCGAGAACGCCGGGTACGGCGTGACGCTGTGCGCCGAGTGCGGGCTCGTGTCGTCGCTGGTGGCCGGCGGCGGGGGCCGCCTGGTCGCGTTCACCTGCGTGGGCGGCGACGACGCGCGGCTGATCATGCCCTGCGGGCGGTGCCGCCAGCTGCTCTACGAGCACGGCGGTCGGTCGCTGCTCGTCTCGACGCCGGAGGGCGTGCAGACGATGGCCGAGGTGCTGCCGCAGGGCTTCGGCCCGGAGGAGCTCGAGCGCGGCTGACCTCGGTCGGTCCCGGGACTGACCTCGGTCAGTCCCGGTGGGGCGTTCCTGGCGCGACGCATCCGCACCTGACCTCGGTCACCTCCGGAGGTGACCGAGGTCAGGTGCGGGCGGGGCGGGCGGCGGTGGCAGGGTGAGCCGCGTGACCGAGCAGACGGCGCAGACCGCGCAGACGCCAGCCCCGAAGACCGAGCCCCACGACGCCGTCGAGGTCATCGCCGCCAAGCGCGACCGCCACGAGCTCACCGACTCGCAGATCGACTGGGTGGTCGACGCCTTCACCCGCGGCGCGGTGGCCGACGAGCAGATGAGCGCACTGGCCATGGCGGTCCTGCTCAACGGGATGGGCCGCCGCGAGATCTCGCGCTGGACCGCCGCGATGATCGCCAGCGGCGAGCGGCTGGACTTCTCCGGCCTGAGCCGGCCGACTGCTGACAAGCACTCCACCGGCGGTGTCGGCGACAAGATCACGCTGCCGCTGGCGCCGCTCGTGGCGGCCTGCGGGGTCGCCGTCCCGCAGCTGTCCGGACGGGGCCTGGGGCACACCGGCGGCACCCTCGACAAGCTCGAGGCGATCCCGGGCTGGCGCGCGGCGCTGAGCAACGAGGAGATGCTCGCCCAGCTGGAGGACGTCGGCGCGGTCATCTGCGCTGCCGGCTCCGGGCTGGCCCCCGCGGACAAGAAGCTCTACGCCCTGCGCGACGTCACCGGCACGGTGGAGGCGATCCCGCTCATCGCCAGCTCGATCATGAGCAAGAAGATCGCCGAGGGCACCGGCGCGCTGGTGCTCGACGTCAAGGTCGGCACGGGCGCGTTCATGAAGACGAGGGAGGACGCCGAGGAGCTCGCCCGCACCATGGTCGACCTCGGCACCGACGCCGGGGTGCGCACGGTGGCGCTGCTCACGGAGATGTCCACGCCGCTGGGCCTGACCGCGGGCAACGCCCTGGAGGTGCGGGAGTCCGTCGAGGTGCTCGCCGGCGGGGGACCGCGCGACGTCGTCGACCTCACCCTGGCGCTGGCCCGCGAGATGCTCGCCGCAGCCGGCCGCGGCGACGTCGACCCCGCCGACGCCCTCGCCGACGGCCGCGCCATGGACGTGTGGCGCCGGATGGTCGCCGCGCAGGGCGGAGACCCGGACGCCGAGCTGCCGGTGGCCCGTCACACCCACGAGGTGCGAGCCGGCGCCGACGGCACCCTGACCCGCCTCGACGCCATGGCCGTGGGGCTCGCCGCCTGGCGCCTGGGCGCGGGGCGCGCCCGCGCGGGGGAGTCCGTGCAGGCCGGGGCCGGTGTGGAGCTGCGCGCCAAGCCCGGTGACGCCGTGCGCGCCGGAGACGTGCTCGCCGTGCTGCACACCGACACCCCGGAGCGCTTCGACCGGGCCCTGGCGGCCCTCGAGGGCGGCTGGGACGTGGGGCCCGCGGGAGCAGCGACGACCTCGGCCGTCGACGTCGTCCTGGACCGCATCGGCTGACTCCCGGGCACCCGGGCACCGTCTCCCGGTGCTGTCCTCCGAGCGGGTGGTTCCGCACCGCTGCTGGGGCCGAGGCCGTCAGTCTCCGGGCGGCGCGTGCCGATCTGACCGGCACGTCGTTCCCGAGCAGAGGAGGAAGTCGTGTCTGGTGTCACCTGGAAGACCCACGCCGGCAAGAAGGTGCTGATCGCCGACTACCGAGGCTCGAAGGGGGCCGAGACGGTCGCGCTGATGAAGCAGGTCGCCAAGGAGGTCCAGGCCGCGCCTCCCGGCGTGCTCATCCTCACCGACGTCACCGGGGTGGCGCTGGGCCCGGACTTCATGGCCGAGAGCAAGAAGCTCAACGAGGACGTCCTCGGTCCTCGGGGGGCCAAGCTGGCCATGGTCGGCGTCGACGGCATCAAGGCCCTGCTGCTCAAGGGCTTCAACGCCGTCGGGAAGGGCGCCAAGGGCGTCCCCTTCCCGGACGAGGCCTCAGCCCTGGCGCACCTCGTCGCCTGAGCCGGAGGCCGCGGCACGGGCCGGGCCGGGCGCTGAGCGGGGCTGGCTAGCCTGGCGGCATGACTGACCTGCGCGATCGCCTGGCCCGGGCCCCGAAGGTGGTGCTGCACGACCACCTCGACGGCGGCCTGCGCGCCTCCACCCTGCTCGAGCTGGCCGACGAGATCGGCCACGACCTGCCCGAGAGCACCCCCGAGGCGCTGGCCGCCTGGGTGCAGCGCCAGGCCGACTCCGGCTCGCTGGAGGCCTTCCTCGAGCCGTTCTCCCACACCACCGCGGTGCTGCAGACGCCCCACGCCCTGGAGCGCGTGGCGCGCGAGAGCGTGCTGGACCTCGCCGCGGACGGCGTCGTCGTCATGGAGAGCCGGTTCGCGCCGGAGCTGTCCACGGGAGGGGGCCTGAGCATCGAGGAGGTGCTCGACGCGGTGCTCGCCGGCCTGCACGCCGGCGCTGCGGAGGCTGCCGACGCCGGCCGCCCGATCCGCGTGGGGGCGGTCGTCTGCGCCATGCGGCAGGCGGACAGGTCGCTCGAGGCGGCGCGCGCGGCGCTGTCGCGGCGGGACGCCGGGGTGGTCGGCTTCGACATCGCCGGGCCCGAGATCGGCTTCCCCGCCACGGACCACGCCGAGGCGTTCGCGCTGCTGCGCGAGAACCTCTTCCCCTTCACCGTGCACGCCGGCGAGGCCGTCGGCCCGGAGTCGGTGGCGCAGGCCCTGGCCGTGGGCGCGAGCCGCCTCGGGCACGGCGTGCGGGTGCTGGAGGACGTCACGGTCGGAGACGACGACGGGAGCGGTCACGCCTCGGCCCGCCCGCGCTTCGGGCGCGTCGCGTCCTACGTGCGCGACCGGCAGGTGCCGCTGGAGGTGTGCCCGCGCTCGAACACGCAGACCGGCACCTCGCCGTCCATCGCGGGCCACCAGGTGACCGCGCTGCGCGACCTGGGCTTCACCATCACGCTGAGCAGCGACGACCGCCTCTGGACCGGCACCACGCTCACCGACGAGATGGTGCTGCTGGCCGAGGAGGCCGGCTGGGGCTGGGACGACTTCCGCCAGGTCACCCTCGACGCGCTCGACGCCGCGTTCATCCCCCAGGACGAGCGGATAGCGCTGCTCGAGCACGTCGTCCTCCCCGGCTGGGCAGACTGACCCCACCCGCTCCCCGTGCGTGATCATGGGCGGTCGGCCACCTGCGAGGTGGCCGACTGCCCATGATCACGAGGGGTGGGGGGTTCCGGGGTGTCGGTGGGCGGTGCCACCCTGCGGAGGCATGAGCGACGACGACGCCGTCCCGTCCGGTCCGCGCACCACCCTTGTCACCGGTGAGCCGATGCAGACCCCCGCCACCAGCGCGCTGAGGGTCTCCCTGGAGCTGGTGATGGTCGGCGTCTCCGACGTCGACCGCGCCAAGCGCTTCTACGCCGAGGTGCTCGGGTGGGGGTGCGACCACGACCAGCGCGTCTCCGACGACCTGCGCTTCGTCCAGGTCACGCCGCCCGGGTCGGCGTGCTCCATCGCCTTCGGGCAGGGCATCACCCCGCTGCGCCCCGGTGACCAGAAGGGCCTGCAGGCGGTGGTCGACGACGCCGACGCGGCCCGCGCGGACCTGCTCGCGCGGGGCGTGGAGTGCACCGAGGTCGACGAGATGGCCTGGGGGCGGTTCGTGTTCTTCAACGACCCCGACGGCAACGCCTGGATCCTCCAGCAGGTGCCCGCCCGAGGGTGACGCGCATGTCCGACCTAGCCTCGTGAGGTGAGCACCACCGCACTGCCGGACCCGACCTCACCGCCGAGCGGGCGCGCCGTCCAGGAGGCGCTGCGCGTCGCCGAGGCCGGGGCGGTCCTCGAGCCGCACCAGGCGGAGGCGCTCCTGGGCGCCCGCGGCCTGGCCGGCGGCGACCCGCTGGACAGGCTGCTGCGGGTCGCGTCAGCGGTGCGCGACGCGGGGCTGGCCGCGGCCGGGCGCCCCGGCGTCGTCACGTACTCGCGCAAGGTGTTCGTTCCCATCACCACGCTGTGCCGCGACCGGTGCCACTACTGCACCTTCGTCGACACGCCCCTGCAGCTGGCGCGCGCCGGCCGCGCCCCCTTCATGACCGAGGACGAGGTGCTGGCCCTCACCCGCGACGGCGCCGCGCTGGAGTGCAAGGAGGCGCTCTTCACCCTCGGCGACCGCCCCGAGGCCCGCTGGCCCGAGGCTCGGCAGTGGCTGGAGGCGCACGGCTTCGGCTCCACGCTGGCGTACGTGCGCCACCTCGCCGTCCGCGTCCGCGAGGAGACGGGGATGCTGCCGCACCTCAACCCGGGTGTCATGACCGCCGCCGAGCTCGCCGACCTGCGCCCCGTCGCGGCGTCGATGGGGATGATGCTCGAGACCACCAGCCGCGACCTGTTCGAGCGCCGCGGCGCCGCGCACTTCGGCAGCCCGGACAAGGACCCGGCCGTGCGGCTGCAGGTGCTCGAGGACGCCGGCACCGCCGTCGTCCCCTTCACCACCGGGGTGCTGCTGGGCATCGGGGAGACCCCGGCGGACCGGGTCGAGTCGCTCCTGGCGCTCGCGGACACGGCGCGCCGCCACGGGCACGTGCGCGAGGTGATCGTGCAGAACTTCCGCGCCAAGCCGCGCACCGCCATGCGCGGCGAGCCCGACCTGGCCCTGCAGGAGTACGCGGCCGCGCTCGCCGTGTCCCGCCTGCTCCTGGGGCCGGACCTGCGCATCCAGGCGCCGCCCAACCTCTCCGCGACCGACGACGACGGCGCCGAGCTGGCGCTCCTGCTGCGCGCCGGCGTGGACGACTGGGGCGGCGTCAGCCCGCTGACGCCCGACCACGTCAACCCCGAGCGGCCCTGGCCGCACCTGGACGACCTCGCCCGCTGGTCCGCCGAGGGCGGCTTCGAGCTGCGCGAGCGCCTCGCGCTGCAGCCCGAGCACGCCCTCGACGCCGAGCGCTGGCTCGACCCGGTGGTCCGCCCGGCCGTAGCGGCGCTCGCCGGTGCGGACGGGCTGGCGGTGCAGGGCCGCCGCCCGGTGGGCGCCGCGCCCCGCCGTCCCGCCGCCTGAGTTCAGCTCGCGGCGCCGTGGGTGCCGTAGGCGGCGGGGTCGAAGCGGGCGTTGCGCGCCCGGAACTCCGCCGCCGACGCCGGCCACAGCAGCGCCAGCCGCCCGCTGCGGTCGTCGCGGTACCAGCTCGTGCAGCCGCCGTCCTCCCACACGGTCCCGGCGGCCATCGCGTCGACCTCCCGCAGGTACGCGGCTTCGGTGCGCTCCGCCACCTCCAGCGGCGCGGCGCCGGCACCGAGGCGCCGCAGGTGCTCCAGCGCGCCCAGCACGTGCTCGACCTGCGCCTCCAGCACGTCGATCGCCGAGGAGTGCCCCAGCACCGCGTGCGGCCCGCCGAGCAGGAAGAGGTTGGGGAACCCCGGCACCGCCGTCGAGGCGTAGGCCGACATCCCCCCGGCCCACCGCTGCGCGAGGGAGCGTCCGCCCCGGCCGTGCAGCCGCTCCGCGATCGGCGGCCGCGTGGTGGTGAACCCCGTGGCCATCACCAGCGCGTCCAGCCCGAAGCGCTCACCCGAGCCCGCGACCGCGCCGCCGGGCTCGACGCGCGCCAGCGCGCTCGGCTCCAGGTGCACGTCGGGGCGCAGGAGCGCGGGGTAGAAGTCGTCCGAGAGCAGCACGCGCTTGCAGCCGACCTCGTACGACGGGGTCAGCGCGCGGCGCAGCGGACCCTTCGGGACCTGGGACGCCAGGTGCTCCAGCGCCCGCGCGCGCAGCGCCTCCAGCGCGGGGCGCTCGCGGCGGCGCGCGGCGATGCCGGCGTCGAGCTCGGCGAGCAGCTCCGCCCGCAGTGCGCGCACCGCGCCCGGGTCCCGCTGCAGCGCCTCGCGCTCGGCGGCCGGCACCTCGGCGTCCTGGCGCGGCACCACCCAGGGGGCCGTCCGCTGGAAGACCACCACCTGCGCGGCCACCCCGGCCAGCTGCGGCACGACCTGCACCGCCGACGCCCCGGTGCCGACCACGCCCACGCGGAGACCGCGGACGTCGAGCCCGGCGTCCCAGTGCGCGGTGTGCACCACCGGCCCGGCGAAGCGGTCCAGCCCCGGCACGTCGGGGGTGCGCGGCTCGGCGAGCCGGCCGACCGCGGTGACGAGCACCCGCGCGCTGACCCGCAGCACCCCGTCGGGCGTCACCGCGGTCACGTGCCAGCGCCCTCCTGCCCTGGCGACGCCGTCGCCGTCGTCGTCCCAGGTGGCGTCGATGACGTCGGTGCGCAGCCGCAGGTGCGGCCCGAGGCCCTCCTCGCGGGCGCTGGTGCGCAGGTACTCCAGCACCTGGGCTCCGCGCGCGTAGCGGTGCGTCCAGGCCGGCTGCGGGCGGAACGTGTACGCGTACAGCGGTGCGGGCACGTCGCAGGCGACCCCGGGGTAGGTGTTGTCGCGCCAGGTCCCGCCGACGTCGTCGCCGCGCTCCAGCACCACGAAGCTCTCGCGGCCCCGGCGGCGCAGCTGGATGGCCGTCGCCAGGCCCGCCACCCCGGCGCCGACGACGGCGACGTCGACCGCCAGGTGTGCAGAACTCCCATGATCACGGGGGGTCGTGTGCGCATCGCCCATGATCACGGACGGGGGAGGGGGAGGCGGCGGTCCGGAGGGACGTCCGCGTAGGTGGTGGTCCGCTGGCGCGGCGTGCGTCCCAGGCGCCCGGCGACGACGACGACGTCGGCCGCGGACAGCGCCAGCCCCGCCTCGGCGCCGGCCTCCGGGGCGGTGGTGCCGTCGAGCAGCAGCCCGCCCAGGTCGTCGGCGCCGCCGCGCAGCACCTGCTCCACCAGCGGGGTCGTGCCGCCGCCGAGCTTGGTCCACGCCACCTGCAGGTGGTCGATGCTCCCCGCCGCCTGACCGCCCCCGTGGCACAGCAGCAGGCGCGCCACGGCGTGCAGCGCCCGCGTCTCCCGCACCGACGGGCCCGGGGCCTGGCGCGGCAGGCCCGCGGGCAGCGGGTCGGGCAGGGCAGCGGTGAGCGCCGGCACCCACGGCATGAGGATGAGCTCGGTGAAGCCGCCCGTGCGCCGCTGCACCTCCTGCAGCCGGCGCAGGTGCGCCACCTGCTGCGCCGCCGTCTCGAGGTGGCCGTAGACGAGCGTGGCGGTGGAGCGCAGGCCCACCTCGTGCGCGGTGGTGACGAGGTCCAGCCACTGCTGGGAGGTGAGGTCCGGGCTGCCGGGCGGCGCGAGCGCGGGCCGCAGCGCGTCGTCCAGCACCCGCGCGCCGGTGCCGGGCACCGAGCCCAGCCCGGCCTCCCGCGCGGCGGTCAGCCACTCCCTCGGGGTGCGGCCCGAGCGCGCCGCGGCGTCCAGCACCTCCGCGGGTCGGAAGGCGTGCAGGTGCAGCTGCGGCGCCCGCTCGTGCAGGGCCACCACGAGGTCGAGGTAGCCGTCGGCGCCGGCCTCGGCCGGCAGCGGGCCCTGGACGCACAGCTCGGTCGCGCCCAGCGCCACCGCCTCGTCCACCAGCGCGTCGCGCAGGTCCGCCTGCCGCGAGCCGGGCGGCCCGGCCACCGCGGCGGTCGTGAGGTTGCGGTTGACCACGAACGTCAGCTCGCCCGCGCCCGGGCGGTGGCCGCGCACGGCGTCGGCGAGGGCGCACAGGGCCTCGAGGTCGTCGCCGTCGGCGGTCAGCAGCTGCTGGCCGCCGTCGTCGTCGAGCCCCGGGTCCTGCGGGTCGCCCTGCTCGCAGCGGGCGAGCAGGTGGAGCAGCGGGCTCACCAGATGCGCACCCGCTGCTCCAGCGGGGTGAACAGGGCGTCGCCCTCGACCACCCCGAACGCCTCGTGGAAGGCGTCGAGGTTGGTGACCACGGCGTTGCAGCGCAGGTCGGCGGGGGAGTGCGGGTCGATCGCGAGCCGGCGCCGCACCTCCGCCTCGCGGGTCTTGGTGCGCCACACCTGCGCCCACCCGATGAGCACCCGCTGGGTGGCGGTGAAGCCGTCGATCTCCGGGCCGTCGGCCAGACCAGCCTCCTCCAGCGAGATCCGGTAGGCCTTCAGCGCGATGGTCAGCCCGCCGAGGTCACCGATGTTCTCGCCGACCGTCAGCTCGCCGTTGACGCGGGCGTCCGGCGCCTCCCGCGGGGACAGCGCCGAGTACTGCGCGACGAGCGCGGCGGCGCGGCGCTCGAACTCCTCCCGGTCCGACGGCGTCCACCAGTCGACGAGGTTCCCGGAGCCGTCGTACTTGGAGCCCTGGTCGTCGAAGCCGTGGCCGATCTCGTGGCCGATGACCGCGCCGATGCCGCCGTAGTTGGCGGCGTCGTCGGCGTCCGCGTCGAAGAACGGCGGCTGCAGGATCGCCGCGGGGAAGACGATCTCGTTCATCACCGGGTGGTAGTACGCGTTGACGGTCTGCGGCGTCATCAGCCACTCCGACCTGTCGATCGGCTGCCCGATCTTGGCCAGCTCGAAGGCGGTCTCCCACTCCCCGGTCCGGCGCACCGTGCCGACGAGGTCCTCGCCGTCCACGACGAGGGAGGAGTAGTCCTTCCACCGGTCCGGGTAGCCGATCTTGGGCGTGAACGCCTCCAGCTTGGCCAGGGCCTTCTCGCGGGTCTCCGGGCCCATCCAGTCCAGCGCCGAGATGGACCGGCGGTAGGCCTCGACGAGGTGGGCCACCAGCTCCACCATGCGCTCCTTGGAGCGCGGCGGGAAGTGCCGCTCCACGTAGAGCTGCCCCACGGCCTCCCCGAGGGTGCCCTCGACGAACGAGACGCCCCGGCGCCAGCGCTCCCGCAGCTGCGGGGTGCCCGACAGGGTGCGGCCCGAGAAGTCGAACTGCTCCTCGACGAGGTCGGCCGACAGGTACGGGGCCAGCCCGCGCACCAGGCGCACCGCCAGCCAGGCGCGCCACTGCTCCAGCGGTCGCTCCTCGAGCAGCCGCGCCGCGCCGGTCACGAACGAGGGCTGGCGCACCACCACCTCGTCGAGGGCGTGGGCGCTGACACCCGGCAGGCGGCTCGCCGGCCCTCCGCTCCCGCCGTCGGTGGTGTCGTCGGTGGTGTCGTCGGAGAGGTCCAGCAGCGCCGCGCGCCAGGCCTCCCAGTCCAGTCCCGGCGCGCTGGCCACCAGGGCGTCCCAGGTCATCAGCGTGTACGTCCGGTGAGCGTCCCGGCGCGAGACCCGGTCCCAGCTGACGGCCGCCAGCGCGGTCTCGAGGTCCAGCACCGTGGCCCCCAGCGGCTCCAGGCCCGCGAGCGCGCACAGCCTGTCGAGGTGCTCGACGTACTTCCCGCGGACCTCGGCGTGCTCGTCGAGGCGGTAGTACGCCTCGTCCGGCAGGCCCAGCCCGGCCTGCTCGGCGTAGACGACGTACCGGGAGGAGTCCTTCGCGTCCGGCGAGACGTACGCGGCCACCAGCGCCACCAGCCCCTCGCGCTGGTAGCGGCCCAGCAGCGCGGCGAGCTCGCCGCGGTCGCGCAGCGCGGCCACCTCGTCCAGCAGAGGCCGCAGCGGAGCCGCCCCGAGGGCCTCCACGCGGTCGACGTCCATGAAGGCCCGGTAGGCGCGGCCCACCTGTCCCAGCGAGCCGCCCGAGGCGGGCCCGGTGGTCTCGGCCGGGGCGCTCGCGGCGGCCTCCTCGACGATCGCGCGGACCTGCTCCTCCGCGGCGTCGAACAGGGCCCGGAAGGCACCGTCGGAGGACCTGTCGGCGGGGATCTCGTGCGCGGCCAGCCAGGAGCCGTTGACGTGCCCGAACAGGTCGTCCTGGGGGCGGGCGGCGACGTCGACGTGGGCGAGGTCGAGGCCCGAGCGGACCGGGGGCTGCGTCGGAGAGGTGGCCATGCCCCATCCTCCCTACTCTCACGAGCGTGACGCAGGAGGCCCCGTCCGAGCCCACGGGCCAGGCCCGCCAGGACGCCCCGGACGAGAGCGCCGACGACGGCGGGCAGGGCGCCCAGCCCCACCACCCCCAGCACCGGGCGGACCGGCCGTGGGCGGAGCTGCGGCCCTCCTTCAAGCACGCGGCGGTCATCATCGCGGTGGCCACCACCATGGTGGCGTTGTTCGCGCTGAGCTACATCGACGCGCTGGGCCGTCCCGTCGCGCGCGCCCTGCCCGTGGCGGTGGTCTCCGGCGCGGAGTCCTCGCCGTTCGTCGCCGCGCTCGAGCGCGCCACCTCCCAGGGGCTGCAGCTGCGCGCCGTCGACAGCGCGGCCGAGGGCGAGCGGCTGGTCCAGCTGCAGGAGGTCTACGCCGTCCTCAGCCCCACCGGCTCGGACGAGGGGTCCGGGGTGCGGATGGAGCTGTCCAGCGCGTCCGGGGCGTCAGCGGCCCGCGTGCTCACCCAGGCGGCGCTGAGCGCCGAGAGCACCTCCGGGGTGGCCCTCACCACCGCCGACCTGCACCCGCTGCCCTCCGCCGACCCCTCCGGCCTGGCCGCCTTCTACCTGACCATTACCGCCACGATCCTCGGCTTCGTCACCACCTTCCAGCTGCGCGCCCACGCCAGCCCGCTGCCGCTGCGCGCGTGGGCGCTGGTGGCGGGGGCCCTGGTGGTGCTCGGCTCGCTCGTGCTGACCACGCTGGCGATCGCGGTGCTCGGGGTGCCGCTGCCGTTCTGGGAGACGTGGTGGGCGCTGGCGCTGCAGGTGCTCACGGCCTCCTCGTTCGCGGCGCTCATGAGCGTGCTGGTGGGCCGGTGGGCGATCCTGCCCACCTGGGCGCTGTTCATCCTGCTCGGCAACACCTCCAGCGGCGGCGCCGTCGCCCCCGGTCTGCTGCCGGAGCCGTTCAGCACGCTCTCGCGCGTGCTGCCGTCCGGCGCGCTCGTCTCCGCCCTGCGCGCGGCCGCCTACTTCAACGACACCCAGCGCTGGGAGCCGCGCCTGGTGCTCCTCGCGTGGGCGGTGGCGACGACGACCACCCTGGTGGTCGTCTGCCGCGCCCGCCGCACGAGCCCGGCCCCCTGACCGGTGCCGCGGGCAGCGGGCTGCGGCCTGCGGCCTGCGGGCAAGATGGCCCCATGAGCACGGACAGCAGCACCGCCGGCACCGGGACGACCCCGACGACCCCGACGACGTGGACGGCGGCCCGCGTGGCGCGGCTGGTCGACCACACCCTGCTCAAGCCCGAGGCGACCACCGCCGACGTCGCGGCCCTGCTGGCCGACGCACGCCGCCTGGGCGTCCTCGCGGTCTGCGTCTCGCCGTCCTTCCTGCCCCTGCAGGACACCGCCGGACCCGGCTCGACCGAGGGCCTCGTCGTGGCGACGGTCTGCGGCTTCCCCTCCGGCAAGCACGTCAGCGAGGTGAAGGCCGCCGAGGCCGCCGCCGCCGTGGCCGCCGGGGCGGACGAGGTCGACATGGTCATCGACGTGGGCGCGGCGCTGTCGGGCGAGGTCGAGGCGGTCCGCTCCGACATCGCCGCCGTGCGCGCGGCCGTCCCCGCGCCGGGCGTCCTCAAGGTCATCGTGGAGAGCGCGGCCCTGCCGGACGACGTCCTCGTGGCCGTCTGCCGGGCTGCGGAGGAGGCCGGGGCGGACTTCGTGAAGACCTCCACCGGCTTCCACCCCGCGGGCGGCGCCAGCGTGCACGCCGTGGAGGTCATGCACGCCACCGTCGGCGGCCGCCTCGGCATCAAGGCGTCCGGTGGCATCAGGACGGCGGAGGCCGCCGTCGCCCTGCTCGAGGCCGGCGCCACGCGCCTGGGACTGTCGGGGACCGCGGCCGTGCTGGACGGGCTGGCGCAGGACTGACGCGGTCGCCCCGTCAGCCGAGGAGGGTGGGCCTGGCGGCGGAGCGACCGGCTCGCCGCTGCGCCTTGGCCGCGTACATGGCGGTGTCGGCGCGGCGCAGCAGCTCCTCACCCGGCACCGGGGCGTCGCTCCAGGCGCACCCGCTGCTCAGCCCGAGCGCCAGCACGAGCCCGTCGACCTCGACGGGCTCGTCGAGGCAGTCCCGCACGCGCGCCGCGAGGGTCTCGACGGCCCGGGTGTCGTGCGCTCCGCCCAGGACCACGACGAACTCGTCGCCGCCGGTGCGGCCCACCTGCGCCGAGGGGCCCGCCGCCTCGGCCAGGCGCCGGGCCACGTCCACGAGCAGCCGGTCGCCCACGGCGTGGCCGTGGGCGTCGTTGACGGGCTTGAACCCGTCGAGGTCGCAGAAGACCACCGCGGCGAGCGCCCCCGGCGCGGCGGCGGCGCACGCCGCCGCGAGCGCGTCCGCGGTGCCGCGGCGCCCGAGCAGACCCGTCAGGGCGTCGTGCTGGGCGGCGTGCAGCAGCTCGTCGTGGCGGGTGCGCCGCGTGGCCTCGAGCGCGGCGTCGGCGCGCTCGCGCTGACGGGCCAGCACCGCCACGTTGGCCAGCACCAGGCACGCGAGCCCCAGCGCGGCCGCCTGCTCGGCGGTGCCGTGCGCCGACGGCAGCACCCCGGCGGACACCCCGGCCGTCGCGGCTCCTGACAGCACGAGCGTGCCCAGGCCCCCGGCCTCCAGAGCGCGGCGCCAGCGCCACTCGACGTGCACCACGGCCACCAGCAGGCACACCACCGGCACGAGCGCCGGCAGCGCGCTCGACGCCACGGCACCGGCGCCCAGGGCCTGCCCGAAGAGCACCCGCCGCGCCGTCCGCCGGTCCAGGCCCCCGCCCGCCAGCCAGCGCTGGGCAGCGTCGTGGCGCAGCCCCACGAAGGCCGCCCACAGGACCACCTGGACCGGCCACGGGCCGGCCTGCGGGCCGGAGCCCGCCGCCAGCAGGGCGCCGGTCAGGACCAGGGCGCCCACGGCGACGACGCCGACAAGCACCCGCGACGGCCGTCGCACAGCACCGGCGCCGGTGCTCGCCCGCTGCGTCACGTGCCCCCCAGGCTGCGCCGTCGACGACGTGCGCGCCGACCTCCGTCCGTGCATCGGCACGGCGGAGCCTCACCTGGAGAGCCGCCGGACGGCCACCACCCCCGCGCGTCGTGCGGCCCGCGGCGTCACAGGGCCAGGAGGGCCCTCACCGCGGTGCCCAGGTCGGCGAGGCGCCGGTCCGCCAGCGCGCGCGCTGCTGCCAGGCCCTCGCCGTCGACGGGCACGACCACCTCGAGGTAGCACTTGAGCTTCGGCTCGGTGCCGCTCGGGCGGACGACCACCCGGCCGCCGCCGGCCACGGTCCAGCGCAGGCCGTCGGTGGCGGGGACCCCCGTGGTCTCCACGGAGCCCTCCGACAGGTCGTCCACGCGCTCGACGGCGCGTCCCGCCAGCTCAGCCGGGGGCTGGGCCCGCAGCCTCGCCATCGCGTCGGAGATGAGCGAGAGGTCCTCCACGCGCACCGAGACCTGTCCGGTGGCGTGGACACCGTGCTGCACCGCGAGGTCGTCGAGGACGTCGAGGAGCGTGCGTCCGCGGGCCCGCAGGTCCGCGGCGAGCGCGGCCACCACCACGGACGCGGAGACGCCGTCCTTGTCGCGCACCAGCGCGGGCGCCGCGCAGTAGCCGATGGCCTCCTCGTAGCCGTACGCGAGGCGCGGCGCACGGGAGATCCACTTGAACCCGGTGAGGGTCTCGGCGTGGCCGAGGCCGTGCGCCGCGGCGATCCGGCCCAGCAGGCTGGAGGAGACCAGCGAGCACGCCAGCACGGCGTCACGGGGCAGCGCGCCGCCCGGTCCGGCCAGCCCCCCGGAGGCCACGTGCTCCCCGAGCACCGCGCCCAGCTCGTCACCGGTGAGGGCGCGCCAGCCCCCCTCGCGGGAGGCGTCGGGCACGGCGACGGCGCAGCGGTCGGCGTCCGGGTCCACGGCGATGACCAGGTGCGCGTCGCGCCGGCGCGCCAGGTCGAGCGCCAGGTCGAGGACCCCCGGCTCCTCGGGGTTGGGGAACGCGGTGGTGGGGAAGGCGGGGTCCGGGTCCGCCTGCTCGGGGACCACGGACACGTCGCTGACACCGGCCCGGCGCAGCGCCTCCACCACCACCGCGCCGCCGACGCCGTGCACGGGGGTGAGCACCACGCGCAGCGCGGAGCGCCTGCCGTCGGCCGGAGGCGGTCCGGGCAGCGCCGAGGCCCCGTGCAGGTACGCCTCGAGCACGTCGCCGCCGAGCACCGACCACCCCTTCTCGGCGCGGGGCACCTCCCGGGCGGGCGGCTGCGCCGCGATGTCGGCGGCGATCTGGGCGTCGGCGGGCGGCACGATCTGCGCACCCCTCCCGGGGGCGTCCGCACCCCCGGCAGCCCCGGAGGACGACGACGACGGCGTGCACCGCCCGCCCAGGTAGACCTTGTAGCCGTTGTCCTGCGGCGGGTTGTGGCTCGCGGTGACCATGACGCCGGCGTCGGCGTCGAGGTGGCGCACGGCGAAGGCCAGCACGGGCGTGGGCAGCGGGCGCGGCAGCAGCAGGGCGCGCACCCCGGCCGCGGTCATCACCGCGGCGGTGTCGCGGGCGAACTGCGCCGACCCGCGGCGCGCGTCGTACCCGATGACGCACATCGGCGGGCCCGCCTCGGCGTCGCCGGGGGCGGCGACCCGGTGCAGGTGGGCGGCCAGGCCGGCGGCGGCCCGCACCACCACGGCGCGGTTCATCCGGTTGCTGCCCGGACCCAGCGCTCCGCGCAGGCCCGCCGTGCCGAACTCCAGGTGGCCGTCGACGGCGGAGGCCACCTCGGCGGCCGCGGCCGCTGCGTCGTCGTCCCCGCTCTCGGCGCGGTCGAGCAGCGCCAGCAGCGCGGCGCGGTCGTCGTCGTCGACGTCCCCCGCGGCCCAGGCGCGGACGCGGTCAGCGGTCCGCGCGTCGAGGCGGACCAGGGGGGAGGCGGCGCTCACGGGCGCGGCTCGGCGAGGACGCGGCGCACGACGGACGCCAGCAGCGCCCCGATGCGCGGGCCCGCCGCCTTCCCCGCGTCGATGACCTCCTGCGCGTCCAGGGGGGTGGGGCTCACCCCCGCCGCCAGGTTGGTGACCAGCGAGATGCCCAGCACCTCCAGGCCGGCCTGGCGCGCGGCGATGGCCTCCAGGGCGGTGGACATGCCGACCAGGTCACCGCCCATGCGGCCCGCCATCCGGACCTCGGCGGGCGTCTCGTAGTGGGGGCCGGGGAACTGCACGTACACGCCCTCGGTCAGCTCGGTCTGCACCTGGCGCGCGAGCCCGCGCAGCCGCGAGGAGTACAGGTCCGTGAGGTCGATGAACGTGGCGCCCTCGAGCGGCGACGTCGCCGTGAGGTTGATGTGGTCGCTGATGAGCACCGGCGTGCCCGGACCGCGGCCCGGGTCGATGCCGCCGCAGCCGTTCGTCAGGACGATGCTCGCGCAGCCCGCCGCAGCGGCCGTCCGCACGGCGTGGACCACCGGACGCACCCCGCGGCCCTCGTACAGGTGCGTCCGCGAGAGGAACACCAGCACGTGGCGCTCGGTGCCCGCGTCGTCGGTGACGCTCACCGAGCGCACCGTGCCCACGTGGCCGAGGGCCGCCGCGGGCGGGAAGCCGGGCAGGTCGGTGACGGCGATCTCGGCGGTCGTCTCGCCCAGCAGGTCAGCGGTGACCTGCCAGCCGGAGCCGAGCACCAGGGCCGTGTCGTGGCGCGCGACGCCGGTGCGCTCGGCGATGGCCCGGGCGGCGGAGGCCGCGACCTGGAAGGGGTCGGTGCCGGGGTCGCCGAGGTCGTGGGCCGGGTCGTTCGCGTGGTCCGGCGCGACGCTGTCGAAGGGGTCCATCACGCGGGGCACCGTACTGGCAGGCGCGCGCGAGCCCTGCGCGGCGGGCGCCCCGTGGGCTCAGTGCGGGCTCAGTGCGGGGTCAGCCGACCGAGCGGCAGGGGCGCGAGCGCAGCTCGGCCACGTAGTCGTCCGGGGCGCCGGCGGCCTCGGCGGCGTCGGCCAGCATCCCCAGGTAGAAGGCGCTCGGGAGGCCGCCCTCGTAGTCGTCGAGCACGTACGTCCAGGCGAGCCGCTCGCCCTCGAGGGTGTCCACCCGCACCTTGACCTTGGTGTAGAGACCGATGTCGACGCCCTCCCACTGGTCCAGCTGCTCCGCGTCGGCGTCGGTCAGGTCGTACAGGGCCACGAACACCTGGTGCTCGACCTCGGCGTCGGGGTCCTCCGAGGGGGGCACCTCCACGACCGTGGCGAGCGCCCCGTCCCAGCCGCGTTCCTCCCCGCCGAACGTCAGGCGCCAGCCGCGCAGCCAGCCCGTCTGCTCCAGGGGTGAGTGCGGCGCCCGCACGGACATCCGCTCGGGGTGCAGGTTGCTGGCGTACGCCGCGTACAGCGCCATGAGCGGGAGGGTAGCGAGCAGTCGCTCACCTGCGCCCGGAACCGCCGTCTTCCACCGTCCTCGCCGTCGTCCTGGCGAGCTCCGCGATGAGCGGCACCAGCCGGTGCCGCACCCCCTGGGGGAGCACGAGGACGGCGTCCTGCAGAGGCGCGAGGTCTCCGCCGAGCCGCTCGACGACCTGCGCTCCCAGCGTGAGCGCGTAGGGGCGGTGTCGCAGGCGGTGCAGACGGGGGGACGGCCAGGCGACCACGCGCGCCCACAGGTGGGCGTCGGCCGGGCGCCGCGCACCGTCATCGGTGACCCTGGGCACGGTGGCCGGCAGGGGAGCGGGGTCGACGGCGAAGCCGACCCGCGACCAGTTCCAGTGCCACGTCGACAGCGGGACGCGCACGAGCAGCGGCTCGTCGGCCAGCACCGCCTCGAAGCCGTACGGCAGGACGAGTCCCGCCGCTGCGACCGCGTGCAGCCCGACCACCGACGTCCCCGGCGGGCAGACGAGCAGCCCGGCCCGAGCGCGCAGGAGAGGGCTCCAGCCCAGGGAGACGGGCGCGCGGACGCCTCGGAACGGGGCCCACAGGTCGGCGCTGCGCAGGCGCTTCGGCGTCACACCGAGCGCCAGGGCCTCGGAGACCCGGAACGGTCTGTCGGCCAGCTCTGGCGGGAGCAGCGAGGCGGGGTGCACCGCCCCAGGCTGGCCCCCGTGCTGTGGCCACCGCTGGCGCCGTCCACAGGTGCGCTCGCAGCCCGCCCCTCGGGCAGGGGAGCGGGGTGATCGAGTCGTGGTGCTCGGAGGATCGGCCCCTTCGGAGTGACGGACCGGTCACTCCCAAGGGGCCGATCCTCCGAGCACCCTGCACCGGACACGCGGAGTGGCCGGGGGTGGGCCGGAGGGACGGACGAGGCCGGCGTGCGTCGACCGTCCGGGCGGTGTGAGGATGCCGCCTGCACCCCCGGCCGCCTCGGGCTGCGAAGATGACGTCCGTGCCTGGTCGAGCGCCGCGCGTCGTGGTCATCGGTGGAGGTCCCGGGGGGTACGAGGCGGCGCTGGTCGCCTCGCAGCTCGGGGCCGAGACCACCGTCGTCGAACGCGCCGGGATGGGCGGCTCCACCGTCCTCACCGACGTGGTCCCCTCCAAGACCCTCATCTCCGTCGCCGAGGTCATGAACCTCGCCGCCGAGGCCGAGGAGCTGGGGCTGCGCTTCCCCGGCAGCGATGGCGACCCGGAGACCAAGGAGCCCATCACCGTCGACCTGGGCCGGGTCAACGCCCGCGTGCGCAAGCTCGCCGAGGCGCAGTCCGCCGACATCGAGCGCCGCCTCGCCGCCGAGGGCGTGCGCGTCCTACGCGGTTCCGGCCGGCTCGACGGCACCGAGCGCGTGGTCGCCGACCTCGAGGGCGGCGGCAGCGAGACCCTGCAGGCCGACATCACCCTGGTCTCCACCGGCTCCTCGCCGCGCGAGATGGACTCCGCGAAACCGGACGGCGAGCGCATCCTCACCTGGAAGCAGCTCTACCAGCTGGAGAGCATCCCCGAGCGGCTCGTCGTCGTCGGCTCCGGCGTGACGGGCGCCGAGTTCGCCAGCGCCTACGACGCGCTCGGCTCCGACGTCGTCCTCGTCTCCAGCCGCGACCGCGTGCTGCCGGGGCAGGACGCCGACGCGGCCGAGGTCATCGAGGACGTCTTCCGCCGCCGCGGCATGGAGCTCATGGGGCGCTCGCGGGCGAAGGCCGCGCGGCGCGAGGGCGACCGGGTGGTGGTGACCCTCGAGGACGGCCGTGAGGTGCGCGGGTCGCACTGCCTCATGGCGGTGGGGTCGGTGCCCAACACCGCCGGCATCGGCCTGGAGGAGGCCGGCGTGCAGCTCTCCGAGAGCGGGCACGTCGAGGTCGACCGGGTCTCGCGGACCTCCGCGCGCGGCGTCTACGCCGCCGGTGACTGCACCGGTGTGCTCCCGCTGGCGTCCGTGGCGGCCATGCAGGGGCGCACCGCCATGTGGCACGCCCTCGGTGACGCCGTCAGCCCGCTGCGGCTGCGCAAGGTCTCCGCGAACATCTTCACCGCCCCCGAGATCGCCACCGTCGGCTGGAGCCAGGAGCAGGTGGAGTCCGGTGAGGTGGACGGCGAGGTGCTCATGCTGCCGCTGGCCGGCAACGCCCGCGCCAAGATGCTGGGCATCCGCGACGGCTTCGTGAAGCTCTTCGCCTCCACCGGGTCCGGCCGGGTGCTCGGAGGCGTCGTCTGCGCACCGCGCGCCTCGGAGCTGATCTTCCCGGTGGCGCTCGCGGTCGAGCACGGCCTGACCGTCGACCAGGTGGCGCACGCCTTCACGGTCTACCCGTCGCTGTCCGGCTCGGTGGCCGAGGCGGCCCGCCGCCTGCACGTCGCCACCTGACGGCCTGACCGCCGACCGGCGAGCGCCGGCCGTCAGCTGGCCGGGGCGTCCTTGAGGGTGCAGATCACGGCGCCGGTGGTGAGGGTGTCGCCGACAGCGGCCTTGAGGCCCGTGACCACGCCGTCCTTGTGGGCGGTCAGCGGCTGCTCCATCTTCATGGCCTCGAGGACGACGACGAGGTCTCCCGCGACCACGCTCTGCCCCTCCTCGACGGCCACCTTGACGAGCGTGCCCTGCATCGGCGCCACGAGGGCGTCGCCGCCGGCGGCCTTCGCGGCGGCCGCGGCGTTGCGGGGCCGCTTCTGCTGCCGGCGCGCCGACTGCACGGCACCGCCGACCTGCGCGCCGGCCTCCATGACCCAGCCGGGCAGGGTCACCTCGAGGCGCTTGCCGGCCACCTCCACCACCACGGTGGAGCGCTCGGCGTCCGCCGGGTCGGCGGCCTCCGGCGCGGGGCCGGACCACGGCGCCGTCGAGCCGGTCCAGGCGGTCTCGATCCAGCGCGTGTGCACCCGGAACAGCTCCGCCTGCCCGACGGCCGCCGCCGAGGACGGGGCTGACGCGGCCGCAGCCGGGTCGACCGCGGTGAAGGCCGGGTCGTCCACGACGAGGCGGTGGAACGGGAGCACGGTCGGCATGCCGTCCACGGCCATCTCCGCCAGCGCGCGACGGGCGCGCTGCAGCGCCTGCTCGCGGGTGGCGCCGGTGACCACCAGCTTGGCGAGCAGGGAGTCGAACGCGCCGGAGACGACGTCGCCGCTGCGGATGCCGGCGTCCACCCGGACGCCGGGGCCGGACGGCGCCTCGAACCGGCTGACGGTGCCGGGGGCGGGCAGGAAGCCCCGGCCCGGGTCCTCGCCGTTGATGCGGAACTCGAAGCTGTGGCCGCGCGCGGGCGGGTCGTCGTAGCCGAGCGGCTCGCCGGCGGCCAGGCGGAACTGCTCGCGCACCAGGTCGATGCCGGTGACCTCCTCGGTCACCGGGTGCTCCACCTGCAGGCGCGTGTTCACCTCGAGGAAGGAGACCGTGCCGTCCTTGGCCACGAGGAACTCGCAGGTGCCGGCGCCGACGTAGCCCGCCTCGCGCAGGATCGCCTTGGACGCCTCGCGCAGCGACGTCTCCTGCGCCTGCGTGAGGAAGGGCGCGGGCGCCTCCTCCACCAGCTTCTGGTGACGGCGCTGCAGCGAGCAGTCGCGGGTGGACACGACGACGACGCCGCCGTGGGAGTCCGCCAGGCACTGCGTCTCCACGTGCCGGGGCTCGTCGAGGTAGCGCTCCACGAAGCACTCGCCGCGCCCGAAGGCCGCCACGGCCTCGCGGACGGCCGACTCGTACAGCTCGCCGACCTCCTCGCGGGTGCGCGCCACCTTGAGGCCGCGACCCCCGCCGCCGTAGGCGGCCTTGATGGCCACCGGCAGGCCGTGCGCGTCGACGAAGGCCAGCACCTCGTCCACGCCGCTGACGGGGCCGGGCGTGCCGGAGACCAGGGGAGCGCCGACCTTCTCGGCGATCTCGCGGGCGGAGACCTTGTCGCCGAGGGCCTCGATGGCGGCGGGCGGCGGGCCGATCCAGGTCAGGCCGGCGTCGACCACGGCGCGGGCGAAGCCGGAGTCCTCCGAGAGGAACCCGTAGCCGGGGTGGACGGCATCGGCGCCGGAGCGGGCCGCGACCTCGAGCAGGAGGTCGGCGCGCAGGTACGACTCGGCGGAGGTGGTGCCGCCCAGGGCGTGCGCCTCGTCGGCGAGCTCCACGTGCAGGGCGTGCCGGTCCGGCTCGGCGTAGACCGCGACGGAGCCGATGCCGGCGTCCTTGCAGGCCCTGATCACGCGGACGGCGATCTCGCCGCGGTTGGCGACCAGGACCTTGGTCACGCTGCGGCTCTGCTCGCGACCCCCCGTGCGCCCACCGCTGCTGCGACGCTCGGTGACCACGCCTCGCCTCCGCCCTGCTCTCCGGGCGCCCCCGGCGGGCATCCCGGCGGAGCAGCCTAACCGCCAGGTGCTCGGGGTCGACCACGAGCACGTCCACCCGCGACCCGTCCAGGGTCGACGGACCTCCGACCGGGGCACCTTCGACTCGCAGCCAGCCCACAGCGGGGGCACAGTGCGCGGGACGGGTCGTCCAGCGAGGGCCGGCCCGAGGAGTCTGACGCCGCCGTGGCCCGGGGTCGCGCGGTGCGAGGAGGTGGACGGTGGCAGCGCTGTCGTTCCTGGACCGTGAGCGGACCGTGGCGCCACCCGGCTACAGCCGGTGGCTCATCCCGCCGGCGGCCCTGGCGGTGCACCTGTCGATCGGGCAGGTGTACGCCTTCAGCGTCTTCAAGACGCCCCTGCAGGACCGCTTCGGCGTGGAGGGGACGCCGATCGCGGTGATCTTCTCGATCGCCATCGTCATGCTCGGCCTGGCGGCGGCGTTCGGCGGCACCTGGGTGGAGCGCAACGGGCCCCGCAAGACGATGGTCGCGGCGGCGCTGTTCTTCTGCGGCGGCCTGTTCATCGGAGCCGCGGGCGTCGCCGCCGGCCAGCTGTGGCTGGTCTACCTCGGCTACGGCGTGGTCGGCGGCATCGGCCTGGGCCTGGGGTACATCTCCCCGGTCTCCACGCTCATCAAGTGGTTCCCCGACCGCCCGGGCCTGGCCACCGGCCTGGCGATCATGGGCTTCGGCGGCGGTGCGCTCATCGCCAGCCCGCTGTCCAACCGCCTGCTCGGCGCCTACGCCGCCCAGCCGCAGGACGCCGTCGCACCGACCTTCCTGACCCTCGGCGCCATCTACCTCGTGCTCATGCTGCTCGGCGCCTTCGTGGTGCGGGTGCCCGCCAAGGACTGGCGCCCGGCGGGCTGGACCCCGCCGCAGCAGGCCAGCGGGCTGCGCTCGGTCGGTGACGTCACGGCGCGCAACGCCCTCCGCACGCCGCAGTTCTGGCTGCTGTGGGTGGTCCTGTTCACCAACGTCACCGCCGGCATCGGCATCCTCGAGACCGCCTCGCCCATGGTGCAGACGTTCTTCTCGGGCATCACGCCGGCCGCGGCCGCCGGCTACGTCGGGGTGCTGTCGCTGTGCAACATGGCGGGCCGCTTCGTGTGGTCCTCCACGTCGGACGTCATCGGCCGCAAGCGCATCTACATGCTGTACCTCGGCGTGGGCGCGGTCCTCTACCTCGGCGCGGTGCTGCTGGGCACCTCGTCCGTCGTCGTCTTCGTGCTGCTCACCGGGATCATCCTCAGCTTCTACGGCGGCGGCTTCGCCACGATCCCGGCCTACCTCAAGGACCTCTTCGGCGGTCTGCAGGTGGGCGCCATCCACGGGCGCCTGCTGACGGCGTGGTCGGCGGCCGGTGTCGCCGGGCCGCTCATCGTCAACACCCTCGTCGACGCCGCGGGCGGGGAGTCCAGCGGAGCCGGGGCCTACCGGCTGCCGCTGTCGGTGATGGTCGGCGTGCTGGTGGTCGGCTTCATCGCCAACGCGCTGGTCAAGCCGGTGGACCCGAAGTTCCAGGAGCCGCGCGCGCAGCGCGCTGACGACAGCAGCGCCGCGGGGGCGCGCGAGGAGGCGAGGAGCCGGTGAGCACCAGCCAGACCAGCGGTGGGTCGAGCAGGACGGCGGCGTCGGGCGCGGGGACCGGGCAGGGCACGGCCAAGGCCGCAGCCGTCGTCCTGTGGGTGCTGGTGAGCGGTGGTCTGCTCTACGGGGTGGTGCAGACCGTCGCCCGCGCCAGCCAGCTCTTCGGCGGCTGACCGGTCGCTCGGGCCGCCGCCGCAGGACGGGCCCGCCGGCCGCCCCACCGCGCTGTCCCCGGTCTCAGCACTGGATCAGCGTGGAGGGGCGTCCGGCGGGTAGGGGACGTCGGTGACCAGCACCCCTGACCTCATCGACCCGACCACCCGCTACCCCCAGCCCGAGTTCGACCAGGAGGCCCAGCCCGGCGCGGGCCAGGCCTGGGGCATGGACCCCACCCCCGACCACGGGGAGGACAGCTACCGCGGCAGCGGCAAGCTCACCGGCCGCCGCGCGCTCGTGACCGGTGGCGACAGCGGCATCGGCCGCGCCGCGGCGATCGCGTTCGCCCGCGAGGGCGCCGACGTCGCCATCTCCTACCTGCCCGAGGAGCAGCGGGACGCCGACGCGGTCATCGCGCTCATCGAGAAGGAGGGCGTCAAGGCCCTCGCACTGCCCGGTGACATCAAGGACGAGGCCTTCGCCCGGTCGCTGGTGACCAGCACCGTCGAGGCCTTCGGCGGCATCGACGTCCTCGTCAACAACGCGGGCAAGCAGCAGGCGCGCGAGTCGGTCCTGGACATCACGTCCGAGCAGTTCGACGAGACGTTCAAGACCAACGTCTACGCGATGTTCTGGATCACCCAGGAGGCCGTGAAGCACCTGCCGGCGGGTGCCTCCGTCATCAACACGACGTCCGTGCAGGCCTACCAGCCCTCGCCGACCCTGGTCGACTACGCCAGCACCAAGGCCACCATCAACGCCTTCACCAAGGCGCTCGCGGCGCAGCTGGCCGAGAAGGGGATCCGCGTCAACGCGGTGGCCCCCGGGCCGGTGTGGACGCCGCTGCAGCCGGCCGGCGGCCAGCCGGAGTCGGCGCTGCCGGAGTTCGGCGCCCAGACGCCGCTGGCGCGGCCCGGCCAGCCGGCGGAGTACGGCGCCGCCTACGTGTACCTGGCCTCGAACGACTCCAGCTACACGACCGGCTCGACGCTCTCCATCACCGGTGGCATGCCCACCCCCTGATCCTCTTTCCCGTCCGTGATCGTGGGAGTTGTGCCTACCACCCGGTAGGCACAACTCCCATGATCACGAGGGGAGCGGGGTCAGGAGGACGACGACGGCGTGAGCGCCCGGAACGCGGGGATCAGCTCGGAGGCCGCGAACTCCAGGAACCCGTCGGGGTCCGGACCGGCGTTCTGCGCCACGAGGTGGTCGTACCCGGCGTCGACGAACTGCTGGCCGTTCGCCACGTGCTTCGCGAGGTCCGGGCCGCACGCGAACTGCCCCGCGACGTCGGCCTTCGTGACGAAGGCGGAGGCGGCGTCGAAGTTCACGGGGTTGGGCAGCTCGGCCATGACCTTCCAGCCGGTCAGGGCCCAGCGCGTCTTCTCCAGCACGGCGTCCACGGCCTCGCCCTCGGTCTTCGCCCACGCCAGCGGCACCTCGCCGTAGACGGGACCGGAGCCGCCGTCTCCCTTCCAGGCGCTGACGAACGAGGCGTCGGGCTCGGTGCCGAACAGCCCGTCGCCCAGGTCCGCGGCCAGCTTCGCCGAGGCCGGGCCCGAGCCGGCCACGGCGATGACCGGCAGGGTCTCGGGCAGGTCGAAGACGCGGGCGTCCTCCAGCTGCAGGTGCTTGCCGGAGTAGCTCTGGTACCCGCCCTGCCACAGCAGGCGGATGATCTCGAGGGCCTCGCGGAACCGCTCGTGGCGCTCGTGCACGCCGCGGAACGCCGGCTCGCCGATGACGTGCTCGTTGAGGCGCTCACCAGCGCCGACCCCGAGGGTGAAGCGCCCGTCGGAGAGGATCTGCAGGGTGGCGGCGGCCTGCGCGACGATCGCCGGGTGGTACCGGTAGGACGGGCACGTCACGCCGGTCACCAGGCCGATCCGCTCGGTCTTCGCGGCGATGGTCCCGAACATCGCGAAGGTGAACCCGGAGTGCCCCTGGCTCTCCAGCCACGGGTGGTAGTGGTCGCTCATCTCCACGAAGTCGAAGCCGGCCTGCTCGGCGGCCACGGCCTGGCGGACGACCTCCTTCGGGTCGAACGCCTCGGTGGCGAGCTTGTAGCCGACCTTGAGGCCGGAGGGTGCGGGGGTCGCTGACGACATGCCCGGCCCCTACCCAGCCCCTCCGCGCGCAACCGGGCGCCCGGCTGCGAGGAGCGGGGGAGCGGGGGTCAGGCGCGGGGCGACCAGAGGTCGGTCCAGCGGACGCCGACCTCGGCGAGCAGCTCGCGCAGCAGCGGCAGCCCGATGCCGACGACGGTGTGCGGGTCTCCCTCGACCCCCTTCACGAACGCGCCGCCGAGGCCGTCGAGGGTGAACGCGCCCGCCACCGCCAGCGGCTCGCCGGTGGCCACGTAGGCCTCCAGCTCGGCGTCGGAGACGTCCGCGAAGTGCACCGTGGTCGAGGCGACGGCGCCCAGCGTGGCGCCGGTGACCGGGCCGTCGTCGTCCTCGCGAGCGTCGATGAGCCAGTGACCGGTGTGGAGCACGCCAGAGCGCCCGCGCATGCCCTTCCACCGCTCGAGGGCCTGCGCGGCGTCGGCGGGCTTGCCGAACGCCTCACCGTCCAGCTCCAGCACGGAGTCGCACCCGATCACGAGCACGCCGTCGTCCGGGGCGCCGTCGGCCTCCTCCCAGCGGGCGGCGACGTCCTCGGCCTTGGCCTTGGCCAGCACCAGCGCGACGTCCTGCGGGTCGGTGACGCCGTAGCGCTCGACCACCGCGGGCTCGTCCACGCCCGAGACGAGCACCAGCGGCTCCACGCCGGCGGAGCGCAGCGTCGCGGCGCGGGCGGGGGAGGCGGAGGCCAGCAGGAGGCGCACGGGGCTGGGTGCGGCGGGGGCAGCAGCGGTCACGGGCGGCGACGCTAGCCGAGCGGCTTGGAGAACCAGAGCTGGGCGTCCGCGTTGTTGTTGTACGCGGGCACCTCGGTCCAGCCGGTGCGGCGGTACAGCCGCGTCGCGGCGCCGAGCTCGGAGCGGGTGTCGAGCACCAGGCGCGCCACGCCGCGCGCCCGGGCCCAGTCCTCGACGGTGGTCAGGAGCCGGCCGCCGAGCCCCAGGCCGCGCGCCGCGGACGAGACCCACAGGCGCTTCACCTCCACGGCCGGCCCGTCCGCCAGGTCGACGGCCCGGGCGCCGACGCAGCCGAGCACCTCGCCGTCACCCCGGGCGAGCCAGAACGCGCCGTCGGCGCCGGCCAGGTCGCCGTCGGCGTCAGGCGGCAGCTGCCAGGTGGCGCCCATGGCGGCGGACACGTCCGCGGAGAACGACGCCCGCGCCGCCACCGCCTCGGGGGCGGTCGGCGGCGCGGGCTCGATGGTGATGGCGCTGACCTCGGGACCGGTGCTCACGAGGCCGCAGTCTGCAGCGTCAGGCGCGTGCGGCGGGGGAGCCGTTCGAGCCGGCGCCGACGAGCGCGTCGTCGGTGCCCTGGGCGGCGCGGGCCTCGGCAGCCCGCTCCTCGCCCTCGGACAGGAACGTCGGCACGGTGCGGCCGTCGTAGCGCTCGCGGTCGAGGATGCCCTCGCGCTTCGCGACGATGGTCGGCACGAGCGCCTGCCCTGCCACGTTCACCGCGGTGCGGCCCATGTCGAGGATCGGGTCGATGGCCAGCAGCAGGCCCACGCCCGCCAGCGGCAGGCCCAGCGTCGACAGCGTCAGCGTGAGCATCACCGTGGCGCCGGTCAGGCCCGCCGTCGCCGCGGAACCGACCACGGAGACGAAGGCGATGAGCAGGTAGTCGGTCCAGTCCAGCGGCACCCCGAAGAACCCCGCCACGAAGATCGCGGCGATGGCCGGGTAGATCGCGGCGCAGCCGTCCATCTTGGTGGTGGCGCCCAGCGGCACCGCGAAGCTCGTGTACGCGCGCGGCACGCCGAGGTTGCGCTCGGTGACGCGCTCGGTCACGGGCATGGTGCCCACCGAGGAGCGCGAGACGAACGCCAGCGAGATCGCCGGCCACGCGCCCGCGAAGAAGCGGCGCACGCCCAGGCCGTGGGCCTTGAGCAGCACCGGGTAGAGCACGAAGAGCACCAGCGCCAGGCCCACGTAGACGTCGACGACGAAGACGCCCAGCGGGCTGAGCGCGTCCCAGCCGTAGGTCGCCACGGCCGTGCCCAGCAGGCCGACGGTGCCGAGCGGGGCGAGGCGGATGACCCACCACAGCACCGTCTGGACGACGGCGAGGGCGCTGCGCGCGAAGGCCAGGAACGGCTCCGCCTTCTCGCCGGTCTTGAGGGCCGCGACGCCGACGGCGATCGCGATGACGATGAGCTGCAGGACGTTGAACTTCAGCGACGTCGTCGAGGTGACGGCGAGGCTGGTCACCGAGTCGCCGGCGACCTGCGTGGAGGTGCTCGCGCCCAGCCCGAGCCAGTTGGACGGGACGATGCCGGTGAGGAAGTCCAGCCACGAGCCCGTGCGGCCGTCGTAGGAGGCGCTGCTGGCCGAGGCGCCAGAGCGGGTGCCGGGGTCGGTGAGCAGGCCGATGGTCAGGCCGATCGCCACCGACACCGCGGCGGTGATGGCGAACCACAGCAGCGTCTGGCCGGCCAGGCGGGCGGCGCCCACCACGTGCCGGAGGTTGGCGATCGAGGTGATGACCGCCAGCAGCACCAGCGGCGGCACGAGCGCCAGGAGCAGCGTGACGAACGTCGACCCGACGGTGTCGAGGGTGGTGACGAGCCAGTTGACGGGGGCGCCGTCGGCGTCGACGCCGCCGAAGCTGCGGGCCACCAGGCCCAGGACGACGCCGAGGACGAGGCCGGCGATGACCTGCGCGCCGAACGGGATGCGCGTCAGGCGGGACAGCGGGGACGACGAGCGCGGGCGCGCGGGCGCGTCAGGGGCAGCGGTGGAGGACACGGGTGAGCCTTCGGGTCGAGCGACGGGGTGGCGCGGATCAGCCCCGCAGGGCCGTCGGTCACCGACAGCGGTCGCTCGCGGTACGCAGGAGGTCGACGTGGAGGCGCCGGGTCAGCTCCTCGCCCCGGCGCCCGCAGGCCTCCCAGGCAGCGCGCACCTGAGGCGCAGCAACGCGCCAGCCCGATCTGTTCCCTGGGGCCACCACCCTGCGGACAGCGCTTCGGAAGTCCATGATCACGGAGGGCAGGGACCCCCTCCCCGCCGTGATCATGGACTTCCCGTGCACTTTCCCCGTCAGGCGGCGAGGGCGTGGCGCAGCACGTCGAGGGGGACCGAGCCCACGTCGAGCGCGCGCCGGTGCCACGCCTTGAGGTCGAACTCCCCACCGGACGCGGCGGCGCGCTGCTGCGCCTCGGACCGCAGCTGCAGCCACACCCGCTCGCCGAGCTTGTACGCCGGGGCCTGGCCGGGCCAGCCCAGGTAGCGCAGGTGCTCGAAGCGCAGGAACTCCTCGGCCTGGAAGGTGTGCCCCGACAGGAACGTCCACACCTTCTCGGCGTCCCAGGTGCCCCCGCCCAGCTCCGCCGGGGCCTCGAGCCCGCAGTGCAGGCCGATGTCGACGACGACGCGCGCCGCCCGGAACAGCGACCCGTCGAGCATGCCCAGGTGGTCGGCCGGGTCGTCCAGCCAGCCCAGGTCGGACATGAGGCGCTCGGCGTACAGCGCCCACCCTTCGGCGTGGCCGGAGGTGAAGCACATCATCCGGCGCCAGCGGTTGAGCGTGGCGGACCGGTACATCGTCTGCCCGATCTGCAGGTGGTGGCCCGGTACGCCCTCGTGGAAGACGGTGGTCCGCTCGCGCCACGTGCCGAAGCGCTCCACCCCCGGCGGCACCGACCACCACATGCGGCCCGGCCGGGAGAAGTCCTCCGTGGGCGGCGTGTAGTAGATGACGCCGGACGAGCTCGGGGCGATGCGGCACTCCAGGCGCCGCACCGGCTCGGGGATGTCGAAGTGGGTGCCGGCCAGGGCCTCGACGGCGCTGTCGGAGAGCTGCTGCATCCAGGCCTGCAGCGCGTCCTTGCCCACCACCTGGCGGGACGGGTCGGCCTCCAGCAGGGCGATCGCCTCGCGGGTGCTGGCCCCGGGGGAGATGCGCTGCGCGGTGGCGCTCATCTCCGCCTCCAGGCGCGCGACCTCCTCCAGGCCCCACGCGTACGCCTCGTCGAGGTCGAGGGTGGCGCCCACGTGGTGGCGGCTGAGCAGCGCGTACTCCTCGCGGCCCACGGCGTCGGTCTCACGGGCGACGGGCAGCACGTCCTCGCGCAGGTGCCGGGCCAGCTCCCGGTAGGCGTCCCGCGCCGTCCCAGCGCCCGCGGCCAGGTCCGCCGACAGCGCCGCCGACGGCTCGGCCCCGTCGGGGCGGGCGCTGGCCGCGAGCCGCGCGAAGGCGCCGTCGTCGGCCACGAAGCCGTCGACCTGTCCGAGCACGGCCTCCACCTGCCGGCGGGCCGGCGGGCGCCCGGCGGCGATCCCCGCCGCGAGCGAGGCGCGGTACTGCGCCAGCCGCTGGTCCGTGCGGCCCAGGCGCGAGGCGATGGCGGCCCACTGGTCGGCGGTGTCGGTGGGCATGAGGTCGAAGACCTCCTGGGTGCCCTGGACGGGGGAGTCGATGACGTTGAGGACGCCGACGTCGAGGCCGGCGTCGTGCACGGCCACCTCCAGCCCGAGCCGGTCGCGCATGGCGGCGACGGTGACCTCGTCGGTGGCGTCCAGCTCCACGGACGGGTCGGCGGAGAGGGCCTCGAGGGCCGAGAGGGTGCGGCGCGCGTGGTCGGCGCGGGCGCCGATCGCCTCGGGGGAGACGTCCGTGGGCTCGTCGGACCGGCCCGGAAGGCCGTACCAGACCCGCATGTCGGGGTCGAGGGCCACGGACTGCTCGAGGTAGCTGTCGGCGAAGGCGTCGACGGCGGAGGGCGTGCGGCGGGGCTGGCTCGACGTCGCGGCGGGCTGCTGGGCGTTGCTCGAGGTCACCGCCCCACGCTAGGCGTCGGCGGTCAGCGGTGGGCAGCGGGGAGGCGCACCACGAGGTCGAGCAGCCGGGTGGTCTGGCTGGGCCGGCCGTTGTCGTCGCTGACGAGCAGCAGGCGCAGCCGGTCCCCGTCCGCCCCCACCAGCGCCATGCCCTCGACGTTGTCGAGCAGCGGGTTCGCCTGCTGCTGCTGGGCCCTCGCACCGCCCGACGGGCAGGTGACGAGGTCCGCCAGCAGCTGCTTGCCGAGCACCGCGTCGTCGTCCTGGGAGAGCTCCGCGGTGCCGCTGACGTCGTGCGCGCGCCCGTCCGCGAGGTGCGGGTCCACCAGGTAGAGGCGGACCGTGTTGCCGTAGGCCGGGAGGTAGCCGCGCTCCAGGACGACCAGGCGCCCGTCCGGGGCGAGCAGCACCTCCGAGACGCCCAGGCCCGGGTCCGCGCGGTACGCCAGCTGCGGGCCGGGGGAGAACGACGACGACGCGTCGGGCCGCGTCCAGGTCTGGAACCTCACCACGCCGTCGGCGTCCCCGGACAGGGACGCCTCGTCGGCGGCGAGCAGGACCTTCCGGTCCGCGGACAGCGTCAGCCCCTCGAAGGAGGCGTTCTCCTGCGCCCGTCCCACCGGGGCCACCCGCAGCGCCGCCGGCACCTCCAGCTCGCCCAGCACGGAGCCGTCGGCGGCCAGGTGCAGCACCCGCGGCCCGGTCTCGGAGGAGACCCACACCGTGCCGTCGCCGTCCACGGCCAGCCCCTCGCTGTCGAGGGTGGAGCCGTCCGGAGCCGCCAGCCGCACCACGCGCTCGGGCCGGTGCGAGCGCTGGCCCAGGGTGAACAGGGCCGACCTGTCCGACAGCGCCAGCACGTCGCCGCGGCCGGTCACGCCCAGGGCGGACAGGCCGCTGACCGGTACCCCCTGGAAGGTCGTGCCGTCGAGTGCGTCCGAGTACCCGGTCAGCGAGACCGCCGCCGAGCACCGGCCGGCTGCCGAGGCGCCAGCGCGGTCGCTCGCCGCCGCCTCCGGGCCCGCCGCGGCCACCGCCACCGGGCCCGCGACGGTCCCGGCCAGCACCAGGCCCGCCAGCAGGGTGGAGACGGTCGCGGCCGCGCGCGAGCGCCAGGGGTCCAGCGTCATGGCCCCCACCGTGGTCGGCGCCCTCGGTCCCCGCGTTCCCGGCCGGTGACATCCGGCTGAACGATGGATGAGCGTCAGGCAGGCGGTGCGGCGTCCAGATCCATGTGGCGCCGCATGAACCTGTCGAACTGGGGGACGGTGAACCGCGCGAAGCCGTAGCGCGGCGTGTACAGGAGGCCCTTGTTGATGAGCCGCGCCCTCAGGGGCGCCACCTGCTCTGAGGTGCGGTTGAGCACCTCCGCGACGTCGGAGGCCTTCTGCGCCTGCGCACCGAGCTCGGCCATGGCGCGCATGTACCGGAGCTCCTCGGGGGTGGAGCGCTGCACGCGCGTCTTGAAGAAGCTCTCATCCAGTTCTGCTTCGACGAAGGTCTGTGCCTCGACCGCATCGGTGTGCGTGATGGAACGCCCCTGTGCCAGGTCCCAGACGGCCCGCCCGTACTCCTGGATGAAGTAGGGGTACCCCTCGGTGTAGTCGACGATGTGGTCGACCGCCCGGTCCTCGTAGGCGACCCCCTCCGCACGAGCCGGCTGGATCAGCGCGTCGACGGCCGCTGGTCCTGCGAGCTCACCGATGGTGGGAAAGCGGAAGAGGCGTTCGGCGTAGGACTTGGCGTCACCGGCCAGTCCCGGGAGCTGAGGTAGTCCCGCCCCCGCGAACGTCACGGGGAGCTGGCGCTGGACGGTGCGGTGAACGGCGCCGATGAGCGCTTCGAGTTCCTGCTTCCCGAGGAACTGGACCTCGTCGAAGAGGAAGACCACGCCTCGGCCCTGGGCCTTCGCCGCTCGGCCCACGGCTTCGAAGAGGTCGGCCAGGTCTTCGTTGAGGTCACCGGTGTCCGCTGCTCCGGGCTCGGCTTCGATGTCGAGCCCGCCGGTCAGGGAACCGCCGGGCTGGACGGTCAACGAGAACGACTTCACCACCGCGGCGGCTGCTGTCACGCGCTCGGTCCAACGGGCTCGGGGTGAGGTCTTGAGCAGGGCCCGTCGGGCGAGGTTCGCCATCTGCGGCCCGAAGCGGGTCGTCTTGGAGACCTCGGTCTCGACCGCCACCCAGTTCTCGTCGTCGGCGATGCGCTGGAACTCGCCCAGCAGCACTGTCTTCCCCACGCCGCGAAGGCCTGTGATGACGACGGACTTCTCCGTGTACCCGCGCTGGAGGCGCTTCAGGAGGGTCCGGAAGTCCTCCACCTCCGAGGCGCGGCCTGCGAGGTGCCGCGGGGGTGCGCCGGCGTTGGGCGTGTAGGGGTTGCGCGCGCGGTCCACCCCTCGATCTTGACAGGATTAGCAAAGTTTATCAACAACAGATAATCTCCGCTAATCCTGTCAAGCCCTCAGTCGGTGGAGGTGCCGCCCTTGAGGGCGGCCAGCCGCAGCTCGACCTCGGTCTGGTCCCCGTCGGCCTCCAGCGCCTCGAACTGCGCGTCGAGGCTGGAGGCGGCCAGCTCCTCCTGGCCGCGCACGCGGGCCTCCTCGCGGCGCACCTTCTCCTCGAAGCGGGACACCTCGCTGGTGGGGTCGAGCAGGTCGACCGCCTTGACGGCGTCGTGCACCTGGGACTGGGCGGCGGCCATCCGGGAGCGGGCCACCAGCTCGTCGCGCTTGGACTTCAGCTCCTCCAGCTTGCGGCGCATGCCCTCCAGGCCGGTCTTGAGCTTCTCGACCACCTCGGTGCGGGAGGCGATCTGCGGCTCGAAGCCCTTCGCGTGGCCCTCGGCGTCGATCTGGCGCTGCAGGGCGACGCGGGCCAGCTGGTCGAACCTGTCGGCCTCGGTGCCGTTGCCCTCCCCGCGCAGCTGGTCGGCCTTGCGGGAGGCGGCGGCCGCCTTGCCGCCCCACTCCTTCGCGGTGGCGACCGCCTCGGCGTGGTCGTCCTCCATGAGGCGCAGGTCGCCGATGGTCTGCGCCACCGACTGCTCGGCCTCGCGGATGGCCTGCGTGTAGTCGCGGACCATCTGGTCGAGCATCTTCTGCGGGTCCTCGGCCTGGTCCAGCAGGGCGTTGATGTTCGCCCGGACCAGCTGCCCGACCCGTCCCAGCAGCGACTGCTGCGCCATGCCATCTCCCACGTCGCGCCGCGCCGGCCGCGGCTGCGACCGGTGACCGCGCCCAGCATGGCCGACGGTGCGGACGCGCCGCCAGGCGTGTCCGCACCGGGACCAAGGTCCCCACTTGCGCGCCGTCCTGATGCCGGTCGCCGCAGCGGCTTCAGTCGATCTTGTGGTCCACCGAAGAACCACCATGCCCAGTCCTTCAGGGGTGGAGCGGATGCTGGGGGCGGACGAGCTCATCGTGAGCAAGACCGATCTCCAGGGCCGGATCACCTACGCCAACGAGTCCTTCCTCCGCATCGGCGCCTTCACCGAGGACCAGGTGATCGGCAAGCCGCACAACCTGATCCGGCACCCCGACATGCCCCGCGCGGTCTTCAAGCTGCTCTGGGACACGGTGCAGGCCAAGCAGGAGCTGTTCGCCTACGTGGTGAACCTCGCTGCCGACGGCGCCCACTACTGGGTGCTCGCCCACGTGACGCCGTCCTTCGACGCCTCCGGCGCGGTGGTGGGGTACCACTCCAACCGCCGCAGCCCCCACCCGGCGGCGCTGGCCGCCATCAAGCCCGTCTACCAGCGGGTGCTGGCCGAGGAGGCCAAGCACTCCGGTGCCCGCGCGGCCACGGCGGCCGGCGCGGCGCTGCTGTCCCAGCTCGCCACCGCCTCGCACGGCTCCTACGACGAGTTCGTGTGGTCCCTCGAGCCGCAGCTGGCGGGTGCGCGGTGAGCCCGCTGTTCCGCCGCGGCCAGGCGGGCGGGGGAACGGCCGCCGAGCTGGAGGTCCACCGCGCGCTGCTCGCCGAGGTGCGCCGCACCTGCCAGTCGGTCGCCTCCGGCGACCTCGAGGCGCGGGTGCGGTCCGTCCCCGGCCTGGAGGACGCCGCCCACGCCGACGAGCTCCACGCCCTGCGCAACGAGGTCAACGGCGCGCTCGACGTGGCCGACGCCTTCGTCCGCGAGTCCAGCGCGTCCCTGACCGCCGCGGCGGAGGGCCGCTTCCACCGCCGCTTCCTGCTGCGCGGCATGCCGGGCTCGTTCCGCTCCGCCGCCATCACCATCAACTCCGGCGGTGACGCCGTCCGCCGGGCCGCGGAGGACGTCGCCAGCGCCGGGGTGGCGCGGCTCGCCCTCGCCGACGACTTCGAGGCGTCAGCGGTGTCCACCACCCGCGAGGTCGGTGCGGCCACGCAGGTGCTCAGCGCGGCCGCCGCGCAGGCCACCACCTCCGCGCAGCACGCCGCGGACGAGGCGGACGCCGCCCGCCGCACCATGGAGGACCTCTCGGCCTCCTCGGACCGGATCCGCGAGGTGGTGGCCGTCATCGGCTCCATCGCCTCCCAGACCCGGCTGCTCGCGCTCAACGCGACCATCGAGGCCGCCCGCGCGGGGGAGGCCGGCAAGGGCTTCTCCGTGGTCGCCTCGGAAGTCAAGGACCTCGCCGACCAGACCGGCCGGGCCACCGAGCAGGTCACGGCCCAGGTCGACGCCGTCCAGCAGGCCAGCGGCTCCGCCGTCGCCGTCATCACGCGGGTGGTCGACACCATCGCCCAGATGAGCGAGGTCATCGCCGACATGGCCACCTCGGTGGACGGCGGCGACACCGCCGCCCAGGGCAGGGTCCGCGGCCTGGCCGACACCGCCCGCCAGCTGGAGCAGCAGGTGGTCGAGCTCCTCAGCGGCATGCGCCGCTGACGCGCTGCTCCGCCGAGCCCCGCCGAGACCCGCTGAGCCGTGCGCTCAGCGGGGCTCGGCGCTGCGCACGGCCGTGGCGATCCGGTACAGCGACGTCGAGGCGGTGACGTACAGGTCCTGCCCGCCGGAGGCGTTGTCGGGGCCGAAGCAGGCGTTGGAGACCTTCTCCGGCACCGCGATGCGCCCGAGCAGCGCGCCGCTCGGCGCGAGCACCAGCACCGCGTCCTCGCTGGAGCACCACAGGCGGCCCTCGGCGTCCACCCGGAACCCGTCCACCACGCCCCGCTCGCACACGTGCAGCACGGCTCCGCCGGTGAGGTGCCGGCGGCCGTCGTCACCGACGACGACGTCGAACGCGCGCACGTGGTGGGCGCTGTCGCCGGCGCGGTCGCTGATCACGCCGGTGTCGGCCACGTACAGGCGAGCCTCGTCCGGGGAGAAGGCCAGGCCGTTGGGCTGCTCGAAGTCCGTGGCCACGGCCTCCAGCTGTCCGTCGGGGTCGAGCCGGAAGACGTGGCAGCCGCCGTACTCGCGCTCGCCCGGGTGCCCTTCCCCGGGCTGGAACAGCCCGTAGGTGGGGTCGGTGAACCACACCGAGCCAGCCGCGTCGACGACGACGTCGTTGGGGGAGTTGAGCCGCGCCCCGCGGTAGGAGGAGACCAGCTCGGTGACCACCGGCTCGCCGTCCGGGCCGGTCTGCTCGAGCTCGACGCGGCGCAGCCCGTGCGAGCACTGCACCACGCCTCCGCCCGGCCACCGGGCGCGGCCGTTGGTGTGCTCCACCCCGCTGCGGTGCACGCCGCTGGCACCCGTGGCGGGCTCGAAGAAGAGGATGCGGTCCCCGGGGATGTCGCTGAACCTCACCACGCCGCCGTTCCCCTCGTCGGGCAGCCACACCGGGCCCTCGGTCCAGGTGGACCCGCCCACCAGGTGCTCCAGCCGCGCGCCGGGGGCGAGCAGGGGCGCCAGCGCCTCGTCGACGCCGGTCTGGGCGCCCGCGCCCGCGGCTGCGTCGTCGTCGTCACCCATGTCAGAAGCTCCCGCCGCCGCCGAAGGACCCACCACCACCGAAGCCTCCGCCACCGCCGAAGCCTCCGCCACCTCCGCCCCAGCTGCTGCTGCCGCCGAAGCCGCCGGAGCGCCCGCCGCCCCCTCCGGACAGGATCCCGCCGAGGACGCCGCCGATCACCGCGCCCTCGAAGGAGCCGCTGCTGCCGTACCGGCTGCCGTAGCGGGACCCGCCCCCACCGCCCCAGCCCGACCAGGAGCCCAGGTCGTCGTCGGCCTCGCGCTGGGCCCGCTCGGCCAGGGCGTCGGCCTGCTGGGCCGCCGCCAGCGCCCGCACCGGGTCCGGTCCGGCCAGCTGCTCGGCGCTGGCCAGTTGCTCCTCGGCGCCCGCCAGCAGCGCCCGAGCCTGCCCGCCGACCGCCCCGCGGCGCGTGCGCACCACCGCCCGAGCGGCAGCCACCTCGGCCCGGGCCGCCGGCAGCGCCTGCTCCAGCTGGGCCCGGGCCCGGGAGGCGCGCTGACCCTCCTCGCGGGCACCGGCCAGTGCCGCGTCCAGCCCGGAGTCGGCCTCGTGCACGCGCCGCAGCGCCGTCTGCGGGTCCCGCTGTCCGTCCGTCCGCGCGGAGGACCCCGCCTGCTCGGCGCGCCCCACGGCACCGGCCAGGTCGCTGCTGGACGCGCCGCCGCCGGCCGCCAGCACCGCGCGCGCCTCGGCGAGGTCCGCGTCCAGCTCCGCCAGCGCCCTCGGCAGCGAGTCCACCGAGCTCTGCAGGTCGCGGCCGAGGGCGTCCACGGCGTCGAGCAGCTCACCGGCCCGCCGCAGCGCGTCGCGCACCGCCTGCACGGCCACGGCGGCCTCCCCGGCCGCCCCCGCGGCCTGGCGCTCGCGGGCGGTGGCCAGGCCCTGGGCGGCCAGGTCGAGCAGGCGGGAGGCGTGCTCGTCGTCGCCGTCGACGCTGCTCACCGCGGCCGGCGCGTAGCGCGCCTGCAGGTCCGTCAGCCGCCGGCGGGTCTCAGGCAGCCGGTCGGCCAGGCGGGAGCGGTCGGCCTCGAGGGCGGGCAGCACGTCGGGCAGGCGGCGCTGGAGGTCGCGCAGCGCCTCGAAGGCGTCCTTCTGCTCGTCGAGGGCGGCGTCGGCGGCCTGCGCGTGCTGCAGCTGCTGGGTGAGCAGGGCGCGGCGGTCGTCGTCGTCCAGCGGCCGGCCGACGGGGTCGGCGGCGGCGCCGTCGGCCAGGCGGCGCTGGATCGCGAACGCCTGGGCGAGCTCGGAGCGGGCGCGCTCGACGGCGGCGACGAAGGGGGCGGTGGCCGCGTCGCCGAACTCCGCGCGGGCGAAGCCCAGCTCCGCGTCGGAGCCGTCGAGGGCGTCGTCGGCGGCCACCACCGCCGCCGACGCCCGCCGCTCCAGCTCCGGCAGCGGCACCGGCGGCGCCTGGGGCGCGCCCCCGCCGGCGCCCGGAGCGCCGGGACCGCCGGGGGGGCCGGCCAGGCCCGCGCGGCGTCGCCTGCGAGACGCGCTGGAGAGCAGGCCCAGCACCAGCAGGGCCACGCCCAGCACCACCACGACCCCGACGACGACGAGCCCCACCGGGAACCCCGAGCCGCTCGAGCCGCCGCTGGCCGAGGTCCCGGAGCCGCTGCCGTCGGCGGCGCGGCCCAGGCCGTTGACCGCGGCGGTGACGGCGCCGTTCCAGTCGCTGCGGCCCAGCGCCTGCTTGACGTCGCCCTCCATCACGGAGGACACCTGCGACTCGGTGAGCCGGCCGCCGCTGAACCCCTCGTACCCGAAGGACCGGTCCCGCACCGCCACCGCCAGCAGGACGTCGCTGCCGCTGAGGCCGCTCTCCTGCGCGGTCTGGCGAGCCCACTGCGGCCCCTGCTCGCCGTCGAAGGAGTCGACGAAGACCACGGAGAGGTCGATGCCCGCCGCGTCGCGCAGGGTCTCCAGCTGCTGCTGGGTGGCGGTCTCGTCCAGCACACCGGCGGTGTCGGTGATCGCGCTGTCGAGGCGCTGCGGCGGCTCGGCGAGCGCCGGTGCGGCCAGCCACAGCAAGCCGACGAGCGACCAGACGAGGGCGAGGACGGCGGCCGTCAGGCTGCGCGCGGGGGCGGTGCGGGGCACCCGCCGATCCTCCCGTGGCCGCCCGGGCGCCGTCCACGGGGCGCCCGCACCGCCGGACCCGGCCCGCGTCGTCGTCCTCCGCCGTCCCCGTCCCCGCTCGGGCGCAGGGTGTCCCAGCGCCGGCTCAGACCAGCCGAGGACCAGCCGAGGACAGACCGGGACGACGACGAGTGCGGCCGTGCAGCGCCGGCTCGCGCCCGACGCGTGTCGCTGACCGGTCGTCGACGCCTGCGACTGACCTCGGTCACTTCTGGGGGTGACCTCGGTCAGGTGCGGTGTGTGCTTGCTGGGGCGGTGCGTCCGCAGGTGACCGGGGTCAGGTGCGGGGGTGCGTCGCTCGTGCGGGAATGCGTCCGCGACTGACCTCGGTCACTTCTGGGGGTGACCTCGGTCAGGTGCGGTGTGTGCTTGCTGGGGCGGTGCGTCCGCAGCTGACCGGGGTCAGGTGCGGGGGTGCGTCGTTCGTGCGGGGGTGCGTCCGCGACTGACCTCGGTCACCTGCAGGCGGGTGTGGCGACCAGCCGCGAGCCAGGTGCCAGGCCCAGCCGCGTCAGCCGCGGCCAGGTGCCAGGGCCCGGGCGGCGTCGGGCGGCGTCAGCGGCGCCAGGCGGCGGCGCGCCACGCGCCGGGGCCCGGGGCGGGGGGCACGCGCAGGAGGGTGGGCTTGTCAGCCCACAGGTCCGGGCCCGGGTCGGGCTCCACCGCTCCGCCGCGCACCGACGCCGCGGCGGCGAGCGCCGCGACCAGCGCCACGACCTCCTCCTCGGTCGGCCCTCCGGCGACGACCTTGACGACGTCGTCCTCGGAGGGGCCCGAGGTGCCGGACACGCTCACAGCGGGATGTTCCCGTGCTTCTTGGCGGGCAGCTGCTCGCGCTTGGTGCGCAGCGCGCGCAGCGCCCGCACCACGTGCGCGCGGGTCTGGGAGGGCTCGATGACGTCGTCGACGTAGCCGCGCTCGGCGGCCACGTACGGCGTGGCGAGGCGCTCCTCGTACTCCTGCACCAGCCCGGCGCGCACGGAGGCGACGTCGTGGCCCTGCTCGGCGGCGGCCGACAGCGTGCGGCGGTGCACGATCTCCACCGCGCCCTGCGCGCCCATCACCGCGATCTGCGCCGTCGGCCAGGCCAGGTTGACGTCGGCGCCGAGGTGCTTGGACCCCATGACGATGTACGCCCCGCCGAACGCCTTGCGCGTGATCACGGTGATCTTGGGGACGGTGGCCTCGGCGTAGGCGTACAGCAGCTTGGCGCCGCGGCGGATGATGCCGTTCCACTCCTGCTCGGTGCCCGGCAGGAACCCGGGGGTGTCCACCAGCGTGATGACCGGGATGCCGAACGCGTCGCACAGCCTCACGAACCGCGCGGCCTTCTCGGAGGCGTCGATGTCGAGCGTGCCCGCCAGCCGGGCGGGCTGGTTGGCGACGACGCCGACGGAGTGCCCCTCCACGCGCCCGAACCCGATGACCACGTTGGGCGCGAACAGGTCCTGGACCTCGAGCAGCTCGCCGTCGTCCAGGACGTGCGCGATGACCTCGTGGACGTCGTAGGGGACGTTGGCGGAGTCGGGCACGAGCGCGTCCAGCTCGAGGTCCGCGTCGGTGACCAGCAGCGGGTCGGTGTCGTCCAGCGGCGCCAGCACCGGCGGCTCGGACAGGTTGTTGCTGGGCAGGTGCGCCAGCCAGTCCTTGACCCACGTGATGGCGTCGTCCTCCGACGGCGCCATGTGGTGCGCGACGCCCGAGACGGCGTTGTGCGTGTGCGCCCCGCCCAGCTCCTCCATGGCGACGTCCTCACCGGTGACGGTGCGGATGACGTCCGGCCCGGTGACGAACATGTGCGAGGTCGCCTCGACCATGACCACCGCGTCGGTGATGGCGGGGGAGTAGACGGCGCCACCGGCGCACGGCCCCATGATCAGCGAGACCTGGGGGACCACGCCGGAGCCGCGCACGTTGCGCAGGAAGATGTCGCCGTACCCGGCGAGGGAGGAGACGCCCTCCTGGATGCGGGCGCCGCCGGAGTCGTTGATGCCGATGACGGGGCAGCCCACGCGCAGCGCGTGGTCCATCACCTTGACGATCTTCGAGGCGTGCACCTCCCCGAGCGACCCGCCGGAGACGGTGAAGTCCTGGGAGTAGACGACGACGGGGCGCCCGTCCACCGTGCCGTGGCCGGCCACCACGCCGTCCGTCGGGGGGCGCTCGGTGCGCCCGGCCGCCGGGTCCCCGAACAGCGCGCGGGTGTGGGCGCCCACCTCCACGAAGCTGTCCTCGTCGAGCAGCGCCTCCAGGCGCTCGCGGGCGGTGCGCTTGCCCTTGGCGTGCTGGCGCTCCACGGCCCGCGCCGAGCCCGGGGCCAGGGTCGCCTCGCGGCGGGCGCGGGCGTCCTCCAGCTTGCCCGCGGTGGTCGTCAGGTCCGGTCCGGTGGAGGTGGTGGGTCCGCCGTCGCTCCCGCGAGTCACAGTCACCCCGCGAGGGTAGCCAGGTCGCGCGCGACCGCCTCAGCCGTCGTAGCGCAGGGGCGGCAGGGCGGCCACCTCCACCGGCAGGCTGAACACCGAGCCCGAGGCCGGGTGGGCGTCCAGGTCGACCCCCTGCGTGGAGGTGGTCACGTAGAGCACCGCGCCGCCGCGCGTGCCGTCGTCCCCCTCGCCGGTGCCGCCGAGGGTGCACGCGGTGACGCCGGGGACGCCGACGTCCACGCGCTCGCTCAGCCCGCCGCCGGCGTCCAGGCGCACCACGGCCCCCGCGCCGTTGACGGCCACCCACACGCCGCCCTCGGCGTCGACGACGAGGCCGTCCGGCACGCCGCCGGGGTCTGCGCCGAGCACGTCGGCCAGCCGCACCCAGGGCTCCCGGTCCAGCACCTCACCGGTGTCGGGCGCCACGTGGAGCAGGCTGATCTCCCCCGAGGGCGAGTCGACGTGGTACGCCCGCTGCCCGTCGGGGCTCCACGCCAGGCCGTTGGGGATGGTCAGCCCGTCGAGCACCGGGCGGGCGCTGCCGTCAGGGTCGAGCCGCCACAGCACCCCGACCGGCTCGCCGCCCTTGCCGCCGTCGCCGTAGGCCATCGACCCGCAGAAGAACCGGCCCTGCGGGTCGCACCCGCCCTCGTTGAACCGCAGCTCCGCGTCGTCCCACAACGGCGGGAGCATGCGGGGCTCCTCGCGGCCGGCGAGCAGGTCGGTGACGCTGTCGACCAGCGCGAACCGGCGCCGGGCCGCCACCACCCAGCCGCCCTCGCGGCGGGGCCTCACGCAGGCCAGCGCGTCGGCCACGTGGTGCGTCGACACCTCCCCGCCGGTGGAGACGGCCAGCAGGTCGCCCCGCTCGAGGTCCACGGCGAGCAGGCGGCCGCCGTCGGCGTCCCAGACCGGCCCCTCCCCGTGCTCGGCGATCGGCTCGGTCAGCTGCGCGGCGGTGGGCACCCCTCGACGCTAGGCGAGGACGCCGACGACCGCGCAGCGGCGGTGCGGTGCAGCTGGCGCGGAGCCGCATGATCGTGGCGGGAGTGGGGTGGGCGGCCGCCGCTCCCGTCCCCGCCCACGATCATGCGTCTGGGCGCCACCACGGCCCGGGGCGGCGCCGCTGCGCCCGGCGCCCGAGCCCCGGTGAGGATGGAGCCCGTGAGCACCCCGGGACGCTGGAGCGACCTCGACCGACCGCCGCTGTCCGCAGAGGCGCTGGGCCGGGCCCTGCTGGCGCCCGGCGGCCCGCTGGCGCGCCTGGAGGTGGTGGGGCAGGTCGGGTCGACCAACGCCGAGCTGCTGGCCCGCGCCGCGGCCGACCCCGGGGCCTGGCCCGCGCCGTCGGTGCTCACCACCGACTCCCAGACCCGTGGGCGAGGCCGGCTGGGACGGCAGTGGGAGGCGCCGCCCCGGTCCGGGGTGGCGCTGTCGCTGCTGGTGCGCCCCCAGGCGCCCGTGGAGGCGTGGGGGTGGCTCCCGCTGCTCGCGGGCGTGGCCGTGGTGGGCGTGGTCCGCGACCTCGCGGGGCTGCCGGCGCAGGTGAAGTGGCCCAACGACGTGCTCGTCGAGGGCCGCAAGCTCTGCGGGATCCTCGTCGAGGTCCTCCCCGGGGCGGTCGCGGGAACGGGGCCCGCCGGCGTCGTCGTCGGCGTGGGGGTCAACGCGACCACCACGCGGGCGGAGCTCGACGGCGGGGGGCTGGGGGGCGCGACGTCCCTGCGCCTGGAGGGGGCGGCCTCCACCGACCGCGACGTGCTCGTCCGGGCCCTCGTCCGGGCGCTGACCGCCGAGCTGGCCCGCTTCGAGGCCGCCGGCGGGGACGCCGCGGCCAGCGGCCTGGCCGCGCGGGCCGCGGAGGCGTGCACGACCCTCGGGCGCGACGTCGTCGTCCACCTGCCCGGCGGGGCGCAGCTGCGCGGTGTCGCGGAGGGCCTGGACGGCGACGGGCGCCTGCTCGTGCGGCGCGAGGGCGCCGCGGCGGACGAGGGGCCGGTGCCCGTCTCGGCGGGTGACGTCGTCCACGTCCGCTGACCCCGGCGCCGCTCGCCGGCTCGACGCGCGCAGCCCTGTCAATACCCTGGCGTCCGTGAAGCGCGTGCTGCTGGTCGAGGACGACACGGCCATCTCCGAGCCGCTGGCCCGCGCGCTCAAGCGGGAGGGGTACGAGGTCGACGTCCAGAGCGACGGCGCCGGCGCCCTGGCCTCGGCGCGGCGCCAGCTCGACCTCGTCGTGCTCGACCTGGGCCTGCCGGACATGGACGGGCTCGACGTGGCCCGCCGCATCCGCGCCGACGGGGTGGCCGTGCCGATCCTCGTGCTCACCGCCCGCTCCGACGAGGTCGACCTGGTGGTGGGCCTGGACGCCGGCGCCGACGACTACGTCTCCAAGCCCTTCCGGGTGGCCGAGCTCCTGGCCCGCGCCCGCGCCCTCCTGCGCCGCGGGGACGTCACCGCCCTGCAGCTGCACGGGCGCGGGGTCCGTCTGGACCCGACGGCCCGCAAGGCGTGGAAGGTGGCCAGGGAGGGCGACGTCGACGACGACGGCCGCCCCCTGGAGCCCGGGCAGGAGGTGCCGCTCGTCCTGGCCGCCAAGGAGTACGAGCTCATGCGCGTCCTGCTGCGCGAGGTCGGCACCGTGGTGCCCCGGCAGGTCCTCATGGAGGAGGTCTGGGGGCTGGAGTGGTTCGGCTCCAGCAAGACCCTCGACATGCACGTCTCCTGGCTGCGCAGGAAGCTCGGCGACGAGGCGGGCGACCCGCAGTACATCACCACCGTGCGCGGCGTCGGCTTCCGCTTCGAGCGCGACTGACGGCGGGGTCAGCGGGTGCACCGCCGCGTGCAGGCGGCCACCATGGCCGCCGTCGTCCTCGCCGTCCTCCTGCTCGGCCTGCCCCTGTGCGTGGCCGGGCTCGTGCTGCAGACGGAGCAGGCGCGGACCAGCGTGCAGGTGCGCGCCGACGCCGTGCTCGCCGCCGCGAGCAGCCGGCTGGCCACCGGCGGCCGCGTGGACCCGCAGGTGCTGGAGCGCAGCGCCCGCAGCGACGGGCGCTGGCCGGCCAGCGTGGTGGTGGACCTTCCCGACGGCAGCACCGTCAGGGCCGGACCCGACACCACCGGCTCCACCGTGGTGGGTCACGCCGGCACCGCCGACGGCCTCGCGGTCACCGTCACCGCCGCGCGCAGCAGCCTGTGGGCCGCGGACGCCCAGCTGGTGGTGCTCGTGGTGGGCCTGGCCGCCGGCGCGGTGGCGGCCGGCTCCGCCGTCGGCCTCGTGCAGGGCCGCCGCCTGGTGCGCCCCCTGGAGGACCTCGCCGAGCGCGCCGAGCGCCTCGGGTCCGGCCAGGTGCCCACCACCCCGCCGCCCAGCGGCGTGGAGGAGGTCGACTCGGTGGCACAGGCCCTTGTGCGCAGCGCCGCCCAGCTGCAGGCGCGGCTGGCCGTGGAGCGCCAGTTCGCCTCCGACGCCAGCCACCAGCTGCGCACGCCCCTCACCGCGCTGTCCATGCGGCTGGAGGAGGTGCTCGCCACCACCAGCGAGCCCGCCGTCGCCACCGAGGCGCAGGTGGCCCTGGAGCAGGTCGAGCGCCTGTCAGGGGTGGTCGACGACCTCCTCGCCCGCGCCCGCCTGCAGGCCAGCGCGCCCCGTGAGCCGCTGGTGCTGGCAGGGGTGCTGGAGCAGCAGCGCGCCGAGTGGCGACCCGCGTTCGAGCGCGCCCGCCGCGAGCTGGTGGTGGAGCCGCTCTCGCCGACCACCCGGGTGGTGGCCGGCGCCGGACCGCTCGCCCAGGCGCTGGCGGTGCTGCTGGAGAACAGCCTCGTGCACGGCGACGGCACCACCCGGGTCCGCGTGCGCGCCAGCAGCGAGCGCGGCGGGGAGTGGGTGGTGCTCGAGGTGAGCGACTCCGGGCCGGGGGTCCCGCCCGAGCTGGGCGGGCGCGTCTTCGAGCGGGCCGTGAGCGGGGCGTCGGGCACGGGGCTCGGCCTGCCGCTGGCCCGGGACCTCGTCACCGCCGAGGGCGGTCGGCTGGAGCTGGCGCGGATGCGCCCGGCGACCTTCGCGGTGTTCCTGCGGGCCGCCCCCTCGCGGCCCTGACGGTGCTCGGGTGCGGACGGTCCTCAGGCCCGGACGGTGCTCCGGTCCGAGCTGGACCGCCCGTCCCCACCGGCGGCACGGGGACGGCGGAACACCCAGAGCCGGTAGGCGACGTACCGGAACGCGGTGCCCAGGGCGATGCCCACGAGGTTGGCGGTGTTGTCGGCGAGCGGCCCGCGCAGGTCCAGCACGTAGTGGCTGGTGGCGAGCACCGCCAGGCCGATGAGCAGGGCGGCGGCGTTCATCAGCACGAACAGGCCCAGCTCCCGCAGGGCAGCGGGCCGGTTGCGGTGCCGGAACGTCCACCACCGGTTGCCGGCCCACGCGACCACCGTGGCGACCGACGCCGACACCACCTTGGCCGTGAGGGGCTGGTCGGCGAGCAGGCCGCTGCCGCCGAAGCGCAGCAGGTTGAACAGGCCGACGTCGACGACGAACGCGAGGCCGCCCACTACGCCGAACGCCCCGAGCTCGCGGCCGTGCGAGCGCCAGAGGCGGCCCGCGAGGGCGCGGGAGCTGGCGAGGACCTGCACGCCTCCACCGTAGGCGTCGCGCGGACGCCGGGGCGCCCGTGCGGCGCCTGCGGTGGAGTCGCGAGGCACCCCCTACCCTCGGGGGCCGTGACCGCCACGCCCGACGCCACCTCCGCTGACACCCCCGCCGGGTCGCCCGCTGGCGCACCCGGCGGAGCCGACGACGCGCGCGACGCGCGCGACGGCACCGCGGGGGCCACCGAGACCACCTTCCCCGTGGTCGCCGTGGTCGGTGCGGGCCAGCTCGCCCGGATGACCGTGCCGCCCGCGGTGGGGCTCGGCGCCCGGCTGCGGGTGCTCGCCACCGACGCCGCCGAGTCGGCCGCGCAGGTGGTGCCCGACGTGCAGCTCGGCAGCCCCGACGACCTCGCCGCCCTGCGCCGCCTGGCCGAGGGCGCCGCCGCGCTCACCCTGGACCACGAGCAGGTCCCCACCGAGCACCTGCGCGCGCTCGTGGCCGAGGGCGTCGCCGTCCGGCCGGGCCCGGAGGCGCTCGAGCACGCCCAGGACAAGCTGCTGCTGCGGCGCCGACTCGACGCCATGGGCGTGGCCGGGCCGGCGTGGGCGGAGGTCCGCTCGGCGGACGACCTGCGCGCCTTCGGCGAGCGCGCCGGGTGGCCGCTGGTGCTGAAGACCCCCCGCGGGGGCTACGACGGCAAGGGCGTCCTCGTGGTGTCCTCGCTCGAGGAGGCCGCCGCCTGGCTGGAGCGCGCGGCGGGGGAGCCGCTGCTGGCCGAGGAGGCCGTGCGCTTCACCCGCGAGGTGGCCGTGATGGTGGCCCGCTCGCCCTCGGGGCAGGCGGCGGCCTGGCCCGTGGTGGAGACCGTCCAGGTGGGCGGCGTCTGCCGCGAGGTCATCGCCCCGGCGCCGGACCTCGACGACGACCTGTCAGCCCAGGCGACGGCGCTGGCGCTGCGCCTGGCCGGGGAGCTGGGCGTCACGGGCGTCATGGCCGTCGAGGGGTTCGAGGTGCCCGTCACCGACGGTGGCGGCGCGCACGGCTCGTCGAGGTTCCTCGTCAACGAGCTGGCGATGCGGCCGCACAACAGCGGTCACTGGACCATCGAGGGCTCGGTGACCTCCCAGTTCGAGCAGCACCTGCGCGCCGTGCTGGACCTGCCGCTGGGCTCCACCGAGCCGCGCGCCCGCTGGACGGTGATGGTCAACGCCCTCGGCGGTGACTACCCCGACCTCTTCCACTCCCACCTGCACGTCATGGCGCGCGACCCCGCCGTCAAGGTGCACCTGTACGGCAAGTCGGTGCGGCCGGGCCGCAAGATCGGGCACGTCACCGCCTGGGGCGACGACCTCGACGCCGTCCGCGCCCGCGCCGCTCACGCCGCCGACTACATCACCGGCACCGTCGACGGCTGACCCTCCGCCCCGTGATCATGGGCGTTCTGCGCACACCCCGCCGTGATCATGGGCGTTGTGCGCACCCCGGGGTCGTGCGGGCCTCCACCGCAGGTGACCTCGGTCAGTTCCGGCGCATCGGTGCTGGGCCGACGCGTCCGCAGGTGACCTCGGTCAGCCGCGGAGGTGACCGAGGTCAGCTCCGCGGGCCGCTGGCAGAGTGCAGGCGTGGACCAGTCCCCGCCTGACGCGAGCCCGCACGACGCGACGGCCCAGCGCGTCGACCTGCGGGTCGAGGGCTGCACCGCGCTCGTGCACGGCGTCGGGGGTGACGAGGGCCCGGACGGCATCGGCTTCGCCGAGGACGTCGACGTCGAGGTCAGCGGCGGTCTCATCACGCGCGTCGGTCCCGCCCGCGAGCGGTCGGAGCACCAGGGCGCCCCGCCACCGGCGGAGGTGCTCGACGGGCGCGGGTTCCTCGCCGTCCCCGGCCTGGTGAACTGCCACACGCACGCGGCGATGGTGCTGTTCCGGGGAGCCGCCGAGGACGTCGACGTCCACACCTGGTTCAACGAGCGCATCTGGCCGATGGAGTCCAACCTCACCGAGCGCGACGTGGAGCTGGGCGCCCTGCTCGCCTGCGCGGAGATGCTGCTCGGCGGGACGACGACGTTCGCCGACCACTACTTCCACATGTACGCCGTCGCCCGTGCGGTCGAGGTGAGCGGCGCCCGGGCTGACCTCGGCTGGGCCAGCTTCTCCTCCGACGGGGAGGCCGGCCGTGAGCGCGGCCTCGACTTCGCCCTGCGGCAGCGCGGGGCGGCGGGCGGCCGGGTGACCACGCGGCTCGCGCCCCACGCGCCCTACACGGTGAGCGAGCCGGACCTCGCGGCGTTCGCGGTCCTGGCGCGCGAGCACGACCTGCCGGTGCACCTGCACGCCGCGGAGACCGCCGAGCAGACCCGCGCCAGCCTCGAGCGCTCGGGGGTGACCCCGGTGCAGGTGCTGGACCGCACCGGGCTCCTCGACGTGCCGCTGCTCGTGGCGCACGCCACCGGCGTGGTCGAGACCGACCTGCCCCTGCTCGCGCGCGCCGCGGAGCGCGGCCTGGTGGGGGTGGCGTCGAGCCCGCGGTTCTACCTCAAGTCCGCGCACGGGACGACGCCCATCAGGGCGCTGCGGGGGGCGGGGGTCCCGGTGGGGATGGCCACCGACGGCGCGGCGAGCAACGGCGACCTCGACCTGTGGGCCAGCCTGGAGGTCACGTCGCTGGTGCAGAAGTCGCTGGGCGGCGAGGCCGACCCCCGCTGGATGACGAGCCGGCAGGTGCTGCACCACGCCACCACCCAGAGCGCGCAGGCGCTGCACCTGGCCGACCCGGGCTCGGCGCGCGGCGCGGTGGGGCGGCTGGCTCCCGGCCACCGGGCGGACGTGGCGCTGCTGGACCTGTCCGCGCCCCACCTCCAGCCCGTGCACGACCTCGCGGCGACGCTCGTGCACGCCGCGCGCCCCGGCGACGTCAGGCACGTGGTGGTGGACGGCCGGGTGGTGGTGCGCGACCGGCGGCTCCTCACCGTCGACGTGCCGGCCGTGCTCGCCGAGCTCCGCCCGCGCCTGGCTGAGCTGACGCGTCGGGACGCAGGGCGGATCCAGACCTACGAGCCCTGACCCCCGTCCGGGGACGGTGAGAGCCCCGCACGCGGGGCGTGCGGGGCTCTCACCTGGGTGTTGTCGTGACGGTGGTGTCAGGCGACGCGGGTCAGGCCCTTGGAGCGGCGGGCGATGGCCACGTGCACCCGTCCGCGCACGTCCGCGCGGGACAGGACGGTGTTCAGGTCCGCGCTGGCGGCGACCATGGCGTGGTCCAGGGCGACCAGGTCCACCTCGGGGTCAGCGACCACGTCCAGCTCGGCGATCAGCTGACCGCGCTCGGAGACCATCTTCCCGCTGGCCGAGCGCACCCCGGGCACCTCGGAGATGACCTGGGCGGCCACCGCCACGGCGGCGTCCCCGTCCAGGACCAGGGTCCCCGCCGCCGAAGAACCCGGGAGGCGCACCGGGTCGGCGCCGCGGTGGGGGATGTGGGCCAGCAGCCACCACAGGCCCAGCAGGCCCAGCACGACGGCGGCGGCGGCGGTGGCGTAGGCCCACCACGAGGCCCCGGTGAGGTCGGTGGCGCCGGCGGTGGAGATCTTCTGGGGGACCGCGGAGGCGGGCACGCCGAGCTGGGGCAGCAGGTCCAGGGCCCAGGCGCCCACGAGGGCGCCACCGGCGAGCAGGACCAGGCCGAGGACGAAGACGGCCAGGCGGTCAAAGCCTGCGGTCTTGCGGCTCATCGGCTCGCCTCCTTGTCGGCGGTGGTGGCGTTGATGGTGACCTTGGGGGCGTCGGCCAGGGCCGACAGGGCCCGCTGGACGTCGGTCTGCACGGCGGTGCGGGTGGCGCCATCACCGGTGGTGGTGACCTCGACGGTGACCTTGCGGCGGGTGGCCGAGGCGGAGGCGTCCAGGACCCCGTCGACCTGGCGGGCGGCGCCGGAGGCCAGGCGGGCCACGTCGCGGGTGGTCAGGTGGGCGCCGAGGTCTCCGCGCAGGACCAGGGCCTTGCGCTTGCGGCGGGAGAAGGCCGCGCCCAGCAGCAGCAGGCCGATGATGATGGCGATGGCGGCGGGCACGGCCAGGGCCGCAGAGGGGGCCAGGCCGTTCAGGGCGGAGATGACCGATCCGAGCCAGGAGCTCTGGGCGCCGTTGAGGCGGACCCAGGCGTCCTGGCCCAGCAGCACGGCGACGGCGATGAGCAGGACGGCCAGCAGGGGCCCGAGCCAGCCGATGCGGCCGGCGCCGGTGGGCAGGGGAGCCGGGCGCAGCGGGGCGCCGGACCGACCGGCCTGACCGTTCTGACTGGCCTGACTGGTCTGACTGGTCTGCTGGCGGGTCTGGGTGGGGGTGCTCACTGGACCCTCCTGGTGGTGGTGGTGCGCTGGTCGCGCACGACGGTGGAGATGGTGACGGCGACGGTGTCGGTGGTGGTGGCGGCGTACTCGCGCAGGCGCGCGGCGACGTGCTCGCGCACGGCGGCGGCGACGGTGGCTGCGGAGTGGGGCCACAGCAGGGCGATCTCGACGCTGAGGCGGGCGCGGTCGCCGGCGACCTGGGCGGAGGCCCGGGGCAGGGTGCGTCCCACCGCGGAGGTGAGCTGGTCGCCGATCTGGCTGGTGATGCCGCTGACGCCACCGGCGGCCTTGGAGGCGCTCTTGTTCTGGGTGGGGGTGGCCACCCCGGTGACCTCCATGGCGGCGGCGCGGGCGATGGCGACCACCACGCGCTCGGAGACCTGGAGGGAGCCGCGCTGGCCGGGTTCTGCCAGCTGCTCGCTGTGCGGGGTGTCGGTGAGGGTGGTCATGGAGACCTCAGCTCTGCCTGTGGTTGCTGCCGGAGCGCGGGTCAGCCACGGCTGCGGCGGCCGAGGGCGCCGAGGACGTCGATGCGGCCTTCGACCTGTGCGCCGATGAGCCAGCCGATGGCGCCGAGGACGAGGGCGGCGACCAGACCGCCGAAGCCGCCTTCGATGCCGGCGATCGCCAGGAGCAGACCGGCGAGAGCGGCGGCCCAGGAAGCGGGAACTGCGTTGGACATGGTGGTTCTCCTCCGAGTCGGTACGTGGGTGACCGCGGATCCGTCAGGCGGTCGGGGTGGGGTGCGGGGGGCGCGCCGGCCGCGGTCTGGTGACCGCGGCCGGCGCGCCCCACCGCTGCGCGGGTCAGGCGCGGGGCGCCGGGGCCGCGAGGTCCTCCACGTGGACGTGGACCGGCTGCGGAGCGACAGCGGGACCGAGCGCGTCCACCGCGCGGTGCACGGCCTCGGCCGTGGCGCGGATGTCCGCGGTGGTCTCCAGCACGAGGTGCACCGAGGTGCCGCTCTCGCGCAGGGCCACCCCCGCCACCCGGCGACCGGGCAGGAAGGTGGCGACTCCACCGAGGGGGCCGCTGTGGAGGGCGGCCACCCCCGGCACGGCCAGCACCGCGGCGGCGACGACGTCGACGGGCTCGAGGACGCGTCCCTCGATGACGGTGTCGTCCGTGGTGCTGAGGACCTCACCCGGCACGAGGGTCTGGGCCTCTGGGTCGACGCGGACGGGCTCCGCGGGGCTGGACGGGGTCATCGGGACGTCACTGCACCCGGGCGGGCTTGGCCGGCTCGTCGTCCTCGTCGTCCTCGGACGGGATGTGCACGTCGTTGACGTCGATGTTGACCTCGGTGACCTGCAGGCCGGTCATGCGCTCCACGGAGGCGATGACGTTGCGGCGCACGCCCGCGGCCAGGTCGGCGATGGACACGCCGTACTCGGCGATGAGGTTGATGTCGACGGCGGCCTGCTTCTCGCCGACCTCCACCGAGACGCCCTGGGCGTGGTTGGTGGTGGCACCCGGGATGCGCTCGCGCAGGGCGCCGATCGCGCGGGCGGCACCGCCGCCGAGGGCGAACACGCCGTTGACCTCGCGGGTGGCGATGCCGGCGATCTTCGACACGACGGTGTCGGCGATCGTGGTGGAGCCCTGCGTGCTGGCCAGCGCGCCCGGCTTGGCCGAGCTGACGACGGCGGCAGAAGTCTTGTCAGTCGTCTGGGACATGGTGTGCGGTCCTCTCGATCGTCGGCCTCGTGGCCGTCTGGCGGGTCTTCCACGTTCGCCCCGGGGCTGCCCCCGGAGTGCGTGACACAAGGTGAGAGTCAGGTGGTGCTGGATCGTCACGCTCCACCAGGTGTGACCTGAGTCACAGATCGTGACGACCTCGGAGAGAGCGTGCACCAGCCGTTCGGATCGCGCACGACGAGTTCGGGTTGCCGCCCCCGATCGGTGGTGATCTGCTCCGAGCACACGGCTCGGACGTCGAGCCACGACCCGCGGGAGCACGCCATCACCGCCGACGACGACCGCCCGCCCGCGGGCAGCGAGGTGCTGGAGGAGCGCAGCGCGTCGAGCATCGACGACGACGTGCTCGCCCGGCGCGCGCGGGTCGGAGACCGCGACGCCTTCGCGCAGCTGGTGGACCGGCACGGTCCCGCGCTCCACCGCTACGCCTCGCGCATGCTGGACGACCCCAGCGAGACCGCGGACTGCCTGCAGGACGCCTTCGCCGACGCCTGGCGCGGGCTGCCCGGGTGGGAGGGGCGCGCGGCCGTGAGGACGTGGCTGTTCACGCTGGTCACCAACGCCGTCCGGCGCCACCAGAGCCGCCACCTGCGCAAGACCCCGAAGCCGGTGGACGACGAGCAGATCCGGACCCGGGTCGGCGCCAGCACCAGCGGCGACCCGGCGCGGATCGTCGAGATGGAGGACTTCGTGCGCGCACTGGACGCGGCGCTCGGCACGCTCCCGGCCGGGCAGCGGTCCACGTGGCTGCTGCGCGAGGTGGAGGGTCTGTCGTACGCGGAGATCGCGGAGGTGGCTGCCACCACACCTGACGTCGTGCGCGGCCGCCTGTCCCGGGCGCGCGCATCCCTCGAGGTCGCGATGGAGGACTGGCGATGACGGGCGAGCAGCCCAGCATGACCGGCGGGACCGCGGGCCCGGCGCGCGGCGCCGACCGCCTGGCCGCCGCCACCGCCGCCATGCGCCAGCACACCGACCACGGCTGGGAGCAGGTCCGCGGCGACGTGGTCGCCGCCGCGATGAAGGCGTTCCGGCCGTCGTCGCCGGTCCGCGCCGTCCACGCGGCCGGCAGCTTCACCGTGGCCTCCGAGGTGGTCGTCACCGTGGTCCGGCGGGCGCTGGAGCCCCTCCCCGACGCCTCCGCGGACGCGGTGCGCCTGTCGACGGGGGAGGACGACCGGCTGGAGCGCATCGCCGTCTCGGTGGTGGCCGCGTACGGCGCGCCGCTGCTGTCCGTGGCCGACGAGGTCCGCCGGCGCACCGCCTCGGCGCTGGAGTCCGTCCTCGGGGCGGGCGCCCTCGGGTCTGCGGCCGAGTCCGTGGTGGAGGTGGACGTGCACATCGGGGGCGTCGAGGTGGACCCGCGGCGGCTGTGACCCGGGGCGGAGGGCGCACGGCGCGGGCTGCGTCCTCGCTGCTGCGGAGCAGGTGGGAGGGTGGCGCCCGTGAGCGCTGCTGAGCTGCCGCTGGTCGGCGTCGTCATGGGTTCGGACTCCGACTGGCCGGTCATGAGCGCCGCCGCGGAGGCGCTGGCCGAGTTCGGCGTGCCGCACGAGGTCGACGTCGTCTCCGCGCATCGCATGCCGGACGAGATGATCGACTACGGGCGCCGGGCCGCCGACCGCGGCCTGCGGGTGGTGGTCGCGGGAGCCGGGGGAGCGGCGCACCTGCCGGGCATGCTGGCGGCCGTCACCCCCCTGCCCGTCATCGGTGTGCCGGTGCCCCTGGCGCACCTCGACGGGATGGACTCGCTGCTGTCCATCGTGCAGATGCCCGCGGGCGTGCCGGTGGCCACGGTGAGCATCGGCGGGGCCCGCAACGCCGGGCTGCTCGCCGTGCGGGTGCTCGCGGCGGGCGGGGACGCCCTCGGCGCGCGGCTGCGCGCGGCCATGGTCGAGTTCCAGGGCGAGCTGCGCGACGTCGCGCACGCCAAGGGGGCGCGGCTGCGGGAGCGCCGCGCCACCTGACGAGCGTCACTCTGCGTCGCCCCAGCTGTCTCCCGAGATGGAGACAGTGGATGACCCATCCGCAGTCCTGTTGGCTGCGAACCCTTCTGATCGGCACCGAAAGACCTGTTCATGGGCATGTCGGTGCCGTGCCGGCCCATGCCGTCGTTCCCGACGATGTCGCGCGCGACGCGCCGACAGACGTCCCGGGTCTTGCCGTGGTGAGCACCTAGCGTCACGGACGTCCCCGCTGGGGGGAGGGGTGCCGCAATGCAGTCGCGGCGCCGGACAGCCACCGGGTCAGGGTCGACGGCGGACGCCGCTCCCTGCTGCCCGGACAGCAGGAAGAGGGCACCGTGTTCGGGAAGCCGCTCGTCGTCGACATGATCAGCCGCAGCGCTGAGAACCCCGCGGACCGCCGCAACTTCCTGCGCGCCGCCGGCCTCGCCGGCCTCGGCGCCGTGGGGGCGGTGACCGCCATGACGGTCGGGGCGCAGGACGCCCACGCCGCCGACGCCCCCATCTCCGACAGCGCGATCCTCAACTTCGCGCTGAACCTCGAGTACCTCGAGGCGGAGTTCTACCTCCGAGCCACCACCGGCCAGGGCCTGCCGGACAGCCTCACCACCGGCACCAAGGCGCTGGGTGGGGTCACCGGCGGCTCGCAGGTGCCGTTCAAGGCCGGCAGCACCGTGGCGAAGTACGCCAAGGAGATCGCGGGCGACGAGCTCGCGCACGTGAAGTTCCTGCGCGGGGCGCTCGGCTCGGCCGCGGTGGCCCGCCCGACGATCAACTTCACCGACGCCTTCAACGCCGCGGCCACCGCAGCCGGCGTCATCAAGGCCGGGGAGAGCTTCGACCCGTTCAAGGACGAGACCAGCTTCCTGCTGGGCGCCTACATCTTCGAGGACCTCGGCGTCACCGCCTACAAGGGCGGCGCCCCCCTCATCTCGAACAAGGACTACCTCGGCGCGGCCGCCGGCATCCTGGCCGTCGAGGCCTACCACGCGGGCCTGGTCCGCCGGTCGCTGTACAACCTCGGCATCGACGTCGCGGTGATCACCAACAAGATCTCCGACGCCCGCGACTCCCTCGACGGCACGAACGACGACGACCAGGGCGTCCTCGCCGGCAACCCGAAGGCCTACCGCGCCAACCTCGTGCCGGCCGACAAGAACGCCATCGCGTACAGCCGGTCCCCGCAGCAGGTGCACAACATCGCCTACCTGAACCCGGCGTCCGGCGTCACCAAGGGCGGGTTCTTCCCCGACGGCACCAACAACGACGACGCGCGCCTGACCACCACCTGAGCAGCGCAGCTCCGGCCCGTCGAGCAGCCAGTCCCGTCGTCAGCCCCACCAGACCAGCAGACCCGTCCAGGAGGCACCCCGTGACCAGCCCCACCCCGCGCCGGCGCACTCGCGCCGCCGCCGTCACCCTGCTCGCCGCGCTCGCCGTGGCGCCGATCACCCTGCTCGGCGCGTCCGCGGCCACCGCCGCCACCGGCGTGAAGTTCGACCAGCGCACCGGCGGCGCCACCCGCGTCGAGACCGCCGTCGAGTCCTCGAAGGCGCTGTACCCGAACGGCGGCAGCGACGACGTCGTCCTCGTCAACCTGTCCCGCACCGTCGACGGCCTCTCGGCCTCGTACCTCGCCGGCCTCAAGAGCGCGCCGATCCTCTACACCGACACCGACGCGGCGCCCCAGGCCACCCGCGACGAGATCAAGCGCCTCGGCGTCAAGCGCGTCTGGCTGGTCGGCGGCGAGGCCGTCATCTCCAAGAGCCAGGAGATGGCCATCGCCGGCGACTACACCGTCAAGCGCTTCGGCGGTGACGACCGCTACGCCACCGCCGCGGCCGTGGCGACCGCCGGGGACTACGCCCCCGAGCGCGTCTACATCACCTCCGGCACCTCGCTGGCCGACGCCGTGACGGTCGGCCCGCAGGCGTGGGCGAACAACACCCCGATCCTCCTCACCGAGGCCGGCCACGTGCCGGACGCCACCAAGGGCGCCCTCGACAAGCTCGGCGTGAGCTACCGCACCGTGGTGGGCGGCAAGGCCGTCGTCTCCGACGACACCTACAAGGCCCTCGGAGCCAACAGCCGCCTCGCCGGCGACGACCGCCAGGGCACCGCCGTGGCGGTGGCCGAGGACTCGGTGGCCACCGCGAACTTCACCTACGCCGGTGCGGCGCTGGTGGGCGGGGCCAACCTCAACGCCGTCGACGCGCTGTCGGCCTCGGCGCTGGCCGGCTACTACGGCGTGCCGATCCTCTACACCTGGACGCCCGACGACATCGGCGCGCCCACGGCGAACTACCTCAAGAAGCACGCCGTGGACTTCACGGGCCCGGGCTTCATCTTCGGCGGCAAGAGCGCCGTGTCCGACAAGGCGGCCCAGCAGGCCACCGACGCCGCGCAGTGACGCGCGCAGCGACCCGCCACCGCCACCCCCTGACACGCTGACGAGACGAGGACACCATGTTCGGCAAGGCACTGGTCAACGACATGATCACCAGGAGCAGCGAGACGGCGCACGACCGCCGCACCATGCTCCGCGGCGCGGGCCTGCTCGGCCTGGGTGCGCTCGGTGCGACCGCGCTCGGCACCGCCGGTGCGTCCGCGGCGAACGCCGCGGACGCCCCCAGCGACGCGACCGTGCTCAACTTCGCGCTCAACCTGGAGTACCTGGAGGCCGAGTTCTACTCCTACGCCGCCTTCGGCCACGGGCTCACGCAGTCCATGGCGGACGGGAACGGGACGATGGGCGGCGTCTCCGGCGGCCGCAAGGTGCTGTTCAAGAACCGCGCCGTCCGCCAGTACGCCGAGGAGATCGCCAAGGACGAGCTCGCCCACGTGGCGTTCCTGCGCTCCGCCCTGGGCGGCGCCAAGGTCTCGCGCCCGGCGATCGACCTCAAGGCGTCCTTCACCGCGGCGGCCGTGGCCGCCGGCATCATCAAGCAGGGCCAGACCTTCGACCCGTTCGCCGACGACACGAGCTTCCTGCTCGGCGCGTTCATCTTCGAGGACGTCGGCGTCACGGCTTACAAGGGCGCGGCCCCCCTCATCACCAACAAGACCTACCTCGAGGCCGCCGCCGGCATCCTCGCGGTGGAGGCGTACCACGCGGGCATCGTGCGGTCGGCGCTGTTCGAGATGGGCACCGACGTGCAGGGCGTCGCGCAGAAGATCTCCGACGTGCGCGACGCCGTGGACGGATCCACGGACCTCGACCAGGGGCTGACCCCCGACGGCGGCGCCACCGCGAACATCGTGCCCACCGACGACAACGGCATCGCCTTCAGCCGCACGCCGCAGCAGGTGCTGAACATCGTCTACCTCAACGGCGCCTCCGGGGTCTCCGGCGGCGGCTTCTACCCCCAGGGGCTCAACGGCGACCTGCGCACCACCTGATCCCCGCCGCTCCCGCAGCTCGTCACGAGGGGCCCCGCCGGCGCACCGCCGGCGGGGCCCCTCGTCGTCCCCGACCGCCAGCAGGACGACGACGACGACGTCCAGCGCACTCCCAGCCGGTGCCGACGCCGTCCACAGGGGCGGGGGTGAGGCTCCCCAGCAGACCTCGCGCCGCGGCGCGCCCTCGAGCGGCGCCGGCGCGGTGAGCCCCGGGAGCGCTGACCCATGACCTTCTCGTACTCCGCCTCGAGCGCGGCCCCCGCCGAGGTGCCCGCCCCGAGCGCGGCCACCCGGTGGTGGCGCGGCCGCGCGGCGGACCCGGCCTGGGCGCGCGCCGCCCTCGTGGTGCTGCTGCTCGGCACGGCCGTGCTCTACCTGTGGGACCTCAGCGAGTCCGGCTGGGCCAACGCCTTCTACTCCGCGGCGGCGCAGGCGGGGTCGCGCAGCTGGGAGGCCTTCTTCTACGGCTCCTCCGACGCCGGCAACTCCATCACCGTGGATAAGCCGCCCGCCTCGCTGTGGGTGATGGCGCTGTCGGTGCGGCTGTTCGGCCTGTCCAGCTGGTCGCTGCTGGTGCCGGAGGCGCTCATGGGCGTCGGGGCCGTGTGGCTGCTGCACGGGTCGGTGCGCCGCGTGGCCGGAGCACCCGCCGGGCTGCTGGCGGGGCTCGCGCTGGCGGTGACGCCCGTGGCCGCGCTGATGTTCCGCTTCGACAACCCCGACGCGCTGCTCGTGCTGCTCATGACGGGTGCCGCCGTCGCCGTCCTGAGGGCGGTGGAGGCCGCGGCGACGTCGGCGCAGACGCGCTGGCTCCTGCTCGCCGGGGTGCTCGTGGGGCTCGGCTTCCTCACCAAGCAGCTGCAGGTCTTCCTCGTGCTGCCGGCGTTCGGCCTCACCTACCTGCTGCTCGGGCGCCCCGATCTCGGGCGCCGCGTGGTGCAGCTGCTCGCCGCGGGGGCCGCGCTGGTGGTCTCGGCGGGCTGGTGGGTGGCCGTGGTGGAGCTGGTGCCGGCCGGTTCGCGCCCGTACATCGGCGGCTCGCAGGACGACAGCTTCCTGGGGCTGACCTTCGGCTACAACGGCGTCGGCCGGCTGACCGGCCAGGAGACGGGCTCCGTGGGCACCACCGTGGGCCCGGGGGGCGCCGGCCACTGGGGCGACACCGGCCTGCTGCGGCTGCTCGGCACCACCTTCGGGGGCCAGGTGACGTGGCTGGTGCCCGCGGCGCTGGTGCTCGGCGCGGTGGCGCTGTGGCTGCTGCGCCGGTCCGCGCGGACCTCCCCGCTGCGCGCCGCGCTGGTGCTGTGGGGCACCTGGCTGCTCACCACGTGGCTGGTCTTCAGCTACATGTCCGGGATCTTCCACCCGTACTACACGGTGGCGCTGGCGCCCGCGATCGCCGCCCTGGTGGGCCTGGGGGCCGCCGTGGTGTGGCGGGCCCGCGCCTCGTGGCTCGGGACCGCGGCCCTCGCGGCGGCCACCGGTCTGACCGCCGCCTGGGCCTTCGTGCTGCTGACGCGCAGCAGCGACTACTACCCGCTGCTGAAGTGGCTGGTGCTCGCGGTGGGCCTGCTCGCCGCCCTGGGCTTCGTGCTGCTGCGGGCGGTGCCGGTGCTGCCGCGCCTGGCGCGCACGGCGGGGCTGTCCGTGGTGGGGGCCGCGGTGGTCGCCTCGCTGGCCGCACCGACCGCCTACGCCGTCGACACCGCGGGGAACCCGCACACCGGGTCGCTGCCGAGCGCCGGCCCGGCGGTCAGCGGGGGGCTGGGAGCCGGGATGGCGGGACCGGGGGGCTTCGGCCGCACGGGGCACGGCGGCTGGTCGGGGAGCAGCCACGGTGGTCAGCACGGCGGTCAGATGGGCGGCCAGCCGGGTCAGCTCGGCGGCCAGCTGGGTGGGCAGGGCCAGCAGTGGCAGGCGGTCCCGCCCGTCCAGGGCCGGCAGTGGCAGGCGGGCCCGCGCGGCGGCGGTTCGGGGGCCGGGGCGGGGGCGGGGCCCCAGCAGTTCCCGGGAACGGCCGGCGGGTTCGGGGGCCTCGGCGCAGCGGGCGGGACCGGGGGGTTCGGCGGTGCCGCTGGCGGCGGGGGCCTGCTCAGCGCCAGCCGTCCCAGCGCGGCGCTGGTCCAGCTGCTCGAGCAGGACGCCGGCCGCTACCGCTGGGTGGCGGCCGCCATCGGCTCGCAGAACGCCGCCGGGTACCAGCTGGCCACCCAGGACCCGGTGATGCCGGTGGGCGGCTTCAACGGCACCGACCCCTCGCCCACCCTCGCGCAGTTCCAGCGCTACGTGGCCGACGGCGACATCCACTACTTCATCGCCAGCGCCACCGTCGGTGGCTTCCAGGGCGGCAGCGGCACCGCTGAGCGCGACTCCGCGCAGGTCCGCGACTGGGTGGAGTCCCACTTCACGTCGCAGGACGTCGACGGGACCACCGTCTACGACCTCACGGCCCCGTCGGCCACCGGGGCGGCCAGCGCCTGACCCCCGGCCCCACAGACCCCGGCGGGTCGCGGTCCACCCCCTCTGGGCCGCGGCCCGCCGGTTCCGTACCCCTGCCGGCCCGCCGGGGGAGCGTCAGGAGGTGGCGCTGGTCGCGGAGCCGGTGGACTCGGCGGCGGCGATGGCCTTGACGGACTCGGTGTCGTCGTCCTTGATGGCCTGGAAGACCTGCTCGGCCTTCGCCTGGTCCCAGTCCACCACCAGACCGGCCTTGGTGCGGCGGTTGGCGCTGGCGACCGGCACGTTGAGCGAGACCGCCTGGCCACCGGCGACAGCGCGGACTCCCATGACGAAGCCGTACAGGTCCGTGGGCCCGAAGCCGTCGTCCACGGACAGCGCCGAGCCACCGGCCTCGGCCAGCGGGAACGACCGGAACGGGTTGAGCAGCACGGCGGGGGAGGCCGCCTCGTGGGCGACGGCGCCGATGATGGCGCGCTGGCGCTGGGCGCGGCCGAGGTCGCCGTTGACGTCGAAGTCGCGGGTGCGGGCGTACCCGAGCGCCGTCGGCCCGTCCATGGTCTGGCAGCCGGCCTGCACGTCCAGACCCGCCTTCGGGTCCTTGATGGCCTTCTCCGGGCACATCCGCACGCCGCCGACCGCGTCGACGAGGTTGGCGAAGCCGCCGAGCCCGGTCTCCACGTAGCCGTCGACGTGGATGCCGGTCGCGCCCTCCACCGTCTGCACCAGCAGCGAGGGCCCGCCGAAGGCGTACGCAGCGTTGATCTTGTTCGAGCTGTGCCCGGGGATCTTCACGTAGCTGTCGCGGGGGATGCTCAGCAGCACCGTGGGGCCGCCGCCGCTGGGCCGGTGCAGCAGCATGATCGTGTCGGTCCGCTTGCCCTGGACGTCGGTCCCGGTGGACAGCTGCACCATCTGGTCGCGCGTGAGGCCCTCGCGGCTGTCGGAGCCGACCAGCAGGATGGTCTGCCCCGGCGTCACCGCCGCGGAGGAGCTGGGCAGGGCGCCGACGCGCGTCACGGACGTGTAGGCCACCGCGCCGAGCGCCACCGGGTACGCCACGAGCGCCAGGAGGACCAGGACGACGACGGCCCTCACCGGCCGCCGCCTGCGGCGCGCGCCCGGCCCCTGCAGCGGGGGCTGCGCGTTCGGGCGGCGGGGGGTCCCCGCGGCAGGGCCCACGCGCCCCGCGCCGCCGCCGTCCTCCCGGTAGGCGCGCTCCGCGCGGGACTGCTGGGCGCTGCCGGGGCGCTTCGAGGAGGAGCCGCTGCGCTGGCCGGCGGCGCCGCGGCGCAGTCCCGGCGACGACCGGTAGGTCGTCGCGGGTCCCCAGCGCGGTTCGTCAGCCACCTGCCGAGGGTAGGTCGCGGGGGCGCCGTCGAGGCTGAGAACGCGCTGAAGCCTCAGCCCGGCGTCAGCCCGCGGCGACCGAGCGCGGAGTGGGCAGGGCCCGCGGCGCGAGCTGCGCCGCCGTCGTCGTCGCCATGGCAGCGAGGGCGGCGGCCTGCGCGGCAGCCGCGTCGTCGGCGGCGGCGCGCGCCGCGGCCTCGTCGAGCGCGAGCCGGCGGCTGAGCACCGTGACCTGGCGCTGCAGGTCGCGGGTGCGCAGGTAGGAGGTGGCCATGAAGCCCAGGAACGCGATGATCGTGGCGTAGAGCAGCAGGTCGGTTCCGCGGCCGACGCCCAGCAGGGACGCCGCCGACTGCCACGTCTGCGGGAAGAGCAGGGACGCCACGGCCAGCCCGACGAAGCCGACCACGGCCACCCGGCGCAGCGCCTGGTGGCGGGCCGTGGAGTGCCCGCGCACGAAGAACAGCGCCACGACGCCGATGCCCGCCATGAGCAGAGCCTTGATCAGCACGCTGTCCACCTCGCTGTCGTGCACGCCGTCGGGAACCCAGCGTGGCGGTCCTGTCCACACGGAGCAACGTCGACACCCGGGCGGGTGCCTCGGAGCTCGGTGGGAGTCACTTGAAGATGAGCTCGGTGACGATGTTCACCGAGTTGAGCACCGACTGCCCCTTCTTCACGGAGTAGTCGGTGTAGAGGATCTCCACGGGGTGCTCCACCCAGCGCCAGCCGCCGCGTCCGATCTGCTCGACGATCTCGCTGGCGTGAGCCATCCGGTTCTGCGTGATGTCCAGCGACTGGGCCACCTCCCGCGTCATGGCCCGCAGCCCGTTGTGGGCGTCGGTCATGCGCACACCCGTGGTGGCGTTGGAGTAGACGACCCCGGCGCGCAGCACGGCCCGCTTCAGCGCTCCCACGCGGGTGCGCCCGTCGAGGAAGCGGCTGCCGATCACCACGTCGGCCTCGTCGGCGCGCAGGCGCTCGACCATGGCGAGGGCGTCCGCCACCTGGTGCTGGCCGTCAGCGTCGAAGGTGACCACGTAGCGGCAGCCCGGGTCCGCCAGGGCCCAGGCGAGGCCGGTCTGCAGCGCGGCGCCCTGCCCGAGGTTGACCGGGTGCCGCACCACGCGGGCGCCGGCGCGCGCGGCGACCTCGCCCGAGCCGTCGCGGCTGGCGTCGTCCACGCACACGACGCGGGCGAAGGTGCGGCGCAGCCCGGCCACCACGTCACCGACGACGGCGGCCTCGTCGTAGAGCGGCACGACCACCCAGGCGTCCTCCACCAGCACGCCCTCGACGGTACGGCGGAGCGGGCCGGTGCGCTGGACTTCGGCGCGGCTCGTGGGGCGCGAGCGGTCAGGTGACCACGGCAGCGGATCGCGGCAGCGCCGTGACCAGCGGCGCGCCCGGCGTGCGACCCTGGCCGGGTGGCGCCGACCAGGACGACGACGACGGGTGTGCGTCGGGGCTCCAACCTCCCCCGCGTGGGTGACTACAACCAGGTGGTCGTGCTCGAGGCGATCCGGCGCCACGCCACGGGCCTGAGCCGCGTCGAGGTGGCGGTGCTGACGGGCCTGTCGGCGCAGACGGTCTCCAACATCTGCCGGCGCCTCCTCGACGACGGCCTCGTCGAGGAGGCGGGCAAGCAGGGCGGCGGCCCGGGCAAGCCCCGCACGCTGCTGCGCCTGGTGCCGCAGGGGCGGTACGCCATCGGCGTGCACCTCGACCCGGCCGTGGTCACCGTCGTCGTCCTCGACCTGCTGGGCCACGTGGTGGCGCGTCGGGACCACCCGCTGCGGCCCGGGGCCGGGCCCGGGCAGGTGCTCGCCGACGTCGCGCGGGACGTCGACGCCGTCGTCGCCGACTCCGGCGTCGACCGGGAGCGCATCGTGGGGCTGGGCGTCGCGGCGCCCGGCCCGGTGGACAGCGCCGCGGGCGCCGTGGTGCACCCGCCCAACCTGCCGGGGTGGGACCGGGTGGACGTGCGGGACCTGCTCTCGCAGGCCACGGGCCTGCCGGTGGTGCTCGACAAGGACGTCGTGGCGGCCGCGGTGGGGGAGGTGTGGTCCGGTGGCGTGACCGGCACCGGCAGCGCGGTCTTCTTCTACCTGGGCACGGGCGTCGGCACCGGGCTGGTGCTGCGCGGCGAGGTGTACCGCGGCGCGTCCGGCAACGCCGGGGAGGTCGGGCACCTCGTCACCGGCCGCGGCGGCGCCGAGTGCCCGTGCGGGCTCGCCGGCTGCCTGGGGGAGTCGAGCGGCCCGCTGCACCTGGTGCGGGAGGCCGAGCGGCTCGGCGTGGGCCGGTGGGACCTCGACTCCGGTGACGACCTGGCGGGCCGGCCGACGGCGGAGGTGGCGGAGCACCGGGCGTCGGTGGCGTCGGCGTTCGCCGAGGTGTGCGCTCTGGCCGACGCCGGTCACCCGGAGGCGTCGGCGCTGCTGGAGGACCTCGCCCGCCGCATGGCGAAGGCCGCCACCGACCTCGTGGACATGCTCGACGTGGAGCAGGTGGTGTTCGGCGGGCCGCTGTGGTCGCGGCTGGAGCGGACGTTCCTGCGGGTGGTGCCGCCGCTGGTGCAGTCCGGCGCCGTGGCGCGGGAGATCCACCCGGTGGAGGTCCGCGGGACGCTGGTCGGCGCGGACGTGGCCGCCGTCGGCGCGGGCTGCCTGGTGCTGGAGGACGCCTTCAGCCCCCGGTCGGCGACCCTGCTGCTGGAGCACTGAGACGCCCGCTCGCCGACCCGGCACGGCGGCCGGTCGGTCGGTCGGGCGGGCGGCTGGTCGGGCGGCCGGTCGGGCGGCCGGTCGGGCGGCCGGTCGGGCGGCTGGTCGGGCGGTGCCCCCCCGCAGGTGACCTCGGTCAGTCCCGGGGGTGACCGCGGTCAGGTGCGGACGCGTCGGCGCAGGAGCGGCCCTCGCAGGTGACCTCGGTCAGTCCCGGGGATGACCGCGGTCAGCTCCGAAGCCGCCCGCCGCGCTCGCCGTCGTCGTCGTGCGCCCACAGGGAGGGATCCGCGCCTGCCGAGAGGGGGGCGGTCCACAGCTGGTCCGCGGGGGGTGCGCGGGAGGGCGGCGGCGGACGACGGTGGGCGCGTGACCCACCCGACCGCGGCGCTGAGCAGACTGCGCTCACTGGCCGCCGCCCAGGACGACGTCGTGACGCGACAGCAGGTGCTGGACAGCGGTGTCCCGGAGCAGCTGCTGAGGATGCTCGTGGCGGCCGGCGACTGGAAGCGCCTGCAGCGCGGCACGTACCTGGTCGAGCCCGACCGCGAGGGCAGCGACCTCCAGCGGTCGTGGGGGCGCAGCGGTGTCCTGCTGGTGCCGGGATCCGTCGTGTCGCACCACACGGCCGCCGTGCTGATGGGGCTGCAGGGCGTCCCTCGGACCGGGGTCGTGCACGTGACGCGGTCGGCGAAGGCCGCGCCCCGGAAGCTCCTCGTCCCGCACCGGGCGGTGCTCGGCCCGGACGACGTGGTCGACCTGGGAGGTCTGCTCGTGACCAGCCCGAGGCGGACGCTGGCGGACGTCGTGCCCCGGCTCGACCCGATGACCGGGCTCGCAGTCCTCGACTCGGCGCTGCACACCGGGCTGGCCTCGGACTCCGACCTCGTCGCGGCGCACGCGACCGCCGAGCGCTTCGCCGGCCATCCGATCACCGCGCGCGTCTGGGCCATGGCCGACGGCCGCGCCGCATCTCCGCTGGAGAGCAGGGTCAGGTGGAGGTGCGTGGACCGCGGAGTGTTCCCGGTCGAGCTGCAGCGCGTGGTGCTCGGCCGTCACGGGGAGCTGGTCGCACGGGCGGACTTCTCCTTCGACTGGGACCAGCTCCACCAGGCGCTGGGCGTCCCCCTGCCGCCGGGACCGCTGCGCAGGCTGCCGCTGCTGGGTGAGGCGGACGGGCGCCGCTACCACCCCGACCTCGACGACGAGCTCGAGGACGCCTTCATCTGGGACCGGCGCCGCCAGAACGCGGTCACCGGCCTCGGGTTCTGCGTCGTCCGATTCACCTGGGCCGACACCGTCTCGCGCGGGGCGGTCGTGGCGTCGCTGCGGGACCAGCTGCTGGGCGAGGCCGCCTGAGGGAGACCGCGCACGCGGCGAGCCCGGGCCTTCCGCCGGGTTCGCCGGGTCCGCCGTGCGTCCGCAGGTGACCTCGGTCAGTTGCGGTGGGGTGGTGCTGGGGCTTCGCGTCTGCGAGTGACCTCGGTCGGTCGCGGACGTGTGGGCTGGCTGGGCCTGTGCGTCCGCAGGTGACCTCGGTCAGTTGCGGTGGGGTGGTGCTGGGGCTTCGCGTCTGCGAGTGACCTCGGTCGGTCGCGGTGGGGCTGGGGGGCTGGGCCTTCGCATCTGCAGGTGACCTCGGTCAGTCGCGGAGGGGCGGGGGCGGGGGAGCAGGTGACCGCGCGGGGGCTGATCTGGAGCGACGGCGCGACGGCGCGTCGGTGCGGCGGTGGGGGGGGAGTGTCCGCCGGAGGGGGACGTCCTGGAGGCGGCACGGCCGTGGTCGTCTGGTGCGGGAGCGGCTGCTGGGACGCGAGGAGGCGTTCGCGGGCGGGCTCCGCCGCAGGTGGACAGGGGCTGGCGCGCTTGGACCCCGACCGGTCGGTCGGGGTCCAGTCACGGATGCATCACGGTGGTCTGCGGCTCTTGACGCAGGTAACTCCATTTGATGTATAAACCTCCCAGCACGAGTCGCAGAGGACTCGTCGAGTGAGCGAAGGGGCCACCCCATGCAGCGCAGGCGCATCGCGGGCATCGCCGCAGCAGCCGTCACCCTCAGCCTGGCGATGACCGCTTGCGGTTCGTCGGGGAGCAACGGCAGCGGCAGCAGCGGCGACAGCAAGACCGTCACGGTCGTCTACCAGAAGACCGCGAGCTTCACGCAGCTCGACGACGTCCTGACCAAGGCCAAGGGCGAGTACGAGTCCGCCCACCCGGGCACCACGGTCGAGCTCAAGCCGATCGAGTCCGAGGCCGACCAGTACTTCACCAAGCTGGCCCTGATGAACAAGTCCAAGGCCACCGCTCCGGACGTCATCTACGAGGACAGCTTCCAGGTCCGCTCCGACGCCGCCGCCGGCTACCTCGCCCCGATCGACGACGAGCTGGGCAAGTGGTCCGACTGGAGCCAGTTCGACGACACCGCCAAGCAGGCCGGCCTCGGTGACGACGGCAAGACCTACGGCGTGAGCATGGGCACCGACACCCGCGCGCTCTACTACAACAAGAAGCTCTTCGCCCAGGCCGGCCTCCCCACCGACTGGCAGCCCAAGACCTGGGACGACGTCCTCTCCGCCGCGCGCACCATCAAGGCGAAGGTGCCGGGCGTCACGCCGTTCAACATCTACGGCTCCAAGGCCGCCGGTGAGCAGACCTCGATGCAGGGCTTCGAGATGCTCCTGTACGGCACCAAGGACCCGCTGTACGACACCTCCACCAAGAAGTGGCTGACCGGGTCGAAGGGCTTCACCGACTCGCTGAACTTCTACAAGACCGTGTTCTCCGAGGGCCTCGGCCCGGACCAGAGCCTCGCGCTCGACTCCACGCTGGGCAGCCAGGTCTCCACCACGCTCATCCCGCAGGGCAAGATCGCCATCGCCCTGGACGGCTCCTGGCTCCCCGGCCAGTGGATGAAGGGCGACAACGCCTGGCCGCAGTGGCAGGAGACCATGGGCATGGCGCCCATGCCGACCCAGGACGGCGCGAGCCCCGGCTCCACCTCCATGTCCGGTGGCTGGCTGCTCTCGGTGGGCGCCAACGCCCCCGACAAGCAGGCCGCGTTCGACTTCGTCAGCACCGCGCTCAACAAGGAGAACGCCCTCAAGTACGGCACCGAGGCGTCGCAGATCGCCGTCCGCAAGGACGTCGCCACCGACTCGGCGTACCTGGACTACAACCCCTCGTTCAAGTTCTTCTCGTCGCTGGTGCCGGTGACGCACTTCCGCCCGGCCACCCCTGACTACTCGCAGATCTCGAGCAACATCCAGGTCGCCGTGGAGTCCGTGGTCACCGGCAGCTCCAGCCCCGCTGACGCCGCGAAGGCCTACGACGAGGCGCTCGTCGGGATCGTCGGCCAGGACAAGACCCAGGCCGCGAGCTGACGATGTCCACCCTCGAGCTCGACGGCTCGGCCACCCGGGGGGGCAGCGACCAGCTGCGCCCCCGGGGCAGGGGCAAGGAGGCGGCCCGGACCGCGGGCCGCCTCCTGCCGCTGACGCCGGCCATCGCCCTGATGGGCGTGTTCCTCGCGGGCCCCATCGGCTACGCGCTGTACGGGTCCCTCACCAACGCGACGCTGTCGGGCTACCGAGCGGTCAACCCCGACTTCGTCGGGATCGACAACTACACGCGGCTGCTGTCCAGCGGCGCCTTCTGGCAGTCGGCGCTGCTGACGCTGGTGTTCGTGCTCACCTCCGCGGTGATCGGCCAGAACGCGCTGGGCATGTTCCTCGCCGTGCTCATCGAGAAGGCGCCCAAGCCCGTCAGCGGCGTCGTCGGCGCCCTCGTGGTGGGCGCCTGGGTGATGCCGGAGATCGTGGCGGCGTTCGCGCTCTACGCGTTCTTCTCCACCAACGGCACGCTCAACGCGGTGCTCCAGTTCTTCGGAGCGAGCAGCGTCACCTGGCTCATCAGCTTCCCGCTGCTGTCGGTGATCCTCGCCAACATCTGGCGCGGCACGGCGTTCTCGATGATGGTCTACGGCGCGGCCCTCGCGGAGGTGCCGCCGGAGGTCGACGAGGCCGCCCAGATCGACGGCGCCACCCCGCTCCAGCGCTTCTTCCGCATCACGCTGCCGATGGTCCGCCGGGCCATCGCCACCAACATGATGCTCGTGACGCTGCAGACCCTCGGCGTGTTCACCCTGATCTGGGTCATGACCGCGGGTGGGCCCGGCACCCGGAGCACCACGCTCCCGCTGCTGGCGTTCCAGGAGGCCTTCAAGCTCTCCCAGGTCGGCTACGGCACGGCCATCGCCACCGTCACGCTCATGGTCGGCGCGATCTTCGCGGTGGTCTACGTGAAGATCCTCAAGCCGGAGGTGGACTGATGACGATCCCGACCGCTGGTCCCAGCGCTCCCGCTGAGCTCCCCTCCGGCCCGGCCGCCGCGCAGTCACCGGTGCCCGCCGGCACGCCCGGCCGCCCGGCCCGCCGGAGCCGCCGCGACGCCCTGGCGATGGCCTCGCCGCGCAAGCGCGGGACGGCCGTGGCCGCCAGCATCGCGCTCGTCGTCGTCGGGGTGGCGTTCTTCGTGCCGCTGGCGTGGATCGTGCTGGCCTCGGTGGACCCGGCGGCGACGGTCGCCATCGGCATCCCGGGCAGCCTCACCCTCGACAACTTCACCACCGTGCTCACGCCGGACCTGACGTTCGTGCCGCTGTGGAACTCCCTGGTGGTCTCCGGGGGGACGGCCATCATCACGGTGCTCATCGCCACCCTGGCGGCCTACCCGCTGAGCCGCTACCAGATGCGGTGGAACAAGTCGTTCCTCTACACGGTGCTCTTCGCGAGCTGCCTGCCGATCACCGCGGTGATGGTGCCGGTGTACGCGCTCTTCGTGGCCCTCGGCCTGCTCGACTCCCTGCCGGGCACGGTGATGTTCCTCGCCGCCACGAGCCTGCCCATGGCCATCTGGATGATGAAGAACTTCATCGACTCCGTCCCGGTCTCCCTCGAGGAGGCCGCGTGGGTGGACGGCGCGAGCGCGATGCAGGCCCTGGCCCGCGTGGTGGTCCCGCTGATGCGCCCGGGGCTGTCGGTGGTCTTCATCTTCGTCTTCACCCAGGCGTGGGGGAACTTCTTCGTCCCCTTCGTGCTGCTGCTCGACCCCGACAAGCAGCCCGCCGCGGTGAGCATCTACAACTTCTTCGGTGTGAACGGCGCCGTCGCCTACGGGCAGCTGGCCGCGTTCTCCGTGCTCTACACGCTGCCCGTGCTGTTCCTGTACCTGCTGGTGCAGCGCCTGTCCGGGGGCTTCGCCCTCGCCGGCGGCGTGAAGGGCTGACCCCCGCGGCCCGGCAGCAGCGCCGGGCCCCCAGACGCGCACGGCCGGTCCTGCCCCCAGCGGCCGGCCGTGCGCCCTCCACCCGGGCACCGCCCCGCCCCCGACCGCGGGACGCGACCACCGGGCCCCGACCTCCCCAGCCCCTCGCCCCAGGAAGGCACCACCGTGCACGACGACTCCCACCTCGTGGAGATGCGGGTCGAGCGCTTCGTCCGCGAGCGCCTCGTCCCCGCCCTCCACCGCCGTCGCCACCCGCTGGCGGTGTCCCGCTGGGAGGCCCCGGGGGAGCCGGTGCCGTTCGCGCACGCGGCGGCCCAGGAGTTCGCGCCGTTCCCCATCGGCCCGACCGGCACCCCGTGGGGGCCGCCGTGGGGGACCACGTGGTTCCGCGTCACCGGTGAGGTGCCGGCCGGCTTCGGCGAGGACCCCCGCGTGCGCGTGGAGGTCGACGTCGACCTGGGCTACCTCGCGGTGCAGCCCGGCTTCCAGTGCGAGGCCACGGCGTACCGCCCGGACGGGTCCGTGGTGAAGGGCCTGCACCCGCGCAACCGCTACCTGCCGCTGTCGCAGGTGAGCACCGGTGGCGCGCCCGCCGGGCCCGGCGCCGCCGTCGACGTCCTCCTCGAGGCGTCCTCCAACCCCGACGTCTCCGGTGCCTCCGGCGGGCACGACTGGTACTTCGAGCCGACGCAGGTGGGCACCAAGGAGGGCGCCGGCACGGACCCGGTGTACCGGATGCGCGCCGTCGACGTCGTCGAGCTGGACCTCGACGTGTACGACCTCACGCGGGACGTCGCGGTGCTCCGCGGGCTGCTGGAGCAGCTGCCGCCGGCCACGAGCCGGCGCGCCAGCGTGCTGCGCGCCCTGGAGGACATGGTCGATGCGGTCGACCCCGACGACGTCGCCGGCACCGCTGCCGCCGGCCGCGCCACACTGGCCCCGGCGCTGGCCGCCCAGGCCGACGCGACCGCGCACCGCACCGTGGCCGTGGGCCACGCGCACATCGACTCCGCGTGGCTGTGGCCGACCCGCGAGACCGCGCGCAAGTGCACCCGCACCTTCTCCAACGTGCTCAGCCTCATGGACGAGCACGACGACTTCACCTTCGCCTGCTCCTCCGCGCAGCAGTACGCGTGGGTGAAGGAGCACCAGCCGGAGCTGTTCGAGCGCATCAAGAAGCGCGTGGCCGAGGGCCGCTTCGTGCCGGTGGGCGGCATGTGGGTGGAGTCCGACACCAACCTGCCCGGCGGTGAGGCCCTGGCCCGCCAGTTCGTGGCCGGCAAGCGCTTCTTCTCCGAGGAGTTCGGGGTGGAGCCGCTGGACGTGTGGCTGCCCGACTCCTTCGGCTACACCGCGGCGATGCCGCAGATCGCCCGCCTGGCGGGGGCCCGGTACTTCCTCACCCAGAAGCCCAGCTGGAACGAGACCAACCGCATCCCGCACCACACCTTCTGGTGGGAGGGCATCGACGGGTCGCGCGTCTACACGCACTTCCCGCCGGCGGACAACTACAACTCCGAGGTCTCCGCGGAGGACCTGGCCCGCGCCGAGCGCCAGTTCGCCGAGAAGGGCCGCGCCAACACCTCGCTGCTGCTGTTCGGCTACGGCGACGGCGGGGGCGGCCCCACCCGCGAGATGATCGAGACCACCGCGCGCACCCGGAGCCTGGAGGGCTCCCCGCGCGTGGAGCTGGGCCACCCGCACGAGTTCTTCCGCGACGCCGAGGCGGAGTACCCCCAGCCCCCGGTGTGGAGCGGGGAGATGTACCTGGAGTTCCACCGCGGCACCTACACGTCCCAGGCGCGGACCAAGCGCGGCAACCGCCGCAGCGAGCACCTGCTGCGCGAGGCCGAGCTGTGGGCGACCGCCGCGGCGGTCAAGGCCGCGGCCCCCGGGCAGCGGGGTGGGGACTACGCCTACCCCTACGAGGAGCTCGAGCGCATCTGGCACACCGTGCTGCTCCAGCAGTTCCACGACATCCTCCCGGGCACCTCCATCGCCTGGGTGCACCGCGAGGCGGAGGCCAACTACCTGCGCATCGCGGTGGAGCTGGAGGCGCTCATCGCCGACGCGCTGGCCTTCCTGGCCGGCGACGGCGACAGCGCCCTGGCCTTCAACGCCGCACCGCACCGGCGCGACGGCGCACCGGCCCTGGGGGCCGGCGTCCGCGCCGCGGCCACCGCGACCGGCGCGGCCCGCGTGACCGTCCAGGAGCCCACCGCCACCGCGCCGTGGACGGTGCTCGACAACGGCCTGGTGCGCGTGGTGGTCGACACCGACGGGCTGCTCGCCTCGGTGCGCGACCTCACCGCCGAGGGCGGTGCGGGGCGCGAGGTGCTGCCGCCCGGCACCCGCGGCGGCCTGCTGACGCTGCACCGCGACACCCCCACCCAGTGGGACGCGTGGGACGTGGACGTGCACTACCAGCGCCACACCACCGAGCTCACCGCCGCCGAGTCCGTGCAGCTGGCGGCCAGCTCCGAGGACCGCGCCGCGGTCCGCGTGGTCCGCGGCTTCGGCTCCTCGCGGGTCGAGCAGCTCATCACCCTCGAGGCCGGTAGCCCGGTGGTCGGGTTCGAGCTGGACGTCGACTGGCACGAGAAGCAGAAGATGCTCAAGCTCGCCTTCCCCGTGGACGTGCACGCCGACCGCGCGGCCAGCGAGATCCAGTTCGGGCACGTCATGCGCGCCACGCACACCAACACCAGCTGGGACGCCGCGCGCTTCGAGACCAGCGCGCACCGGTGGGTGCACGTGGGCGAGGCCGGCTACGGCGCCGCCGTGGTCAACGACTCCACCTACGGCTACGACATCGGCCGCGCGACCCGCGAGGACGGCGGCACCACCACCACGGTGCGGATGTCGCTGCTGCGCGCACCGGTGTACCCCGACCCCGAGGCCGACCAGGGCGAGCACCGCCTGCGCGCGGGCCTGGTGGTGGGCGCCGGCATCGCCGACGCCGTCCGCGAGGGCTACCGCGCCAACCTGCCGGTGCGCCAGGTGACCGGTGCCCCCGAGGCCGCCCAGACCGCCCCCGTGGTGCGCCTGGACGCGCTCGCGGGCCAGGTCAGCGGCCACGAGGGCGTGGTCGTGGAGGCCGTGAAGCTGGCGGAGGACCGCAGCGGTGACGTGGTGGTCCGCCTGTACGAGTCCCTCGGCGGCCGGGCCTCGGCGCGCGTGGTCGCGGGCTTCGCGCACGCGGGCGTCAGCGAGGTGGACCTCCTGGAGCGGCCGGTGGCCGAGCCGCGGTCCCTGGTCGAGCCCGGCGCCCTGGCCGAAGCGGGGCAGGGACAGGATGCTGCCGTGCACCTGCGCCCCTTCCAGATCGTGACCCTGCGCTTCTCCCGGAGCGCCCTGTGAGCGCGGCGGGGACCACCCCGGCGACCCCGACCACCGGCCAGCGGCTGCCCGGCTGGCTCGGGCAGCCCACGCACCGCGCATGGCTGGACGAGCACTGCCGGGACCTGCTGGCGTTCGGCCAGCTCTTCCCCGCCGACGGCGGGGGAGCGGCCTGGCTCGACGACCAGGGCGATCCCGACCCCAGCCACGGCGTGCAGACGTGGATCACCGCCCGGATGGCGCACGTCTACTCCCTGGGCCACCTGCTGGGCGTGCCCGGGGCGGGTGCCCTGGCCGACGAGGCGCTCGCCGGGCTGTGGGACGCCGAGCACGGCGCCGACGGCGAGGCGCCCCTGCGGGACGCCGAGCACGGCGGCTGGTTCAGCAAGCTCGACGAGAGCGGCACCCCCGCCCAGGGCAAGGCCTGCTACGACCACGCCTTCGTGGTGCTCGCCTCCTCCACCGCGACGGCCGCAGGCCGTCTCGGCGCGGCCGACCTGTTCCGCGAGGCCCTCGCCGTCTACGAGGAGCGGTTCTGGGACGAGGACGCGGGCATGCCCGTGGACACGTGGGACACCGCGTTCACCACCCTGGACGACTACCGCGGCATCAACGGCGCCATGCACTCCGTGGAGGCGTCGCTGGCGGCCTCCGACGTGCTGTCCGACGTCCTCGGGGACGACGAGGGCTCCGCTCGCTGGCGCGGGCGGGCCCTGAGCATCCTCGCGAAGGTCGCCGCGTGGTCGCGCGACAACGGCTGGCGCGTGCCGGAGCACTTCGACTCCGCCTGGTCGGTGCAGCTGGAGTTCAACGCCGACAAGAAGGCCGACCCCTTCAAGCCGTACGGCGCGACCATCGGCCACGGCCTGGAGTGGTCCCGCCTGCTGCTCCACGGCGACGCCACCGCCCGCGCCGCGGGGGAGGAGCCGCCGGCCGGCCTGGTGGAGGCCTCGACGGCGCTGTTCGAGCGGGCCGTCCTGGACGGCTGGCACGTCGACGGGCTCCCCGGCTTCGTCTACACCACCGACTGGTCCGGGAAGCCCGTGGTGCGCGACCGCATGCACTGGGTGCCCGCCGAGGCGACCGCCGCCGCGGCCGCCCTGGCCCTGGCCACCGGGGAGCAGTCCTACGCCGACTCCTACGCGCTGTGGTGGGACCACATCGCCGACGTCGTCCTGGACCACGAGGACGGCTCCTGGCACCACCAGCTCGACGAGCGCAACCGCCCCAGCGGCACGGTCTGGCCGGGCAAGGCCGACCTCTACCACGCCGTCGGCGCCACCCTGGTGCCGCGGCTCCCGCTGGCTCCCAGCCAGGCTACAGCCGTGCGCCGGGGGCTGCTGCTCGGCTGAGGCCGGGCGAGGGGAGGGGGGACGGGTTCCAGCGCCCGTCCCCCCTCGGGGAGTCTGCCGAGAGGCCTACTCGACCGGTGATCGGGACATCCCGATCTCTCCACCATGACGTCGAGCCCGGGACCTGAGCCCCCGCAGGGGGCCGAGCTGTCCTCCGAGGTCTTCGAGCTGCGGCACCGGTGGGTGACCGGCGTGCTCGTCGGCCTCGCGCTCGGGCTGGCCGTGTGGGTGCTCACCCCCGGGACGCCCCGGGCCTCCACGGTCCCCCTGACACCGCTGCTGGTGTTCGTGGCGCTCACGGCGGCGACGGCGCTCGTGGCGCTGCGCCCGTGGCGGTCGCTGTCCGCCCGCGCCTCGTGCACCCTGCGCGCCACCGCCACCTCCACGGGCTGCTTCGCGGCGGCGAGCCTGGTGGTGGCGCTGACGGGAGGGGCCGCCGAGGCGCACTTCCTCTTCTTCGTCCTGGTGCCCCTCGTCGCGCTCTACGAGATGGCCGTGCCGTTCCTCGTGCTCGGCGGCTTCGTGTTCCTGGAGCACGGCGTGGTGGGCAGCCTGTGGCCCCAGGCGGTCTTCGGGTACGGGTACCCCGGCAGCGAGGACGTGTGGGTCGCGGCGGCCGTGCACTCGGCGCTGTTCGCCGCCGGGTGCGCCGGGTCGGTGCTGGCCTGGCGCGGTGCTCGCAGCGCGCGCCGGGAGGCTGCCCGCGTGGTGTCCCTGCTGCGCGAGCGCGCCACCCACGACGAGCTGACGGGGCTGGCCAACCGCGCCGGCCTCGCCCGGGTGCTGGGCTCCGCCCTGACGGGGACGCCGCAGGACCTGGCGGTGGTGGTCGTCGACCTCAACAGGTTCAAGGAGGTCAACGACACCCTCGGCCACGACGCCGGTGACGTGCTGCTGCGCGGGGTGGCCCAGGTGATGGTGGAGACGGTCGGGGACCGGGGCGTGCTGGCGCGCCTGGGCGGTGACGAGTTCGCCCTGGTGCTGCCGGGCGCCGACGGGCGCACCGCGTGCGCCGTGGCCGAGCAGCTGCGCGAGCAGGTGCGCGAGCGCTCCACCGTGGCCGGCATCGCGCTGGACCTGGACCTGTCCGCCGGGGTGGCGCTGCACGTCGCGGACCAGGAGCTGGACGCCGCGGCCGCGCACACCGCCAGCGGGGAGCTGCTGCGCCACGCGGACATCGCGATGTACACCGCCAAGCGCGGCGGCGGCGGCGCCGTGGTCTACGACCCGGCCATGGACCACCACAGCACCGCCCGGCTGGAGGTGGCGCGCGAGCTGCGCACCGCGATCGCCCAGCGCGACCAGCTGGTGCTGCACTACCAGCCGAAGATCAGCCTCGTCGGTGAGAGCGGGGCCAGCGCTGGCCCGGCGTCAGGGACGCTGGTGGGGGTCGAGGCGCTCGTGCGCTGGCAGCACCCCGTGCGCGGCTTCATGCCGCCGGGGGACTTCATCCCGCTGCTGGAGACCACCGACCTGGTGCACTCCTTCACCGCCTACATGATCGACATGGCGCTCGACCAGGCGCAGGCGTGGTTCCTGTCCGGGCACGAGGTGCCGATCGCCGTCAACGCCTTCCCGCGCTGCCTCACCCACCCCGACTTCCTGCCGCACGTGGCGCACGCGCTGCACGTCCGGGGGCTGCCGGCGCACCTGCTCCGCCTGGAGATCACCGAGGACGCGCTCGTCGCGGACCCGGAGACGGCGTCCACCGTCATCACCCAGCTGCGCGAGCTGGGCGTGGCCACCTCCATCGACGACTTCGGCACCGGGTACTCCTCGCTGAGCTACCTGCGGCGGCTCCCCGTGGACGAGGTCAAGCTGGACCGCTCCTTCGTCACGGGCCTGGGCTCCGCCGCTGGTGGTGAGGGCGGTGACGAGGTGCTGGTCGCCTCGATCATCGACCTGGCCCACCGCCTGGGCATGAAGGTGGTGGCCGAGGGCGTGGAGGACCCGGCGGAGACCCGGGCGCTGCGCGCCCTGGGGTGCGACGTGGCGCAGGGCTACCTGTTCGCCCGGCCCGCGCCCGCCGCGGCGCTGGCGCCGGAGCTGCTGGCCACCAGCCGGCGCTGGTGGCGCGCGCCGGCTCAGGGGCGGGTGCTCACCGGTGAGATGACCGGGCCGGCCTCGGCGGGCCTGGGCTCGTCCTCGGGGTAGGCGCGCAGAGCGACGATCGCGACGTCGTCCTCCACCGCGTCGCCGACCTGGGCCAGCAGCTCGTCGCAGATCTCCTCGACGGACCGGTCGTGCAGCTGCTCGACGGTGCGCGCCAGCCAGGCGAGCCCGTCGGCGAGGTCGGCGCCCCGTCGCTCCACCAGGCCGTCGGTGAAGACCAGCAGCGTCGACCCGGCCGGCAGCGGCACCTCGTGCTCGGTGCGCGGCACCTCGGGAGCCAGCCCGACGAGCAGGTCCGGGTCGCTCTCCAGGTAGCGGGCGCGCCCGTCCGGTCCCACCAGCAGCGGCGGCGGGTGCCCCGCGTTGGACCAGCGCAGCCTGCGCTCCCCGCGGGCCCGCTGGGCCGGCGACTGCTCGACCTTCAGCAGCACCACGGTGGCCATGGCGCCCACGTCGAGGTCGCGGACGGCGGCGTCGAGGCTGCTCATCACCTGCGCGGGCTCCGCGCCGCTGACGTGGGCGATGCCGCGCAGCAGGTTGCGCATCTGGCCCATGGCCGCGGCGGCGTCCCGGTCGTGGCCGGTGACGTCACCCACCACGATGCTCGTGGCGCCGTCACCCACCATGAACGCGTCGTACCAGTCGCCGCCGACCTGCGCCTCGGTGGCGGCGGGCAGGTAGCGGACGGCCAGGTGCAGGTGGTCCGGCTCGGGCGGACGGGTCAGCAGGCTGCGCTGCAGGGTCTCGGAGAACCGGCGCACGGCGGCGTTGGCGGCCCGCTCGGCCTCCTGGGCGTGGATCCGGGACAGCGCCGTGGCGGTCAGCGACGTGAACGCCTGCAGCAGCGCCTGCTCGTCCTCGGTCCAGGTGTGCGCCGACTCCAGCGCCACCGACAGGGACCCGACGACGACGCCGGCGTCGGTGAGGGCCACGGCCGCTGACGCCTGCGTGCCGGCGGCCGCGTACAGCTCCTCGACCACCTGCTCCTGCCCGGGGAACAGCGCCACCGCGGCGGCGCTGTCGGGCAGGAAGTGGGAGCGCCCGCTGGTGGCGGCGTCCACCATCGGCAGCGGGAAGTCCGCGGGGAGCTCGGCCACCTCGGCCCGGACCGTGTCGGCGAAGAAGCTGGTGGTCAGGGCCCGCAGCACGCCCTCGCCGTCGTCGTCCCCGCTGCGCTCGCGGTCCGGGGCGCGCAGGCACAGCACGGCGCCGCGCGCTCCCAGCAGGCTCACGCCGCCGCCGGTGACCACGGCGAGCACCTCCTCCTCGTCCTCGGCCAGCTCCAGGGACTGGGCGAGGGCCACCAGCGCCGTCTGCTGGGCGGCGGAGCGGCGTGCCGCGTGCAGGGCGGCGAGCTCGGCGGAGCGCGCCCAGATCCGCCGCAGCGCCTGGGACGTCAGCGAGCCGAAGGTGGTGAGCAGCTGGCGGTCGGCCTCGCGCCACGTCCGCGGCGCCGGGAAGCCCACCGACAGGGCGCCGAAGACGCCGGAGTCGGACTCGAGCGGCACGCAGCCGACGGCGTCCGTGCCGGAGGCCTCCCACGCCGCCGCGCCCGCCGCGAAGGCCTGCGGGGCGCGGACGCGCGCCTCGACGAACCAGCTGGTCCCGCTCGTGGCGGTGTGCACCGCGGGCAGGGGGGCGTCGGCGGGGAGGTGGGCGGTGGTGGCGGTGGAGCCGTCGCCGTGGACGGTCAGGGTGCGCAGCGCGCCGCCGCCGTCCTGCTCGGTCTGCAGCACCAGCGCCACCGAGGAGGCGCCGAACACCTCGGTGGCGGCGCCGTTGACCACGCGCAGCACGGCCTGCTCGTCCTCGGCGTCCCCCAGGGCGCGGGCCACGTGCACCAGGCGCGCCATCCGCTCCGCGTCCTGGGCGGCCTCGCGCTGGGCGCGGCGCAGGTCGGTGACGTCCGCGTTGGTGCCCACCATGCGCACCGCCGCGCCGTGGGCGTCCACCAGCACCTGGCCGCGGGCGTAGACCACGCGCTCGGAGCCGTCGGGCTGGAGGGTGCGGAACTCGGCCTCGAGGGTGCCCCGCTGCGCGATGGCCCGGGCCAGCAGGTCGGCCAGCGGCGCCTGGTCGTCGGGGTGCATCGTCCGGTTGATGTCGCCGACCAGCCCGGTCAGCGGCATGTCGGTCTGGCCGTACATGGCACGGCTGCGGGCGTCCCACTCGAGGGCGTCGGTGGTGAGGTCCCACTCCCACAGCCCCAGCTGCGCCGCCTCGGTGGCCACCACCAGGCGGGCCTGGAGCAGCTCGTGGGCGGTGACCACGTCCGGCGCCGTCGCCGGGGTCGGGGGGCCTTCCACCCCGCGAGTATGGGCGATCAGCGCGCCGGCGGCCCCCGGACGGCCCAACAGCGCGGTCGCGTGGTCGACCGGCAGCGCTCCAGTGATCAACCCGCGCGCCGTCCGTGCCGATGCTGACCTGCGCGGACGACCGTCTGCGACACCGCCCCGCTGGAGGTCCCGTGCTCGAAGGCCCCGTGGTGGCGGCGCCCACCGGCCCACCCGACGCCGCGCTGGTCGCATGCCTGCTGCGCGGCACGGCCTCGCTCGCGGTGCTGCTGCTGGACGCCGACCTGCGCATCACCGCCACCGGGCCGGGCGTGTCCGGTCTCCTCGGCTGGCCCGAGGGGGCGCTGGTCGGGCGCTGGGCGGCGGACCTGCTGGTGCCGCTCAAGGTGCTGCCCGCCCCCCGCACGGGGGACGACGCCGAGGAGGCCTCCCTCTCGGAGGTGGTGGGCCGCGCGCTGCACGACGACGCCGTCCGCGGGCGCTGGCAGCTGAGGACGGCCGATGGCGGGCTGCGCACCGCCGTCGTGACCGCGGCCCTGGACCACGACGACGACGGCCGCGTGCGCGGCGGGGTGCTGGCGGCCGCCGAGGTGCAGACCGCCGACCACGCGCGCGACCAGCTGGCCGACTCCGAGGAGCAGTTCCGCCTGGTCTTCGACGAGTCCCCGACGGCGATGGCCGTGGTCAGCCTCGCCGCGGGCACCCGCGGCCGGGTCCGCCGCGCCAACGCGGCGATGGAGTCCTTCACCGGCCGCCGCCGCCGGGAGCTGTTCAGCATGGCGGTGGTGGACCTGCTGCACCCCGACGAGCGCGCGGCGCACCGCGGCTACCTGCTCGGCGCCGCGGAGGACGGGCTGACCGAGCCCGACGGCGTGCTGCGCCGCTTCGTGCACCGCGACGGATCGGTGCGCCTGGCCCGCAAGTCCACGGCCCTGGTGACCCCCCGCGGGGCCCGCGAGCGGCACCTGCTGGTGCAGCTGCAGGACGTCACCGAGCAGCACGCGGCGCAGGAGGCGCTCGCGCACGCGGCCCTGCACGACCCGCTGACGGGCCTGGCCAACCGCGCGCTCTTCACCGACCGCCTCGAGCACGCGCTCGCCGCGGAGGCGCGCGCGCAGCGCGGGCTGACCCTGCTCTACGCGGACCTGGACGGGTTCAAGCCCGTCAACGACGACCACGGCCACGAGGCCGGCGACGCCGTGCTGGTGGAGGTCGCCGAGCGCCTGCGCCGCGGCGTGCGCGAGGAGGACACCGTCGCCCGCCTGGGCGGCGACGAGTTCGCGGTGATCTGCCCCGGCCTGGTCGAGGAGCACGTGCCCACGGTGCTGGGGCGCGTGGCGGCGTCGGTGGAGGGCCCGTTCACCCTCCCGTCGGGGGTCGTCGTGCAGCTGGGCATGAGCACCGGGTCCGCCACCACGGTGGGCCGGGTCGCGGCGGACGCGCTCATCCGCGAGGCCGACACCGCCATGTACCGCGTCAAGCGGGCCCAGCGCGCCGAGCGCTGACAGCACCGGGACGGCGGGCCGGCCCGTCCCTGACGGGCCGGACGCGCCCGTCCGGTGGACGCCCGCCGTCCAGCTGCTGGTCACCGGCGGGCGCGGCGCGCCACAATCGGCGGCGTGAGCGCTCTCACGCCGCCGGCGTCGTCGCCGGGGCGCAGCCCGTCCATCACGGACGTCGCCGCGCGCGCCGGCGTGTCGATCCAGACCGTCTCGAGGGTGCTCAACTCAGCGCCGAAGGTCGCCGTCGGCACGCGGCAGCGGGTGCAGCAGGCCATCGCCGAGCTCGGGTACCGGCGCAACCCCGCGGCGCGGGCGCTGGCCACGGGCCGCGGCGGGGTGGTGGGCGTGCTGACCTCGAGCTCAGCGCTGTACGGGCCGGCGTCGGTGACGGCCGCGCTCGGCCTGGCGGCCACCGAGGCGGGCGTGCACCTCGCGGTGGAGCACGTGGTCGACTACGAGGTCGACTCGGTGCGCCACGCCCTGTCGCGCCTGGAGGACCAGTACGCCGCGGGCGTGGTGGTGGTCGCGCCGGTGCGCGAGGCCTACGAGGCCCTCGCCGGCGCGCAGCTGCTGGTGCCGGTGGTGGCCGTGAGCAGCGGTGGCGGGGGCGCCACCGAGGTCTCGGTCGACCACCGCGCTGGAGCCCGGTTGGCGGTGCAGCACCTGCTGGACCTGGGGCACGAGACGGTCTGGCACGTGCGGGGGCCGCGGGGCTGGTACGAGGCCGACCAGCGCGAGCAGGGCTGGCGGGAGGTGCTGGAGGGCGCGGGGCGGGAGGTGCCGCCGGTGCTGGAGGGTGCCTGGTCGGCGGATGCGGGGTTCCGGGCGGGGGAGCTGTTGGCGCGGGTGCCGGAGGTGACGGCGGTGTTCGCGGCGAACGATCCTTCGGCGCTGGGGGTGGTGCGTGCGCTGACCGAGCGCGGTCGCAGTGTGCCGGGGGAGGTGAGCGTGGTGGGTTTTGATGACGTGCCGGAGAGTGCGTTCTTCTTGCCGCCGTTGACCACGGTGCGTCAGGAGTTCTCCGAGCTGGGGCGCACGGCGCTGCGGGTGGTGCTGCAGATGGTCGAGGAGCTCGACGGCGGGCGGCCCGCGCAGGACGGGGAGCCGCAGGCCGCGGCCCGGTCCGTCCAGCTGCAGCCGGAGCTGGTGGTGCGGCGCAGCACCGCGCCGCCGCGGGTCTGAGCGCGTGAGCCTGGGACCGCTCGCACCGTTCAAGCCGGTGCGCCCGGGTGCCGATGCCCTCGGGGAGGGGTGGGCCGCGACCGGTGGCCGCCTCGCCGCGAAGGGACGGGTGCGTGGGGGAGCGCGACGCTGTGGTGGAGCCCGACGGGCTCCGTGAGCGCCAGCTGCGCGCGCTGGCGGACTGCGACCTGGCGGACTGCGACCTGGCGGACCCCTGCCGGGGCGCCGGCGCCGCCGCTGATGACGCCGAGCTCGCCGCCGCCGCCCGCGTCGCCGCGGCGCTGACCGGCTGGTCCACGGCGATGGTCAACGTGCTGCTGCCCGAGCGGACGTGCTCGCTGGCCCGGATGGGCGGCGAGGCGGTCCCGATGGTGCGCGAGGAGTCGCTGTGCCACCGCGCGAGCCTCGTGGGTGGTCCCGTGGTCTCCGACGACTGCGCCGCGGACCCGCTCTTCGCCGACCTGCCGTGGGTGGACGGGCGCCTCGGCGCCGCTCGCCGGTACGCGATGGCACCGCTGCACCTGGACGACGTCGTGGTGGGGACGCTGTGCGTGCTCGACGACGAGCCCGGAGCACCGCTGGGGGCCGACCGGCTGGCGCAGCTGGTGGACCTGGCGGCGCTGACCTCGGCGCTCTTCGCGCGCCGCCGCGAGGCGCTGGTCGCCCGCGCCGACCGGGAGGCCCACGAGCGGGCCCGGGCCTTCGACGCCGCCGTGCTGAAGGCACTGCCGGTGGGCGTGGTGGTGGCCGACGCCGACCGGCGCCTCACGCACGTCAACGACGCCCTGCGCGGTTGGTACGGGAAGGGCGACGACGACACCACCGACGACGGCGGGGGCTTACCGGATGCGTGGAGCGCCCGCTACGCCCTCTTCGAGAGCGACGGGACCACGCCGCTGGCGCCCGAGCGCGTCCCCATGGCCCGGGCCTTCCGGGAGGGCTCGGTCAGCGGCGCGGAGTACGTCATGCGGCCGGCGGACGGGCCGGCGCGCACCATCTCCGGCGCGGGGTCGCGGGTGAGCGACGCCGCGGGACGGCTGCTGGGGGCCGTCGTCGTCCTGAGCGACGTCACCGCCCAGCGCGCCCTGGAGGCGCAGCTGCGCGAGGCCGCCACGCACGACGTGCTGACCGGGCTGCCCAACCGCGCGCTGCTGGTGGAGCGGCTGGTGCTGGCGCTGTCCGAGGCGCACGACCTCAGCGGCGGCACGCCGTGGCGGGTGGCGGTCCTGTACTGCGACCTGGACGGCTTCAAGGCCGTCAACGACGTGCACGGCCACGCCGCCGGGGACGCCGTGCTGCTGGCCGCCGCCGGGCGCCTGTCGGCCGGACTGCGCCCGCAGGACGTGGTCGCGCGCCTGGGGGGCGACGAGTTCGTGCTGGTGTGCCCTGGGGTGGCGGACGCCGCGGAGGCCGAGGCCATCGCCGCGCGGCTGGCGCGCGAGGTCGGAGAGCCGGTGCTCGTGGGCGGCGTGGAGCACCGCGTGGGCGTCAGCGTGGGCGTGGTGCTCAGCGCGCCGGGGGAGGGCAGCGAGGGCGCCGAGCGCCTCCTGTCCGCCGCCGACGCCTCGATGTACACCCGCAAGCGCGAGCGCCGGGAGCGCCGGGCGGCCCTCACCCGCTGAGCCGCCCCACCCTCGTCCGCACCCGCCGTGGGCGGTGCGACGAGGGCGGGCGACGAGGGGGCGGGGGCGTCAGGCGAGGATCGCCCGGGTGGTCGCGACCTGCTCGGCCAGCACCCCGGAGATGACCTCCTGGGTGCTGTTGATCTCGTCGACGACGGCGGTGATCTCGTCCAGGCGGGCGATGACGCCCTGCGTCTGCTCCTGGATGAGGCGCACCCGCTCGTCCACCTCGGTGGTCGCGTGCGCCGTGCCGCGCGCCAGCTCCTTGACCTCCCCGGCCACCACCGCGAAGCCCTTGCCGGCCTCGCCCGCCCGCGCCGCCTCGATGGTGGCGTTCAGAGCCAGCAGGTTGGTCTGGGAGGCGATCGCCTGGATGGTGGAGACCACCTTGGAGATGAGCGCGCTGGCCTCACCCAGCACGGCCACCTCGGCGTTGGCCTCCGCGGTCAGCGCGTGCCCGCGCCGCGCGACGGAGCTGGCCTCCGCGACGTTGCGCTCGACCTCCTCGATGGACCCGACCAGCTCGCGCCCGGCGGTGGTGAGGCGCTCGCGGGAGGCTATCCGCTCCAGCGCCTGGCCCAGCAGGTACGCGGTGTTGCGCAGCGCGCTCTCGCGGCTCGGCTGCAGCGCCAGGGCGCGGGTGGCGAAGAAGTCCATCGTCCCCACCACCTCGCCGTCGACGACGATCGGCAGGCAGACCCCGCTCTTCACGCCGGCGCTGCGGGCGGCGGGGGCGCGCACGCAGTCGGTGACCTGGGCGAGGTCGGGCACGAACACCATGTCGCGCGTGGACCAGGCCCGGCCGGCCACCCCCACGCCGCGGGCGAAGGTGGAGGTGCTGGTGACGCGGCGGAACTCGTCGTTGACCGAGCCGACCTCCTGTCCGAAGCGCAGCACGGCGCCCTGCTCGTCCAGCTCCCAGAACGAGCCGTAGTCCCACCCGAAGCCCGACTTCACCGTCTGCAGCGCCAGCCGCACCACCTCCTGGGCGTCGGTGGCGTGTGAGAGGCTGCGCAGCAGGGAGCTGACGGCCTCGACGTCCTGGTCGGCCTGGCCCCGGCGCTCGGTCTCCACCACCCGCTCCAGCGCCTGGGAGACCAGCGCGCCGATGGAGCGCAGCGCGTCGAGGCGGCCGGCGCTCAGCTCCACGGTCTCGGTGGTGAAGAAGTCCATGGTGGCCACCACCGCGCCACCGGAGAACAGCGGGAAGCAGACGCCGCTGTGCACGCCGGAGCGCTTGGCCTCGGGGGCGCGCACGCAGTCGGTGACGTCCCCGATGTCGGTGACGAAGACGAGGTCGCGGCTCTTCCACGCCCGGCCCGACAGCCCCACGCCCTCCGCGAACGACGCCGCGTGCGTGACCTCGCGGAACGCCTGGCTGGTGGTGCCCGAGTCCTGCACGAAGCGCAGGGCGGCGTCGCGGCCGGTGCCGGACACGCGCCAGTACGAGCCGTACGCCCAGCCGAAGCGGGCGCGCACGGTCTCCAGAGCGGCGCTGACGGCCTCGGCGGAGGTGGCGGCGAAGGCGACGGCCTTGACCACCTCGACGACGGCGCGGACGTCCTCCTGGGACTCCGCGGCGGTGGTCTCGGCGGCGGACAGCGCAGCCAGCAGTGCAGAACGCTTCACGAGCGGTGGTGCTCCTCGATGCCAGCGGCGCAGGACGGCCGCGGTGGTTCCCCCCGGGTGATCACTGCATCGGTCGTCCGCGATCTTGTCTTGAGGCGCGTCACCCGGGTGAACGGCCAGGGCCCTGCCTGCCGTCCGGCAGACAGGGCCCTCGGGGGAGCCGGGTGCGTCAGGCGAGGATCGCCCGGGTCACCGCCACCTGCTCGGTGAGCACGCCGGCGATGACGTTCTGGGTCTCGTTGATCTCGTCCACCACGGTGGTGATGGACGACAGGCGGGCGATGACGTCCTGCACCTGGGTCTGGATGAGGCGCACCCGCTCGTCCACCTCGGTGGTGGCCCTGGCGGTGCCGTTGGCCAGCTCCTTGACCTCCCCGGCGACCACGGCGAAGCCCTTGCCGGCCTCGCCGGCGCGGGCGGCCTCGATGGTGGCGTTCAGGGCCAGCAGGTTGGTCTGCGCGGCGATCGCCTGGATGGCGGAGACCACCTTGGAGATCTGCGCGCTGGACTCGCCCAGCTGGGCCACCTCGTCGTTGGCCTCCACGGTCAGGGTGCGACCGCGCTCGGCCACGCTCCCGGCGGCGAGCACGTTGCGCTCGACCTCCTCGATGGAGACCACCAGCTCGCGGCCGGCGGTGGTGAGGCGCTCGCGGGAGGCGATCCGCTCCAGGGCCTGGCCCAGCAGGAAGCCCGTGTTGCGCAGGGCGCTCTCACGGCTGGCGGACATGACCAGGGTGCGGGTGGCGAAGAAGTCCATCGTCCCTGCCACCTCGCCGTCGACGACGATCGGCAGGCAGATGCCGCTCTTCACGCCGGCGCTGCGGGCGGCGGGGGCGCGCACGCAGTCCGTGACCTCCGCGAGGTCCTCGACGAAGAGGAGGTCGCGGGCGGCCCAGGTCCGGCCGGCCACGCCGACGCCCCTGGCGAAGGACGCGCTGGCGGTGACGCGGCGGAACTCCTCGCCGACCTGTCCGACCTCCTGGGAGAAGCGGAGCGCGTCGCCGCGCTCGTCGAGCTTCCAGAAGGAGCCGTAGTCCCAGCCGAAGCCGGAGCAGACGGTGTCCAGCGCGAAGCGGACGGCCGCGGCGGGGTCGCCCGCCTTCGACAGCTCGCGCAGCACGGCGTTGACGGCCTCGACGTCCTGGGCGGCCCTGGCCTGGCGCTCGGACTCGTGGACGCGCTCGAGAGCCTGGGAGACCAGCACCCCGATGGAGCGCAGCACGTCGAGGCGGCGCGGAGCGGGGTCGAGGGTCTCGTCGGTGAAGAAGTCCATGGTGCCGACCACCTGGCCGTGCTCGACCACGGGGAAGCAGACGCCGCTGCGGACGCCGGAGCGCTGGGCGACGGGCGCGCGGACGCAGTCGGTGAGCTCGCCGATGTCCTGGACGAAGACGAGGTCGCGGGCCTTCCACGCGCGCCCCGACAACCCGACGCCCTCGCAGAAGGAGGCCGAGCGGGTCACAGCGCGGAACTCCTCGGAGGTCTGGCCGGACTCCTGGACGAAGCGGAGCTCGGCGGCGCTGCCCCTGCCCTCGACCTTCCAGTAGGAGCCGTAGACCCAGCCGAACTGGGTGCGCACGGCCTCCAGGGCGGCACTCACGGCGGCGTCGGGGGTGGTGGCCGCGGCCACGGCCTTGACCACCTCGACCACGGCGCGGACGTCGGCCTCGGCCTCGACGGCGGTCTGCGCCGCCCGGTCGACGGCGCTGGTGCGGCCGGCTCGCTTCATCCTCAGGTGCTCCTCGCAGTGACTGCCCCCACGGCCGTGACGCCATGGTCATCGGCACCGGGGACCACGGGGTTGAGACGTGGTCGGTCAGGTCCCTCCCGGCGCTCTGCCCGTCCGCGGAGCCCCCCTGCGGGGGACTTCCGGCCGTGGTGGTGCTCCGGACGGGCAGTGCGCCTTGGGACTGGTCCCCCTCGGAGGGGATGATCGGGGCGTGGGTGAGCTGGCGTCCGGGAGCGCGGTGGTCGCGCCCGGGCGCGGTGGCGCCCCGCGGGCGCTGCGCGGCCGGTTGGCCGGCTGGCGCACGGGTCCGCTGCGGGTGGTCCTCGAGGTGGGCGTGGTGGCGCTGTGCGCGCTCGAGGTGCTCGCCTGGCAGGAGGTGCGTGCCGACAGCTACTTCGTGGTGGCGGCGGCCACCCTCGTGGCCGTGGTCGCCCGGCTGCGGTGGCCGGTGGCGGCCGCGCTGGTGGCGGGACCGGCCCTCGGGTGGACGGCCCTGCTCCTCACCCCGCTGGTGCTGCTCTTCACCGCCGGGCAGAAGGAGCGCCGCGATGCCGTGGTGGTGGGCCTGGTGGCGTGGACGGTGGTCTCCAGCGCCGCCCTCATGACCTGGCAGGACTCGCGCTACCTCGTCTCGGACGGCCCGCTGCGCCTCATCACCGACGTCGCCGCCGCCATCGCCATGTCAGCCGGTGCCGCGGGCCTGGGACGGCTCGTGCGGACCCGCCGCGAGCAGGCCGCCGCGCTGCGGGAGCTGGTGGCCGGCCGGGCGCGCGAGCGGGCGCTCGCCGAGCACGCCGCCCGCGCCGAGGAGCGCGCGCACCTGGCCCGCGAGATGCACGACGTGGTGGCCTCCCAGGTGACCCTCATCGCCGTGCAGGCGGCGGGGCTGCGGATGCAGCCCGACGTCGACGACCGCACCCGCCAGGTGGCCGAGACCATCCGCGACGCCGCGGCGCAGACCACCCGCGAGCTGCGCGAGGTGCTCGCCGACCTGCGCGGCCACGAGTGGCCGGCGGAGCCCGCCTCCCGGCCCCGCGCGGTGTGCCTGGGGGAGGTCGACGCGCTGTGGAGCTCCGCCGGGTGCGACGGCCAGCTGGTGGTCCAGGTGCCCGACGGGGTGGAGGTGGCCGCCCCGGTGCAGCGCGCCGCCTACCGGATCCTCCAGGAGGGGCTCACCAACGCCGTGCGCTACGCCCCGGGCGCACAGGTCCGGGCGGGGGTGGAGGTGGTCGCCTCCACGCTCGTGGTGTCCGTGGTCAACGGGCCGTGTCCGGCGTCGTCGTCCCCGGTGGCCGTGCCGGAGCGGTCCGACCTGTCGACGGGCAACGGGCTGGCGGGCGTGCGCGAGCGCGCGCAGGCCCTCGGCGGGTACGCCGGGTGGGGCACCACCGACGACGGCGGGCACCAGCTCACGGCCGTGCTGCCGCTCCAGGGCTGAGGCGCCCGTCACGTCACGGCGCGGCGACCACCCTCCGGTGGTCGCCGCGCCGTGACGTGACGTGCTCGGCGAGGACGTCAGACCGTGAAGCGTCCGACCAGGTGCTGCATGCGGTCGGCGGTGGCGCTGACCTCGCGCACGGAGGTGGCGCTCTGGGCGGCGCTGGTGCGCATGCTCTCGGCGGCGCGTGCCACGTCTTGGATGGTGTCGGCGATGGCGCGGGTGGCTGAGGCGGCGCGGGTGACGCCGGTGGCGATCTCGGCGGTGACCGCGGTCTGCTCTTCCACGGCGCTGGCCACGGTGGTCTGGATGCCGTCCAGGGTGCCGACCACGGTGCCGATGGTGGTCACCGAGGTGGAGGCGGAGCCGACGTCGCTGAGCAGGCGGGTGATGCGCTGTTCGATGTCGTCGGTGGCTCGGGAGGTCTGCACCGACAGGTCCTTGACCTCTCCGGAGACCACCGCGAAGCCCTTGCCGGCTTCTCCGGCGCGGGCGGCTTCGATGGTGGCGTTCAGGGCCAGGAGGTTGGTCTGCTGGGCGATGCCGGTGATGGTGGCCACGATGGCGCCGATCTCGGTGGAGCTGGTGGAGAGGGCTTCGAAGACGGCTTCGGTGGAGGTGGAGACCTCCACGGCTTCGCCGGCGATGCGGGTGGCTTCGTGGGTGCCGCGGGCGATCTCGGCGATGGAGGCGCCCATCTGCTCGGCGGCGGCGGCGATGGTGGTGACTTCGGCGCTGGCGGCGCCGGCTTGGTCGGCGACGTCGGTGCAGCGGGTGGCGGAGGCGTCGATGTCGGTGGTCAGGGCGCGGTTGGTGGTGTCCAGGGCGCTGGCGGCGCGGTGCAGGGCGCTGGCTTCGGTGGTGATGTCGCGCACGGTGGTGGCGATGGTGTCGGTGAAGCGGTTGAAGGCGGCGGCGAGCTGGCCGAGCTCGTCGCGGCGGGTGGCGTCCACGCGGCGGGTGAGGTCGCCGTCGCCGTCGGCGATGTCGACGAGGCTGTCGCGCAGGGTGCGCACGGGGCGGGCCAGTCCGCCGCCGATCCACCAGGTCAGTGCGCCGGCCAGGGCGACGGCGACCAGACCCACCAGCACGGTCGTCCACGTGGTCCGGGCGACCTCGGCCAGCACCGTGGCCCGGGGAGCGGAGACCACGAGGGACCACGTCTGGTCGGGCGTGACGGCGATGGGGGCCACCACGGCCAGGGCCGTCGTGCCCAGCACGGGGTCGGTGGTGGTCAGGGACCGGGGCTCGCGCTGGGCGCTGACCTGCTTGGCCACGGCGGCCAGCGGCCCCTCCAGCGGCTTGCCGAGCGCGTCGGAACGGGGGCTGGTGACGACGAAGCCCTTGTCGCTCAGCAGCGAGACGTACCCGTCGCCGTAGGGCTTGATGGCGTTCAGCCGCCCGGACAGGTCGGTCAGGGCCAGGTCCGCGGTGACCACGCCGAGGAACTTCCCGTCCTGCAGGACGGGAGCCGACGCCGTGGTCATGAGGACGTCCTTGCCGTCCAGCGTGTACGCGTACGGCTCGGTCAGCAGCGTCTTCAGGCTCTGGCGCGGACCGGTGTACCAGTTGCCCTGGGAGGGGTCCTCCACGCCGGTGAGGGCGGTGAAGGCCAGCTGACCGCCGCTGCGGTACCAGTACGGGGCGAAGCGGCCGTCCGCGGAGCTGTCGGTCCCGCCCGCGAACGCCGCGTCGCGACCGTCGAAGGCGTTGGGCTCCCACGCGCTCGACATGCCCACGAAGGCGGGGTTCGCGGCGAGCGTGTCGTGGACGGCGGCGGAGACGGCGGCGCGCGACGCACCGCCGTTGTGGTGCAGCGCGCTCAGCGCGTCCGACAGGGTGTCCACGGTGAGCAGCGCCTGGCGCAGCGTGAGCTCCACCGAGGTCGCCTCGCCAGCGGCCAGGCTGCGGCTGTACTGCTCGGCCTCGCGCTGCCCGGTGGCGGAGGCGCGCACGGCGACCACCGCCACCAGCGCGGCCACGACGGCGATCGTCATCGCCAGCACCCGTGTGACGAGCTGACCTCTGATGCTGCGCATGCTCCGACTCCTCTTCCCGCTGCTCGACAAGTGGTCTCCCGTGTCTATCGACCGGGAGACGCCGCACTTGATCAACGGGGGGCCACAAGATCCACGGGGGTGGCGCCGTCACGGACCGGGCCAGCGCCGTGGTCGGAGGACCACGAGAGCCCCCGGCCGGCGCGAGCAGCGCTGGCCGGGGGCTCTCGTGGGGTGCGGAGCCAGACCTCGTCAGACGGTGAAGCGGCCCGTGAGCTCCTGCAGCCGGCTCGCCGAGTCCGCCAGGGAGGTCGCCGTGGCGGCCGTCTGGCCTGCGCCGGCCCGGTTCTGCTCGGTGCCGGCGGCGATGTCGGAGACGTTCGCGGAGATCTGCGCGGACCCGGTGGAGATCTCGGTGACGTTGCGGACCATCTCGCTGGTGGTCGCCGACTGCTCCTCCACCGCCGCGGCGATGGTGGACTGCACCTCGTCGATGCGACCGATGACGTCCCCGATCTCCGTGACGGCGGCCGCGGCCGCGGCGGCGTCGTTCTGGGTGGCGTTGACCTTGCCGACGATCTCCTCGGTGGCCTGGGCGGTCTGGCGGGCCAGCTCCTTGACCTCCCCGGCCACCACCGCGAAGCCCTTGCCGAGCTCTCCGGCGCGGGCGGCCTCGATGGTGGCGTTCAGGGCCAGCAGGTTGGTCTGCTCGGCGATGGTGGTGATGAGCTTGACGACGTCGCCGATCTCCTTGCTGGAGACCCCGAGGCGCTCGATGGCGCCGCCGGCCGAGCCGGCGGCGGTGACGGCGTTGGAGGCCATGGCGGAGGCGTCGGCGGTGGCGGTGGCGATCTGGGCGATGGCGGCGGTCATCTCCTCCCCGGCGGCGGCGACGGTGGAGATGGAGGCGGTGACCTGCTCGGAGGCTGCTGAGACGACCTGGGTCTGGGTGGCGGCCTCCTCGGCGCCGGCGGAGATCTGGGCGGCGACGCTGGACAGGGAGGCCGAGGCCGTGGCCAGGGAGCGGGCTTCGGCGGCGATGTCGCGCATGGCGGTGCCGAGGGTGGCCACGGTGGTGTCCACGGCGTCGGCGAGCTGGCCGACCTCGTCCTTGGTGGTCAGGCCGACGCGGCGGTCCAGGCGGCCCTGGGCGACCTCGACCATGACCGCGACGACCCGGGACAGCGGCCCGCTCACGGACCGGGAGACCAGGAGCGCCATGAGGACGGCGAGGACGATGGCGGCCACGGCGCAGCCGGCCACGAGGAGCGCCGAGGCGCGGTAGGAGGCCTTCCCCTCGGCGGCCATCTCGCTCGCGGTGGTCAGCTCGGTCTTGGTGATGGCGTCGACGGCGGCGAAGGCGGCCTTGGCCGCCGGGGTGGCCTTCTGCTTGCGGACCTCGATGAAGCCCGCCGAGTCTCCGGCCTTGGCCAGCGGCACCATCTCGGCCAGCGCGGCACGGTACTGGGACAGGGCCGTGGTGAAGGCGGTCCGCTGCTCGGCCGTCGACGACGGCTCGGAGTCCGTGTAGGCCTTCCACGCGGTGTCGAGCGCTGCGTCGCTCGTCGCCAGCGCGTCCGCCGCGGCGGCCACGTCACCCCCCTTGGCGAGGGCGAGGTTGGCGACGTCGAAGCGGACCTGCAGGAGCGCCAGCGACGAGCGGTCCGCGGTGTCGACCGAGACCAGACCGGACGTGGCCAGCCGGTCGAGGTTCGCCTGCGACTGGGCGAGGCGCGTGAGCGCCAGCCCGCCGACGAGGCCGACCAGGAGGCAGACGGCGCCGAAGCCGGCGAAGAGCTTGTGCGCGATGCGCAGGTCTGCGAGGCGGTGGAGCACGGGACCCTCCGATGCGGTTGCTGGGAGACGGCTGTGAGTCCCTGTATCGGTCGGTCGCCGTCTGCCTTGAGGGGTACGTCGGGTGCGTCTCGCCCGTCGACGTCCCCTGGAGAGAGGCGAGAGTCCCCGGCCGGCGCGGGCAGCGCTGGCCGGGGGCTCTCGTAGGGTCCCGGGCGGGACCTCGTCCGACGGGGTCAGACGGTGAAGCGGCCCGTGAGCTCCTGCAGACGGCTGGCCGAGGCCGCCAGGGACCCGGCGGTGGTGGCGGTGTGACCAGCGGACTCCCGGTTCTGCTCGGTGCCCGCGGCGATGTCGGAGACGTTCGCGGAGATCTGCGCCGACCCGGTGGAGATCTCGGTGACGTTGCGGACCATCTCGCTGGTGGTCGCCGACTGCTCCTCCACCGCCGCGGCGATGGTGGACTGCACCTCGTCGATGCGGGCGATGACCTCACCGATCTGGGTGACCGCCGAGGCCGCGGCCGCGGTGTCGGCCTGGGTGGCGGTCACCTTGCCCACGATCTCCTCGGTGGCCTGAGCGGTCTGGCGGGCCAGCTCCTTGACCTCCCCGGCCACCACCGCGAAGCCCTTGCCCAGCTCACCGGCGCGGGCGGCCTCGATGGTGGCGTTCAGGGCCAGGAGGTTGGTCTGCTCGGCGATGGAGGTGATGAGCTTGACCACGTCACCGATCTCGCGGGAGGAGACCCCGAGGCGCTCGATGGCGGTCCCGGCCGAGCCAGCAGCGCTGACCGCCGAGGAGGCCATCGCCGAGGCGTCGGCGGTGGCCGAGGCGATCTGGGCGATGGCGGCGGTCATCTCCTCCCCGGCGGCGGCGACGGTGGAGATGGAGGCGGTGACCTGCTCGGAGGCTGCCGAGACGACCTGGGTCTGGGTGGCGGCCTCCTCGGCGCCGGAGGCCATCTGGGTGGACACGCTGGACAGGGAGGCCGAGGCCGTGGCCAGGGAGCGGGCCTCGGTGGTGATCTCCTGCATCGCCGCTGACAGGGACTCCAGGGAGGCGTCGGTGGAGACCGCCAGCTGGCCGACCTCGTCCTTGGTGGTCAGGGCCACGCGCTGGTCGAGGCGGCCCTGGGCGACGCCGGCCATGACGGCGACGACCTTGGCCAGCGGCCGGGTCACCGACCGGGCCACCACCAGGGCGATGCCGACGGCCAGCGCCAGGGCGGTCACCGCGCAGCCGACGAGGAGGGCCAGGGCGGCCCGGTAGGCGGTCTGCCCCTGCGCTGCCAGGTCCGCGGCGGACTTGAGCTCGGTCTGGGTGATGGCGTCGACGGCGGTGAAGGCCGCCTTGGCCGCCGGCGTCGCCTCCTGCGTGCGGACCTCGAGGAAGGCCTCGACCTGGTTGCTCTGCGCCAGCGGGACCATCTTCTGGAGGGCGGCCCGGTAGGCCGTCAGCGCCGAGGTGAAGGCGCTCTGCTGGTCGGCCGAGGAGGCGGGCCCGGACTCCTGGTACTTCGTCCACGCCGCGTCGAGGGCGGCATCGTCGGTCTGGAGGGTCTTCACAGCGTCGGCGATGGCGGACGGGTCCGTGACCAGCGCGAGGTTGGCGGCGTCGAAGCGGACCTGCAGCAGCGCCAGTGCCGCCCGGTCGGCGGTGTCGACGGAGGCGAGGCCGGACCCGGCGAGCTGGTCGAGGTTGGCCTGGGCCTGGGTGAGCCGGGAGGCGCTCACCCCCGCCACGACGAGCAGTAGCAGGCAGACGACGGCGAAGCCGACGTAGAGCTTGTGAGCGACCCGCAGGTCGGCGAGGCGGTGGAGCACGAGACCTCCATCGGTCAGGGGAAGGGTGTGTCTCCCTAGAGATCGACATCACCGCGCGGGCACTTGAGGATCTTGGGCACCCAAGATCGACGCGGGCGCGTGCGCCCCTGCTCGGGCGGTCCACCACGCCGCGCACCGCTCGGCGGGCATCGGCGCGGCGTACAGGTAGCCCTGCACCTCGTCACAGCCGAGGGCGGCCAAGCAGGCCAGGGTCTCGGCGTCCTCCACGCCCTCGGCCACCACGCTCAGGCCGAGCGCGTGCGCCAGCGCCACGGTGCTGCCCACGATCGTGCGGGCGCGATCGTCCGCCAGCAGGCCGGCGGTGAAGGACGCGTCGAGCTTCAGCTCGTCCACCGCGAGGTCGCGCAGCCGGGACAGGGAGGACTGGCCGGTGCCGAAGTCGTCGATGCTCACGCGCACTCCCGCCCCGCGCAGCGCCTGCACCACGTCCTTGGACCTCTCGACGTCGCGCAGCAGCACCGACTCCGTCACCTCCAGCACCACGCTGGACGCGGGCACGCCGTGCTGGAGCAGCAGCACCGAGACGCGGTGCGGCAGCTCGACGTCGTGCAGGGCGCTGGCAGGCAGGTTCAACGACATCCGCGGCGTGAGCCCGCCGGTGCGCCACGCCGCCAGCTGCTCCACGCCGAGGCGGAGGACCTCCTCGGTGAGCGGCCCCATCAGCCCGTGCGCCTCGGCCAGGTCGAGGAAGCGCGCTGGGCCCAGCAGCCCGCGGGCCGGGTGCTCCCAGCGCACCAGGGCCTCCACGCCCACCGGCCGCCCCGTGGTGGCGTCCACCTGGGGCTGGTGGTGCAGCACCAGCTGCCGCTGGGCCAGAGCGACGCGCAGGTCGGCCACCAGCGCCAGCTGGCCGGCGGCGTCGTCGTGGCGCGCGGGGTCGTGGGCCACCCAACCGCTGCCGGAGCGCTTGGCGTCGTACATCGCGGCGTCGGCGGCGCGCAGCAGCCAGGAGGTCAGCGCGACCGCGTCGTCGTCGTCCTCGGCTCCGGCGGCGGGGGAGAGCGGCGGGAGCCAGGAGGCGGTGCCGGTGCTCGCGCCCACCAGCACGCTGCCCGCGCCGAGCTCCACCGGCTCGCCCAGCGCGGTCACCACCGAGGTGCCCAGGGTCGCGGCGCGCAGCGCCGCACCGGAGCCGGGCTCGCAGGGGGCCACCACCACGAACTCGTCGCCGCCCAGGCGCGCCACCACCTCCCCGGGCAGGAGGACCTCGCGCAGACGGTCGGCGGCGCAGCGCAGCAGCTCGTCGCCGGCGGCGTGGCCGAGGGCGTCGTTGACGTCCTTGAAGCGGTCGAGGTCGATGACGGCCACCACCACCGGCTGGCGCTGCACCAGCACCCGGGCCAGCAGCGCTGTCACGGCGCGCCGGTTGGGCAGCCCGGTCAGCTCGTCGACGAGGGAGGAGCGGCGGTTGGCCACCAGCGCCCTCAGCTCGCGGACGTCCAGCAGCAGCCGCCCCGAGGCGGCCAGCGCCGCCAGGGAGGCCACCACGGCCACGCCCGTCATCCGCTCGACCAGGGCGAGGGTGACCACGGGCAGCGCCCCGGCCACCACCGCGTACCCCGTGGTGCTGCTGATGACCACGTCCTGCCGCTCGCGGGGGTGCGGCACCGCGGGCAGCGCCGCGCAGACGGCCAGCGCCAGCGGCCACGGCGCGCGCACCAGCAGGGCCCACGGGATGAGCGGGAGCTGGCTCGCCAGCACGGCCGCGGTCCCCGCCGCCACGAGCAGCAGGGCGGCGCTGAGCACCGCGGGCCGCGGGTCGCCGCGGCGCAGGGCCCCGCGCGTGGTGGCGGTGAGCACGCCCACCACCACGAGGTTGCCGCTGATCGACACCAGGCCGGGCAGCGCGGGTCCGAAGCCCACGGCCAGGCCGGCGAGGTGCGTGAGCGCCTGGGCGGCGGTGGTGAGCACCACGATCGCGCAGACCGTCCCCACCAGGTGGTCGGGGTCGATGCCGCGGCCCTCGGGGTCGGGCCGGGTCCAGCGGATGACCGCCAGGTACGTCAGCGTCATCATCACCAGCACCCCGGCGCACAGGACCGCGGTGGTGGTGGCGGCGGGCAGCCCCGCGCGCACCGCCACGGCCACCGCGAGGACGGAAGCGGTGATGGCCCACAGCGACGCGCCGAGCAGGCGCCACGTCCGCTGCTCCTCCGCCGCTCGCCGGCCGCGCCACCGGATCAGCAGGCCCGCGCTGGCCAGCAGCGCCAGGTAGGCCACCGCGCTGGTGGCGGTGCCCGTGGTGCCCGGCAGCAGGAACGGAGCGACGACGACGACGAGCGCGGACGCGGCGGCCGCGCACAGCGCAGGGCGGGGGGCCCTGTCGGAGCGGGGGGTGTCGCGCGGCACGGTGGTGCATCGACCCGTGGAGGGCGGTGATCCACTCGTCGGTGCGAGCGTCACCCGTCTGCGCCCCGGCGCCTCGAGCCCCTTTCCGGGGATGGTCTTGCAGCTCGGTGGAGCTCCGCTGATGCGGTGGACAGACCTCTCACGGCTCTTCTGGGGCCGATCAACTGGATGCTGTTCCCCTCTGCCAGAACCGGAGGTCCCCGTGGTCGATCGTGGAAGGCCCTCAAGGGCGACGGTCTACCGGCGGCTCGACACGGCCACCACTGACGTGCGGGATCGGCGTGGCGGACTCCCCACGCCGCAGGAGGCTGCGGCGGTGTGGGACGACATCGGGCACCTGGAGGCTCACCACTCCACAGCGCTCGGGGGGAACACGCTCGTCCTCCGCGAGGTCGAGGCTCTGCTCGAACGCCAGCGGCCCGTGGGCGACGAGCCGTTGCGCGAGCACCTGACGGTGCAGGGATGCGGAGATGCGGCTCGCTGGGTCTACACCCAGGCGCACGACCGCAGCCGCCATGACCGGTTCATCATCCCGAGCATCGCCGGGCCAGCGCGCATGGTCCCTCTGGCGGTGCTGGTCACACCCGAGATCGCCCTCGTAGCCCTGCGGCACGCTGCGCGTCGGGGGCGTCTGGAGTCCTACCAGGACGCCGACGGAACGTGGCGGAGCAGCCGGCACGCCGTCGACCAGTACCTGGCCTCCCGGTTCCGCAGGAGCGCACCGCCAGCCTGAGCATGGGGTGGTGACGCCTCTGCGCCAGTTCGTCGCGGAGGTGCAGCGCGGGATCAGTGGTGGGGCTGGGAGCAGGCGGGGGGCCACACGAGGGCGCGCACGCGGTCCAGGACGCGGGCCAGCGCGGGCCGGGTGCGCCGGGTGTCGGTCTGGAAGCCGTCGAAGACGCTGCCGAGGGTCGGGACGCCGCGCTGCTCAGAGGTCATGCACCTGGATCGGCAGCGGGCGGCTCCGGCTGGGCCGCCGCAGCGGTGAAGGCACCCGATCAGCCCTGCACGCTCACGCCACCACATCGCCAGATCCGCGGCTCCCGCCACGGACGTGGGCACCGACGTCCTTGATCGCCCGTGCAGCCAGGCCGAGGCGGTGCTCGGGGTGGAGGCCACCTCCCAGGAGCAGCAGCGAGAGTCCATCCGCTCCTGTGGCGCGCTGGAGGGCGGACACCGCCAGCGTGGACGCCACGACCCCATCAGTCCGATCCCCCGCGAGAGACCCGAGAGTGAGGTCCACGTGCGGCCCGGGGCCACCAGGCCGTGAGGAGCGCACCTCCGTCACCTGGTGCGCGAGCAGCAGACTCTGCGCGGCACAGCGACACCACGGCCCTGTGGCGCGCGTGACCGCGGCGGTGCCTCGTCGGCGAGCAGGAGGACGCGTCGCCCCTCCTGGTGCGCCGGAACGCCGGCGCGCTGCAGAGCGTCGCAGCGCGGGTGTCACGCCGCCTCGGCGTCTGCGTCCTCCTGGTGGTCGGGTCGCGCACCGGGTTGTCCACCGGGTTGTCCACCGGGTTGTCGGCGCAGGTCGGCCGCGGCGGCGCGGGTCGCGGCGATCCGCTGGTGGAAGGAGTTGCGCAGCGGCCGCTGGGCCGCGTCGACCCACGGCGGCGGCACGAACCAGGGCACTGCGGCGCGCACGGTGATCGTCCAGTGACCGAGGTGGATCTCGGTGTGGTGCCGCGAGCACAGCAGCACCAGATTGGCCACGTCGGTGGCGCCGCCCTGGCTCCAGAAGACGATGTGGTGGGCCTCGCACCAGGTGGCTGGGGCGCTGCACTGGGGGAAGGCGCACCCGCCGTCCCGCGCGGCGAGCGCACGGCGTTGCGCGCGGGTGGCGAGCCGTCCGAGGGACTCCATGCGGACCACGGCGCCGTGGCGGTCGAGCACCACCTTGTCGACGACGGCGTCGCAGGCGTGCCGCCGCAGGGCGGTGGTGGACAGCGGGTCGGGGTCGTGGGTGCAGACCGCGCCGCCGGCACCTGGATCTTCGGCCAGCTGGGCCTCGGTGGCGACGACCACGAGTCGTCCCACCTCGGCCTCGAGGTCTCCGGGGGCGCTCTCGCCGCGCCGGACCAGCTCGGCGAAGGCGTCGGCGTTGCGCTGGGTGGTGGTGCGCACGTCCACCGGGGCCTCCGCGCCGCCGGGGTCGCCGTCGTCGTCGTCCTGGTCTCCGGAGTCGGGGGAGGCGCAGCGCGTGGGGGCGGCCAGACCTGACAGGGCGGCGGTGAGCGGCAAGGCGTCGGCCTCGGGCACGGAGAAGCGGAACTGGACCATGCCGGTCCAGTCGGTGTACCAGCTGCCCTGCCGGCGCTCGTAGCTGGCGGCGGGCGGCTCAGGCCACTGGTCAGCGGGGTCATCGGAGCAGACCGCGCGGCGCAGGTGCTTGGTGAGGGTGTCGGTGTCGCTGGGGGAGAAGTCGCGGGCCTGGTCGGTGAGGTGGTCGTCGACCTCCTCGCGCCGCTCGTCGAGCACGCGCTGGGGCAGGCGCGGGAGCAGGCGCGTGGCCACCTCGACGTGCTGGCGCGAGACCTCACCGGCCGCCAGTGCCGCTCCCAGGCCGCGCAGTGCGCCGCACGCGGGGTCGGTGGCGCGCGCTGCGGCCACCTCGGTGGAGGCCGCGCCGCGCCCGAGGCGGGCGGCGCGCTCCAGCCAGCCCTTGGTCTGGGTGCCCGGTGCCTTGCGGCGGTGGGGGCGCTCGTGCTCGACGAGCATGCGGGTCAGGTGCAGCTGGGCGGCCGCCACCGCGGCTTGGGCCGCCTGCAGCTGGAGGTAGGCGGCCTGCAACTGCGCCAGCGACAGCGACGCCCCGGAGCTGGCCAGCAGGGAACCCGCTGCCTGGGTGATCTGCCCGGGCGCGCACAGGACGGGGTGCGTGGGAGCGCACCCGCCGAGCACCTCGCCGTCGATCACGTCTCTGAACCTAGAGGCCACCACCGACAGCCCGGGGATCTCCGCGGGGCCTCTGCGCAGGACCGTTGCCGGGACCTGTCGAGCAGGTCCAGGCACGGCGCTGACGTCTACGCGCGGACCGCTGCGCTGCAGCCACGCCACCGCCAGCTCACGGCCGGAACGACCTGGCGATGGAGCAGTCCAGCAGCTCGCCGCCGCAGGCACAGACCGACAGACCTGCGGATGACGGAGCGTGAGGACGGTGCTGGAGCTCTTCGAGGATCTGCACGGCGACGTGCACGGGAAGAGTCGCCGACATCCTGGCGGTCAGGGGAGTCCAGGTCGTTCGAGTCCGGCTGGCTCCCTCCCCGGTCAGTGGTGGGGCTGGGAGCAGGCGGGGGGCCACACGAGGGCGCGCACGCGGTCCAGGACGCGGGCCAGCGCGGGTCGGGTGGGTCGGGTGAGCCGGGTGCAGGTCTGGGAGCCGCTGAAGAGGCTGCCGAAGGTGAGGGCGCCGCGCGGCTCAGTGCTCATGCACCAGGGATCGGCCGGTGGAGCCGTCGCCTTCGGCGCCAGCGGCCGGAAGGCACCCGATCGGCCCCCCGCGCTCCCGCCACCAGACCGGCAGCTGCGCGGCCGGCATCGGCCGGGCGACGAAGTAGCCCTGCGCCTCGTCGCAGCCGAGCTCGCGCAGCGCCCCCAGCGTCGCGTCGTCCTCCACGCCCTCGGCCACCACGCTCAACCCCAGCGCGTGGGCCATCGCCACGGTCCCGGCCACGATCGTGCGGGACCGCTCGTCCACCAGCAGCTCACCGGTGAAGGTCGCGTCCAGCTTCAGCTCGTCCACGGCCAGGCCCTGCAGCCGCGCCAGGGAGGAGTGGCCGGTGCCGAAGTCGTCGATGCTCACGCGGACGCCCGACCCGCGCAGCGCCTGCACCACCGTCCGGGACCGCTCCGGGTCCCGCAGCAGCACGGACTCGGTCACCTCCAGCACCAGGCTGGACCCCGGCACGCCGTGCTCGAGCAGCAGCGCGTCCACGCGGCGCGGCAGGTCCAGGTCGTGCAGGGCGCTCGCGGGCAGGTTCAGCGACAACCGCGTGAGCAGGCCGTCGCGGCGCCACGCGCCCTGCTGGGCCACGCCGAGGCGCAGCACCTCCTCGGTGAGCAGTCCCATCAGCCCGTGGGTCTCGGCGAGGTCGAGGAAGCACTCCGGTCCGAGCAGTCCGAGGCGCGGGTGCTGCCAGCGCACCAGCGCCTCCACGCCCACGGGGGTGCCGGAGTCGGCGCGCACCTGCGGCTGGTGGTGCAGCAGCAGCTGCCCGGTGACCAGGGCGGCGCGCAGGTCGGTGGCGAGTGCCAGCTGGCCCGCGGTGTCGTCGTGGCGGGCCGCGTCGTGGGGGACCCAGCCGCCGCCGGACCGCTTGGCGTCGTACATGGCGGCGTCGGCGGCGCGCAGCAGCCGGGCGGCCAGCGAGCCGGCGTCGCCGTCGTCGTCCTCAGGAGCAGCGGGGGAGGACGGGGGCTGCCAGGTGCTGGTGCCCGTGCTGGCCTCCACCTGCACCACCAGCGCGCCGAGCGGCGCCGGAGCGCTGAGCTGGCAGGTGATGGCGGCGCCCAGCTCCGCAGCCCGCTCCTGCGGCGTGGTGGGGGAGCAGCAGGGCGCCACCACCACGAACTCGTCGCCGCCGAGGCGGCCGGCCACCTCGCCGGGCAGCAGCAGGGAGCGGAGCCTGGCGGCCACGGTGCGCAGGAGCTGGTCTCCGGCGGCGTGGCCGAGGGCGTCGTTGACGTCCTTGAAGCGGTTGAGGTCGAGCACGGCCACCACCAGGGGGCGCTGCTCGGACAGCGCCCGCTCCAGCACCGCGTGGATGCCGCGGCGGCTGGACAGGGAGGTGAGGTCGTCGACGAGGGAGGCGCGCCGCTCGAGCAGCACCTGGCGCAGCTCGCGCACGTCCAGCAGCAGGCGGGTCGCCGAGCCCAGCAGGGCCGCGGTGGCGAGCACCGCCACCACCCCGAGGCCGCGCTGCGCGGCCACGGCCGCCACGGGCAGGGCCAGGACCACCACGGCGAAGCCGCTGGTGCTGCTGACGGCGACGTCGTGCCGGTCCCGCGGGTGCGCCACCTGGGGCAGCAGCGCGCACAGCGCCAGCGCGGCGGCCCACACGCCGTGGGGGAGCAGCGCCCACGGCAGCAGCCCCGAGGGGTCCCTCACCACCAGCAGCGTGAGGTTGATGCCCATGCCCGCCAGCAGGGCGGCTGTCAGGACCACGGGTCGCAGGTCGCCGCGGCGCGCCCACCCGCGCGTGGTGCCGGCCATCACCGCGGCCTCCACGAGGGAGCAGGCGGCCTGCACCAGGAGGGGGAAGCGGGAGTCGTGCAGGAGGCGCTGGTCCCCGGTCCACGCGCTGGCGGCCAGCAGCGCGCCCGCGACCAGCACGAGGGCGCAGCAGACGGCGTTGACCAGGTGGTCCGGGTCCACCCGCGCGCGGTGCTCCGTGGGGCTGGTCCACCGGATGACGCCCAGGTAGTTGAGCGCCACCCCCAGGAGCATCAGCGACGCGAGGGTCGGCGGCACCCAGGTCCCGGCTCCACCGGTCGCGTTGCCCACCACGATGACCACCACGGCGAGCACCCCGGCGACCAGCGCTCGGCCCAGGTTGGCCCACAGCTGGTGGTCCGGGGTGGCCGGGGGAGTGCGGCGCAGGCGCCACCGCAGGGTCAGCAGCGCGCTGGCAAGGCCGGTCACGTAGACGGCCATGGCCGTGGTCTTGGCCGCCGGGTCGGGCTGAGACAGTCCGATGAGGACGACGACGACGAGCGCGGCAGCGCACACGCCGAGCGCAGCGCGCGGCGCGCCGGCCTCGGGGGCGAGTCCTCTCACGTCCCCCTGATCGACAGGTGGCGGTGGCGGGTCGAGCAGCCGGTGCGGGGATCACCCATCCGTCGGTGGCAGGCCGCCCACCCCTGCCCCGGGCGCGGACGTGGCACGAGAACACGGTGCGTGGTGGTGACGCCGCGGTCGACGTGCACGACGCGCCTTCGCCGTCGCGGGCGGCGACGAGACGCTGGGTGGCGCTGTCGGGCATTCCGCCGGCCGTCACGTTGAGTCACATCTCGGTCGCAGCGGCCGTCCTCCGGGGGCGAGGGGGGCGAGTCTGGGCAAACTCGCAGGTCGCGAGGGTCGTTCTGTCCGGATTGGTGGCGGTTCTTCCGATATCGACGTTCGTGTGACTCGCGTGACGAGCGGGACGCAAAAAGATTTCCGAGTCGATTGGGGCGTGTCGCGACGCGTGGCGTGTCGCGGTGGGGCACTGTTCTCGTACGCCGAACGGGGGAGCTTCCTCCGGCTCCCGTGAGGCGCGACCCACCACGGCGACGCCGCCGCGACACGCGCGGACCACAACGATGTGGTTCGGCGTCACCGCAGGTCAGCGGCCGTTCGTGCCGCGCTGCGACACGCCGACACGCGCCATGTTTGGAAATCCCACGGTTGGGGCAGCGGCCCGGCTAACTTCTTCCTTGTCGTCACCGAGAGGTGAGGAAGAAACACAGTCCGTAATGTCCGGATCCGCCGGACGGCGGATCTGGAAGACCCGGAACCCCGGGTCCTTCCCAGGCCCGGGGACCAGCGTCCCCAACCGTTCATTCCATGGAGGACATTCACATGTCTGCTCGCAACATGGCGAAGCGCACCGCCGCGGGGACGCTCGCTCTCGCGGTCTGCCTCGGTGGTGGCGCCCTCGCCCTCGCCGGTGCCGCCAACGCCGACGCCAACTTCAAGTTCGACCAGCGCATCCAGGGCGATGACCGCTACGGCACCGCGATCGCCGCCTCCAAGGCCGCGTTCGACAAGGCCGACAACGTCATCCTCGTCAACGGCTACGCCACGGTGGACGGCCTCACCGCCTCCTACCTCGCCGGTGTCGCCAACGCCCCGATCCTCTACGTGAGCGACAAGGGCGCCGACGACGCGACCAAGGCCGAGATCAAGCGCCTCGGCGCCAAGAACATCTGGCTGATCGGTGGCACCACGGTCATCCCGACCTCCGTCGAGACCGCCATCAAGGGCGACGGCTACACCGTCAACCGCATCAACGGCTCCGACCGCTACGAGACCGCCAAGCT